>DCIW01000119.1:4298-31382 GCA_002317225.1 Prevotellaceae bacterium UBA1716 | reverse complement strand
CGCAACGGTTGGGCACATCTCTATCTATACGACGGCAACGGCAAACTCAAGAACAAGATTACTGATGGTGCGTATCATGTTATGGACATCGTGAAGGTGGACGAGGCAAGTCGCACGGTTTACTTCACAGCCAACGGTTATTATCCAAATGAGAACCCATACTACCAGCATCTTTTCCGTGTAGGATTTGGTGGCGGCACTCCAAAGGAAATCTCAAAGGGCGAATTCTTCCACGACCCTTACATCGATGATAAGGCACAGTATTTTGTAGACAACTACAGCCGTGTGGATTGTCAACCAAAGACTGCACTCTATTCAACTTCGGGTGCAAAGGTTATGGATCTCGAGGCTGCTGATATGGACCAACTCCTTGCTCAAGGATATAAGTATCCTGAGGTGTTCAAGGTGAAGGCTGCAGATGGAGTGACCGACCTTTGGGGCGTTATGTACAAGCCATTCAACTTCGACTCTACAAAGGTTTATCCTATCATCGACTATGTTTACCCAGGTCCTCAGGTGGAGGCTACTCAGTATCCATTCACTAAGATGACTCCTCGCACTGACCGTCTTGCACAGGCAGGATTTATCGTTATCACGGTGGGCAATAGAGGTGGTCACCCAGACCGTTCGAAGTGGTACCATAACTATGGTTATGGCAATCTCCGCGACTACGGACTTGCTGACCAGAAAGCGGCTATCGAACAACTCGCCAACAAGTACAAGTATATAGATATAAATAAGGTGGGAATTCATGGTCACTCGGGTGGTGGATTCATGTCGACAGCCGCTATTCTCAAGTATCCTGACTTCTTCAAGGCAGCTGTTAGTTGTGCGGGAAATCACGACAACAATATCTACAACCGTTGGTGGTCTGAGACTCATCACGGTGTGAAGGAAAATGTAGTGAAGAACGATACCACATTTGCCTACAGCATCGCAACAAACCCTCAGATTGCAAAGAACTTGAAGGGTCACTTGATGCTCATCCATGGCGATATCGACAACAACGTGCATCCAGGCAACACCCTCCGTGTGGTTGACGCTCTCATCCGTGCAGGCAAGCGATTCGACATGCTTATGCTCCCACAGCAGCGCCATGGTTTCGGCGACATGAACGAGTACTTCTACTGGCGACTCGTGGATTATTTCTCTGAGCACTTGAAGGGTAAGAAAGAGAGTATGATTGATATACCGGAATTGTAGCCCCCCGACCCCCCAAGGGGGCGTGCTGGCGCGCAGTTCAGAAATAGTAATTACATTAAAAAGGGTCATACATAAAAAAGGTCATCGCCCCCACAATCCGGATGGCCGCCCCCTTGGGGGGTCGGGGGGCTTTATGGGCAAAGGTAAATTAGCAAAATTCGCAGATATGGATGCCAATCCACTTGTGGTGCAGTGTCCTTTCTATAAGTTACAGAATGAGGAGTTCGCACTCAAAGGAAAGTGGCATGAGGACTTCTTCAAGAATGACAATCCAATAGTTTTGGAACTTGGTTGCGGTCGTGGTGAATACACTATCGGACTTGCTCGCAAATTCCCAGAGATGAACTTCATCGGAGTGGACATCAAGGGGTCACGAATGTGGACAGGTGCACAGGAAGCATTGAAGGATGGCATGAAGAACGTGGGTTTCTTACGTACCAATATTGAGTGCATCCACCAACTCTTCGCAGAGGATGAAGTGGCTGAGATTTGGCTCACCTTCTCTGATCCTCAGATGAAGAAGGCAACCAAACGATTGACTTCAACTTACTTCATGGAGCGTTATCGCAAGTTCCTTGTGGATGGTGGTATCATCAACGTGAAGACCGACTCCAACTTCCTCGCTACATATACCAAATATATGTGTGAGAAGAACGGACTCGCTATCCTCTCTTTGACGATGGATCTCTACAAGGACTTCGCGCAGCCTCTCCCCATAAAGGGGGAGATGTCCGAAGGACAGAGAGGGTCTTCGCCTCTCACTTCTATCCGTACCTACTACGAACAGATGTGGCTCGACCGTGGCATCCCAATCAAGTACATCAAGTTTGCCCTCCCAAAAGAAGGCACTCTCGAAGAACCAAATATCGAAATCCCTGTAGACGGCTACCGCTCGTATAATCATGAAGTGGTAAGTACGAGAACTACGGGAAAATAGGAGCCCCCCGTCCCCCCAAGGGGGCGTGCTGGCGCAGAGTAAGTAAATTTAGTAATTAACTAAGTCCCCACTAACCGGATGGCCGCCCCCTTGGGGGGTCGGGGGGCTTTTAGGTCACATCCCCCTCCTAACCGGATGGCCGCCCCCTTCGGGGGTCGGGGGGCTCCATATGGCAACAATATATCCCGCACTCATCCACCAGGCACTCGCAACAGTTCGCTACCCTGGTAATGGTAAGAGCATCATGGAAAACGAGATGCTCGAAGACGACCTTCGCATTGATGGATTGAAGGTCAGTTTCTCTTTGATTTTCCCAAAGCCTACGGATCCATTCCGCAAGTCAGTTATAAAGGCAGCAGAGGCTGCAATCAAGATGTATGTCGACCCAAACTGCGAGGTCACTATATCTGAAAAGTCGGCTACTGCGCTTCCTCCTGAACCCGACAAACTTCTTCCTAACGTGAAGAATATCATCGCTGTAAGTTCGGGTAAGGGTGGAGTAGGCAAGAGCACTGTTACTGCTAACCTTGCTGTCGGTCTTGCTAAGTTGGGTTATCGTGTAGGTCTGCTCGATACGGATATCTTCGGACCAAGTATGCCAAAGATGTTCCAAGTGGAAGATGAACGTCCTTATGCTGATACAGTTGATGGTCGTGACTTGATAGTTCCTGTAGAGAAGTACGGTGTGAAGTTGCTCTCTATAGGTTTCTTCGTTGACCCCGACCAAGCAACTCTTTGGCGTGGTGGTATGGCTTGTAACGCTCTTAAGCAACTCATCACAGATGCTAAGTGGGGCGACCTCGACTACTTCATTCTCGATACTCCTCCTGGCACATCAGATATTCACCTCACCCTTCTCCAAACCCTTGGAATCACAGGTGCGGTCATCGTCAGCACTCCTCAGCAAGTGGCTCTCGCCGATGCTCGCAAGGGTGTGAATATGTATATGAACGATAAGGTGAATGTGCCTATTCTCGGTATCGTGGAGAATATGGCTTGGTTCACTCCTGCAGAGCATCCGGAGGAGAAGTACTACATCTTCGGAAAGGATGGTGCGAAGGAACTTGCAGAGAGTCTCAATGTGCCTCTTCTCGCTCAGATTCCTCTCGTAAAGAGCATCTGCGAGAATGGCGACAACGGCACTCCTTCTGTTCTCGATCCTGCTTCTCCTGCCGGCATCGCCTACATGAGTCTTGCCGCAAAGGTTGTCACTCAAGTCGACAAGCGCAATATCGAAAGAGAAGCCACCAAGCGTGTCGAAGTGACTAAGCATTAAACAAATTAAGCATATATAAAAAAAAGAAGTGGAAATCAATATTCCACTTCTTTTTTTATCCCAATTCCAACTGGAATTCTTCCTTCAGTTTTCTTAATCCTTCGCTTTGTTCAAGCATGATGTTCAATATTTCGGTACGAGAGAAATACTTCTTCTTGTCCGAAGCCTCACGAAGACGAACATTCATGTGTATCTTCGAGTTTTGGAGTCGCTGACGCAAATAACTGTCAATTCGAGGCACATAAGCATTCAACTGCGTTTGCAGCGAAGGATTGTCCGCTATAACCTCAAAGTTGTATTCATCGAGCAAAGTAGGTTCGATATTATCAAGGCGGTTCTGCATCGCTATTTCCTCATGAGGCAAATCATGGGCAAACGAACGCCAGGCGGTCCTCAACGACAATTCATCTACCGGCTTGTTCATCTCGACTACCGGCATCTCCTGTCTAACGCTGGCTGTTTCTGCCTGAGGATTTACAGCACTCTGAGTGCCTCCAAACGCTCCCCTGATAGATATAGTCGACTTTATCCTTCTCACCGACGTCTCCGTTGGTGCCAATGGTCGTCCTATCGGAGCCGCACTTCCTGCAGTCCCTACAGCCGCCGTTCCTCCAGCCGCCACTGTTCCTCCAGCGTTCGCTGGAGCTCCTACAGCCCCCGTTCCTCCAGCATTTCCCGGTGCTCCTACAGCCCCCGTTCCTCCAGCGTTCGCTGGAGCGCTTCCTCCATTCTCTCTTGCACTTTCATTAGTCGCTCTTGCCTGAGGCGCACGACTGCCCACAGCAACCTGTTGCTTGATTGCTGCAAATAATGGCGCTAAAACTTTCCTGGGCTTACGCCCCGAACCAGGGATTTCCTCGCCTAATGCAAGTTGAGCAGCCTCAATCAATGTCAGCTCCACAAGAAGTCGCTTATTCTGCGAACCCTTATAATTCAAGTCGCAGTTATTACAAAGCTTCATTGCTCCCATTATGAAACGAGACTGACACTTCTGTGCCTGCTGCTGATAACGCTGGCGCACATCGTCGCTCGCATCGATAAGGCTCACTGTCTGTGCATCACGAGACACAAGCAGATTGCGGAAATGCGAAGCGAGTCCGGTGATGAAATGCTGTCCGTCGAAGCCCTTATTCAGGATTTCGTTCAACGTAAGCATTGTTTCTGTAATCTTTCCCTCAAGACAATAATCCGTAATCTTGAAATAATAATCATAATCAAGCACATTGAGATTCTCTATAGTGCGTTGATATGTGATATTTCCTCCACAGAAACTTGCCACCTGGTCGAAGATTGAAAGTGCATCACGCATACCACCATCTGCCTTCTGTGCTATGACGTTGAGTGCTGCAGGTTCGCACTGAATGCCTTCTCTCGCTGCCACTGCTGCAAGGTGTGCCACGGTGTCATCTACCGACATACGGTTGAAATCATATATCTGACAACGCGAAAGGATTGTTGGCAAAAGCTTGTGCTTCTCTGTTGTTGCAAGAATGAAAATGGCATGATGAGGTGGCTCTTCGAGTGTCTTCAAGAATGCGTTGAAGGCTGCTGTAGAGAGCATGTGAACCTCGTCGATGATAAACACCTTATACTTTCCAATCTGAGGCGGTATACGCACTTGCTCGATAAGTTGGCGGATATCGTCAACCGAGTTGTTTGACGCAGCATCGAGCTCATTTATATTATACGAACGCTGTTCGTTGAATGCCTTACACGACTCACACTCATTACATGCCTCTCCGTTTGCCTGTGGCGAAAGGCAGTTGATGGTCTTGGCAAAGATACGAGCACAAGTGGTCTTACCAACTCCACGAGGACCGCAGAAGAGGTAAGCATGAGCCAACTTTCCGTTCTTGATGGCATTCTTCAGAGTGGTGGTCAATGATGACTGGCCAACCACCGTGTCGAACGACATAGGACGGTATTTGCGGGCTGAAACTATATAATTTTCCATATTCTTTAATTTATTTTCGCAAAGATAAGAAATAATTCCTAATTCCTCATTCCTAATTCCTAATTATTTTCTATCTTTGTCTAAAATTGAAATTATAATGATTCAAGAATATCAGATTCGCGTTCTGCCAGAGCAGGCAGCAAATGAGCAAAGTGTCAAGAAATTCTTATCTGAAGATAAGGGTATGGATGTACGTACCATCAAGGCGATAAGAATTCTGAAGAGAAGTATTGACGCCCGACAGCGCACCATTTTTGTCAACCTAAAAGTGAGGTGCTACATCAACGAACTCCCAACTGACGACGAATACATCCACACAGAATATCAGAATGTGGAGGGCAAACCTCAGGCAGTTGTGGTAGGTGCTGGTCCTGGCGGTCTCTTTGCGGCTCTTCGTCTCATCGAACTCGGAATTCGCCCTATCGTTGTGGAGAGAGGAAAGAATGTTCACGATCGTCGTAAGGACATTGCCCTCATCTCTCGCGAACATAAGGTGAATGGCGAGAGCAACTACTCTTTCGGAGAGGGTGGTGCAGGTGCTTTCTCCGACGGAAAACTCTATACCCGAAGTAAGAAGCGTGGCAGTGTAGAGAAGATTCTCAACGTATTCTGCCAGCATGGTGCAAGTACCAATATCCTTGCCGATGCTCATCCTCATCTCGGAACCGACAAACTCCCTTACATCATCGAGTCGATGCGTAATACTATCATCAAGTGTGGTGGCGAAGTGCATTTCGAAACTAAGATGACTGCTCTCCTTTGTCCTATCGCTCCTGATGGCAAGAAGAAAGTCGTTGGTGTGGAGTGTGTAAGGGCTGATGGCAGTGAGGTTTCTTTCAAAGGCCCTGTAATTCTTGCTACCGGTCATAGTGCTCGCGATGTCTATCGTTATCTCTATAGGTCTGAAATTCCAATCGAAGCAAAGGATATTGCAGTTGGTGTGCGACTTGAGCATCCAAGCGAACTTATCGACAAAATCCAATATCACAACAAGAACGGACGTGGCAACTATCTCCCTGCTGCCGAATATAGTTTTGTGACTCAAGTGGAAGGGCGCGGCGTATATTCGTTCTGTATGTGTCCTGGTGGCACTGTCGTTCCTGCTGCAAGCGGCCCTCAGCAAATCGTGGTCAACGGTATGAGCAACTCGCAACGTAACAGTCCTTGGAGCAATTCGGGTATGGTGGTCGAACTTCATGCCGAAGACTTGAACGATCGCAGCATCATGGAACTTCCGCCTCTCGATGGTGTGGAGCAAGTAGGTGGCCCACTCGCTATGCTCGAATTCCAAGAGCGTCTCGAAAAGACTGCTTGGCTGCAAGGCAATATGCGTCAGACTGCTCCTGCACAACGAATGGCACACTTTGTCAACAACAAAGGCAGTTATGACCTCCCAAAGACTTCATATACTCCAGGACTCATCAGCACTCCAATGCATTTTTGGATGCCTAAATTCATATCAAGCAGACTACAACAAGGATTTAAAAATTTCGGAAAGATGTCACACGGATTCCTAACGGACGAAGCAGTCCTCATTGGTGTCGAAACTCGCACCAGCGCCCCTGTACGCATTGTCAGAGACAGAGAAACCCTCATGCACGAAACAGTCGACGGCCTCTTCCCTTGTGGCGAAGGTGCAGGCTATGCAGGCGGCATCGTCAGTGCCGGCATCGATGGCGAACGCTGTGCCGAAATGCTGCGCGAATATCTTGAGATGTAGCATCCCCCACCATCCCCTTTTTATTCTATTGCTTTCCCTGTCGTCCACCTCTCGTTCCCTGTCGTCCACCTCTCGTTCCCTGTCGTCCACCCCTCGTTCCCTGTCGTCCACCCCTCGTTCCCTGTCGTACCCTTTTTTATTTTATAAAAAAATCCCTAATCCCCCACAAAAAATGAACTTCCTCCAACTCTCCTCCCTCCGCTTCTCCGCCCGCAAATACACCGACGAACCAGTCTCCCAAGACGACCTCAACTACATCCTCGAATGCACTCGTCTTGCTCCATCTGCCGTAAACAAGCAGCCATGGAAATTTATTATAGTCGAAAGCGATGAAGCGAAAGCAAAATTGCACATGTGCTACAATCGTGAATGGTTTGCCACAGCTCCTCTCTATATCATTGCCCTAAAGAACAACAATGCCGACTGGGTACGTCCGTCTGACCAAAAACATCATGGCGATGTAGATGTCAGCATTGCAGTTGAGCATATTTGTCTTGCTGCCACAGAGCGCGGTCTTGGTTCTTGCTGGGTATGCAACTACGATACTGATATGATGCTCCACCTCTTCCCACAACCTGAGGGTTGGGAGGCAGTTGCCATCGTCCCAATTGGCCATATTGCTGACGATTGTCCTCGCAATGAGAAGAAGCGTAAAGAAATGAACGAAATAATTGAACGACTCTAAATGAACCAAATATTCTCCAAACTGATATCTAAATCTACAGGTATCAGCGAACGCCAAGTTACCAATACTGTCGGACTTCTCGAAGAGGGATGCACAATCCCTTTCATTGCCCGTTATCGTAAGGAAGTGACAGGAACTCTTGATGAAGTGCAGGTTGCAAGCGTTAACGATGCTCTCGAAAAACTCAAAGACATCGAAAAGCGTAAGGAAACAATCCTCAAGACTATTGAGGAACAAGGCAAACTCACTCCAGAACTCAAAACTCGTATCGAGAACAGTTGGGACTCAACCGAACTCGAAGACATTTATCTCCCTTACAAGCCTAAGCGAAAGACTCGTGCCGAAGTGGCTCGTCAGAAAGGGCTCGAACCGCTTGCCACTTTCCTCCTTCTCCAAAATCCAAATGCGGATGTGGACAAGAAGGTAAAGGAATTTATTAATAAGGAAAAGGGAGTGAACTCTGCCGAAGAGGCAATTCAAGGTGCACAGGACATCATCGCAGAACAAGTGAGCGAAAGCGAAGATGCCCGTAACATAGTGCGTTTCAACTTCAAACGTGATGCTGTCATCACTTCTACCAAGACAAAAACAAAAGCAAAGACTCCAGAGGCTCAACAAGAGTGGGAGGATGCTTCGCAAAAATATCGAGACTATTTCGACTTCTCCGAAAAGCTTGCTCGTTGTGCCTCTCATCGTCTTCTTGCTATGCGCCGAGGCGAAGCAGAAGGTTTCCTTAAGGTAAGTATCAGCGGTGATGATGAGCGTTGTCTCGACAAACTTGACCGTCAGTTCCTCCGCAATTCGAGCAGAAGCGCCGAACTTGTTTGGGATGCAATTGAAGACGCTTTTAAGCGACTCATCAAGCCAAGTATAGAAACTGAATTTGCAAATATAAGTAAGGAGAAAGCCGATGAAGAAGCAATCCGTATCTTCGTGAAGAATCTCGAACAATTGCTTATGTCTGCTCCTCTCGGTCAGAAGCGTGTGCTTGCTCTTGACCCTGGTTTCCGTACTGGTTGTAAGGTCGTTTGTCTCGATGCTGAAGGCAATCTTCTCCACAACGAGGCAATCTATCCTCATCCTCCAAAGAATGAGCGTAGGGCTGCGGGCGACAAGATTTGGACTCTCACAAAGCAGTACAAGATTGAAGCCATATCAATTGGTAATGGAACTGCCAGTCGTGAAACAGAAGAGTTCGTGAAGAGTCTCGGTTTGCCTGAAAGCATTCAGGTATTTGTAGTTAGCGAGGATGGCGCTTCTATTTATTCTGCAAGCAAAGTAGCTCGTGAAGAGTTCCCTGATTATGACGTGACTGTTCGTGGTGCAGTCAGTATCGGACGCCGATTGATGGACCCACTTGCCGAACTCGTTAAGATAGATCCTAACTCAATTGGTGTAGGTCAATACCAAAAAGATGTAGACCAAAAGGCTCTTAAGCACTCGCTTGACCAAACAGTCGAAATGTGTGTGAACAAGGTTGGTGTTAATCTTAACACTGCCAGCAAGCACCTCCTGACATATATCTCTGGTCTTGGTCCTGCTATCGCTCAAAACATTGTGGATTATCGTGCTCAGAACGGCGCTTTCTCTTCTCGTAAGGAACTGCTGAAGGTTCCAAAACTTGGTCCTAAAGCATTTGAGCAGTCTGCAGGTTTCTTGCGAGTGAGTGGAGGAAAGCAACCACTCGACAATAGTGCTGTCCACCCGGAAAGTTATCCTATCGTAGAGAAGATGGCAAAGGACTTGAAGTGTACTGTTGCCGACCTCCTTTCTGACAAGACACTTCGCGATAAGATTGACATCAAGAAATACGTTACTGATAAAGTCGGAATCCCAACTCTCGAAGATATCATGCAAGAACTTGACAAGCCAGGTCGCGACCCTCGTCAGCAACTCGAAGCATTTGCATTCTCAAAGGATGTGAAGGAACTCGAAGACGTTCAACCGGGTATGGTTCTTCCTGGTATCGTGACTAATATCACCAACTTTGGTTGCTTTGTCGATGTAGGTGTTCACACAAAGGGATTGGTTCATATTTCGGAGTTGGCGGATAAGTTTGTGAAGGATCCTACCGAAGTGGTAGAACTGCACCAACACGTTCAGGTTCGTGTCATTGAAGTCGATTTGAAACGTGGCAGAATGGCACTTTCGATGAAAGGATTGAATTAAATCGAGAAAAAACCGCAAAATATTTGCAAAGATAGTATATAATTGCTACCTTTGTACGCTACTATTAAAAACAACAATTCAATTAACAAATAAACAAACTATATGAAACCAACACTTTTCCTCCTCGCTGCAGGTATGGGAAGCCGTTACGGCGGTTTGAAGCAGCTTGATGGTCTCGGACCAAATGGTGAAACAATTATGGACTACTCAATCTACGATGCTGTAAAGGCTGGATTCGGTAAGATTGTATGGGTTATCCGTAAGGATTTTGAAGAGCAGTTCCGCACTCAGATTCTTTCTAAGTACGAAGGTGTAGTTCCTTGCGAACTCTGCTTCCAGAGCATCGACAGCCTTCCAGAAGGCTTCACTTGCCCAGAAGGTCGTCAGAAGCCTTGGGGTACTAACCACGCAGTTCTTATGGGTAAGGACGTTATTAAGGAACCATTCTGCGTTATCAACTGCGACGACTTCTACAATCGTGATGCATTCCAGGTAATCGGTAAGTTCCTTGCAGATCTCCCAGAAGGTGCTAAGGGCCAGTACGCAATGGTTGGTTTCCGTGTTTCAAACACTCTTTCAGAGAATGGTACTGTATCTCGTGGTATCTGTTCAAAGAACGACGAAGGTTGTCTTACAACTTGTGTTGAATGTACTAAGATTGCTCGTCAAGAGGATGGTACAGTTGCTTACCGCAAGGACAACAAGGATGATGGCGAATGGGTTCCAGTTGATGAGAACGCACCAGTATCTATGAATATGTGGGGCTTCACTCCAGACTATTTCGACTATTCTGAAGAATACTTCAAGGAGTTCCTTTCTGATCCTGCTAACATGGCAAACCTCAAGTCTGAGTTCTTCATTCCTCTTATGGTAAACAAGCTCATCAACGAGGGTACTGCTACTTGTAAGGTTCTCGACACTACTTCAAAGTGGTTCGGTGTGACTTATTCTGAAGACCGTCCAGAAACTGTTGAGCGTATCGCTAAACTTGTTGAAGATGGTGTTTATCCAAACAAGCTCTTCTAATTTGAGTTCCCAAACTCTATATATCTGCCATCAAGAGTAATTTCTTGGTGGCAGTTTTTATTGTTTTTCCCGAATGCAAGGCTTGTTTTTCAGTTAAATATGATAAAATGTCACTTAAGGCTTTGATGTTTTCAAGTTTTTCTCTTATCTTTGCACATAAATATGTAAGAAATAGATATGAAACATAGTATCAAACATTACCTCTTCAAGCTAAAGTGGCCTTTTGCCATCATATTGTTTATAGTTGTCACTGGTTTTGTCGGTGAGAATTGTTGGTTGCATCGTATCGAACAGAAGCGAGAAATCATTCGTTTAAAAAGTGAGATTGATGATTATAACCGCAAGTATGAAGCAGAAAATAAGGTACTCAAGAGTATGAAGTACGACCCTGACGCTACGACTCAAGTGGCTCGTGAGAAATACTATATGAAGAAGGCTGATGAGGATGTGTTTGTGTTTGAGAATGAGTACGATAAGAATAGATAATGAACAATAAGGCTTTTGCAAATTTGGAAATGATAGGCGAGACGATGGTTGTGCTCGCAGCAGGATTGTGGATAACACATGCTTTTTGGATTTCATACGCTTATGCAATAGGAGCAATCTTCACTGCTGTGGGGCGTTTCGGACAAGTGCAGACGACTGATAACCTCACGCTCAAAAGACTTTACCGACAACGTAAGTTTGCCGTCATAGTATTGCTTCTCAGTGCAGCATTCATCTTTGTCAACGGTACCCAGTATCTTGCCTACAACATTTACCTCTTCCCGTCTTCATGGCTCATCTTTTTTGTCATCTTTGCCGTGCTTGAGGTATATACAACTGTCAGAATACTTCATATTACTAAGGAAAAGTGATAAAAATCACTAAAAAACAAAGATTTATAGCCTTTTCTTACGCGTACATTATTTTAAAGTGCTATCTTTGCATGACTAAAAGACATATCAACTAATTAAGGATACAATATAATCAATAGCATTACGAACAAAAAGAGAACCAATTAATGCAATGTACCAGCTGACGTGAAGTCGGCTTACCTTGACTGATTAATCAGGATTTCAAATGCTCAACTCTGTAATAAAATTTATGGAACTTAACGCACTTACGGCTGTATCTCCAATTGATGGCCGTTATCATGGCAAGACCCAGGATCTTGCAAACTATTTCTCTGAATACGCTCTTATTAAATACCGCGTAAGAGTAGAGATTGAATATTTTATCACCCTTTGTGAACTTCCACTTCCACAGCTCGCTTCGTTCGACAAGTCTTTGTTCGAACGTCTTCGTGACATCTACCGCAATTTCTCTGAGGCAGATGCTCAGCGTGTTAAGGACATCGAGAAGGTGACGAACCACGATGTTAAGGCTGTAGAGTATTTCATAAAGGAAGAACTTGACAAGATTGGTAATTTCGAAGAGTATAAGGAGTTCATCCACTTCGGACTTACTTCACAGGATATCAACAACACATCAGTACCACTTTCAATCAAGGATGCTCTCGTTGAGGTTTATTATCCTCAGGTAGAAGAACTCATCGCACAACTTCAAGAATATGCAGACGAGTGGAAGGAAATTCCTATGCTTGCAAAGACTCACGGTCAGCCTGCAAGTCCAACTCGCCTTGGCAAAGAAGTAATGGTGTATGTGTATCGTCTCACTGAACAGCTCAACCAACTTAAGGCTTGCAAGATTACTGCTAAATTTGGTGGTGCTACAGGTAACTACAACGCTCACCACATCGCTTATCCTCAGTACGACTGGAAGGCATTCGGCAATAAGTTCGTAAGTGAGAAACTTGGTCTTGAGCGCGAACAGTGGACTACACAGATTTCAAACTATGACAATCTTGGTGGTGTTTTCGATGCAATGAAGCGTATCAACACAATCATCATCGATCTCGACCGCGACTTCTGGATGTATGTTTCGATGGAATACTTCAAGCAGAAGATTAAGGCAGGTGAAGTTGGTTCATCTGCAATGCCACACAAGGTTAATCCAATCGACTTCGAGAACTCTGAGGGCAACCTCGGAATGGCAAACTCAATACTTGCATTCCTCAGCCAGAAGTTGCCAGTAAGTCGTTTGCAGCGTGACCTTACAGACTCAACAGTTCTTCGTAATGTTGGCGTTCCAATGGGACACATGGTCATCTCAATCCAAAGCACACTCAAGGGACTTCGTAAGCTCCTTCTCAACGAAGCTGCTATCAACCGTGATCTCGACAACTGCTGGGCAGTTTGTGCTGAAGGTATCCAGACTATCCTCCGCCGTGAGGCATACCCACATCCATACGAGGCTCTCAAGGCACTTACTCGTACCAACTCAGCCATTACTGGCGAGTCAATCAGTAACTTCATCGAAGGTCTCGATGTAAGCGAAAGCGTGAAGGCTGAACTTCGTGCCATCACTCCACACAGCTACACAGGTATTTGATTCTTGAGAGAAAACGAATACACCTAGTATATTTGATATAATAAAAAGATTGATTTACTTATTTAATTTTAGAGAAAGAAAATGTCTGAATTAGAAGAATGGCAGGGAAATAGCTCTGCATCAGAGAATTCTGAGAATGGAGGTAACCGCGAGGGTTATCGTTCTTACAATCGTGAAAACACTTATGGACAGAGTCGTCCATCTTACAACCGTGGCGATCGCCCACAGCGTCCTCGCTTCAATCGCAACAGCGCACCAGCTTACAGCGCAAATGGTGAGCGCGGTTTCCGTCCAGCAGGATTCGGTGGCAGCTCAAGCACTGGCAGTGAAGAGCAGCAGCGTCCACAGCGTAGCTACAACAACTACGAGAGACAGGAACGTCCAAGTTACAACAACAACCGTCAGGGTGGCTACAACAACAATCGTCAAGGTGGTTACAACAACCATCAGGGAGGTTACAACAACAACCGTCAGGGTGGCTATCAGCAGCGTCCTCAGCAGGATGGTGAATACCAGCAGGGTGGCTATCAGCAGCGTGGTGGTTATAATAACAACCGCGGTGGTCAGGGTGGTTACCAGCAGCGTGGTGGTTACAACAACAACCGCGGTGGTCAGGGTGGCTATCAGCAGCGTGGAGGTTACAATAACAACCGCGGTGGTCAGGGTGGCTATGGTCAGCAGCGTGGCGGTTACAATAATAATCGTGGTGGCTATGGTCAGCAGCGTGGTGGCTACCAGCAGCGTCCTCGTACAGCCGACTACAATCCAAATGCTAAGTACTCAATGAAGAAGCAGATTGAGTACAAGGAATATCTTGAAGATCCAAATGCACCAATCCGTCTTAACAAGTTCCTTGCTAATGCAGGTGTTTGCTCACGTCGTGAGGCAGACCAGTTCATCCAGGCAGGTGTTGTTAAGGTTAATGGCGAAATCGTTACTGAACTCGGAACAAAGGTACAGCGTACAGATACAATCCACTTCCACGATCAGCTCGTTTCTATCGAGAAGAAGGTTTACGTTCTCCTTAACAAACCAAAGGATTACGTTACAACATCTGACGATCCACAGCAGCGTAAGACTGTTATGGACCTCGTGAAGAACTGCTGTCGTGAGCGTATCTATCCAGTTGGTCGTCTTGACCGTAACACAACTGGTGTGCTTCTCTTCACTAACGATGGTGAACTTGCATCTAAGCTTACTCACCCTAAGTTCCTCAAGAAGAAGATTTATCACGTTACACTCGATAAGAACTGTGCTTCTTCCGACCTTCAGAAGATTGCAGAGGGTATTGAACTCGAAGATGGTGAAATCCGTGCAGATGACGTTCAGTATGCAAGCGATGTAGATAAGAAGCAGGTAGGTATCGAGATTCACTCAGGTAAGAACCGCATCGTTCGTCGTATCTTCGAAAGCCTTGGTTACAAGGTTTGCAAGCTCGACCGCGTTGTATTTGCTGGTCTTACAAAGAAGGGTCTCAAGCGTGGTGACTGGCGCTTCCTCACAGAACAGGAAGTTGCTATGCTTCACATGGGTAGTTTTGAATAATTAAGTTTCCCGGAATGTCCGGATTTTCCGGACAATCCGGAAAGTCCGAGACAAATAAAATAGCACAAAATGAAAAGAACAAAGATTGTTGATGCTCTTGCGTCAACTAACTACAATGCAGAGATTACTGTGATGGGATGGGTTCGCACCCACCGTTCAAGTAAGGCTGTTGATTTCATCCAGCTCAATGATGGTTCAACTATCAAGAACATTCAGGTTGTTGTTGATCCAGGTGTTGCTACAGATGAAGTTCTTAAGCAGATTACAACAGGCTCTTGCATCAGTGTGAAGGGTATTCTCGTTGAGAGTCCTGCACAGGGTCAGGCATCTGAGGTTCAGGCAAAGGAGATTGAACTCTTTGGTCCTTGTGGTGCTGACTATCCAATGCAGAAGAAGGGACAGTCGTTCGAGTATATGCGTCAGCATGCTCACATGCGTTTGCGTACCAATACATTTGGTGCTGTGATGCGTATCCGCCACAATATGGCGATGGCTATCCACACATACTTCCACCAGCATGGTTACTTCTATTTCCACACTCCACTTATCACTGCAAGCGACTGTGAAGGTGCTGGTCAGATGTTCCAGGTTACTACAAAGAATCTTTACGACCTCAAGAAGGACGAGAACGGTAGCATCGTTTATGATGACGACTTCTTCGGAAAGATGACTTCGCTCACAGTATCAGGTCAGCTTGAAGGTGAGCTTGGTGCTACTGCACTTGGTCAGATTTATACTTTCGGTCCTACATTCCGTGCAGAGAACAGTAATACTCCACGTCACCTTGCAGAGTTCTGGATGGTTGAACCTGAGGTTTGTTTCATCGACCTCGACGACCTTATGACTCTCGAAGAGGACTTCATCAAGTTCTGTGTGAAGTGGGCTCTCGACAACTGTAAGGATGATCTTGAGTTCCTCAACAAGATGATTGATAAGGGTCTTATTGCTCGTCTCGAAGGTGTTCTTAAGGAAGAGTTCGTTCGTCTCCCTTATACAAAGGGTATCGAAATCCTTCAGGAGGCAATCAAGGGTGGCAAGAAGTTCGAATTCCCATGCGAGTGGGGTGACGACCTTGCTTCAGAGCATGAGCGTTACCTCGTGGAGGAATACTTCAAGAAGCCTGTCATCATGACAAACTATCCTAAGAAGATTAAGGCATTCTACATGAAGATTGATGATAAGAAGCCAGTCTTCAATGGTCAGGAAATGGAAGAAACAGTTCAGGGAACAGACGTTCTCTTCCCACAGATTGGTGAAATCATTGGTGGTTCAGTTCGTGAAGAGAACTATGACAAGCTCGTTGCTGAAATCGAGTCACGCAACATTCCTATGAAGGACATGTGGTGGTATCTCGACACTCGCCGTTTCGGTTCTTGTCCTCATGGTGGTTTCGGTCTTGGTTTCGAGCGTCTCATCCTCTTCGTTACAGGTATGCAGAATATCCGCGACGTTATCCCATTCCCACGCACACCAAAGACAGCAGAATTCTAAAGAATTAATGCATATTATATAAAGGAGAATCTCATTTGAGGTTCTCTTTTTTGTTATTGCATTCTTACTTTCTTTTAATTTCTCTTCCTTTAATCTTTAAAAACGTTAAATGAATGATAACAAGGCATAAAATACTTTGTAGGGTGGGGTAGTTATTGTATCTTTGCATATAGTAACAAAGATAAAACCATAGAATAAATTAATTCAGAACCGTTATCTATATAAATGAAACGTATAATAAACGATATGGTTTGGGCAGTGCTTGCTGTTGTGGCATTGGCATCATGCTCGGACAAGTATTCGGTATCGGGCACTTCGTTGCAGTCGATTTATGGTGCCAATACGGCATTCCTGAAGAGTACGGAGGATGCCCATACGGTGGATTCGTGTGATATCGTGCACGGAAAATTCAGCATGACCGGTATTCTTGACTCTGTACAATGCGTGCAGCTTGTACTCGGAAATATGAGTGTACCTGTGGTGCTTGAGCAAGGTAATATAGAAGTTAGTTTTGCAAACTCGACATTGAAGGTTGGTGGAACCCCGCTCAACGACAAGTTCTATCAGTTCCTTACTTCTCGCGACTCGCTCACGATGCTTCTTGATGAACTGCCACATAAGGAGGCTTCCATGCTTTTGGATGGTGTGCCAGAGGATCAGATATACACTACTCTCGGTGAAGAGGAGTTTGATCTTCGTGCACAACTCGACAAGAAGGACTCGAACTTCATCACTGATAACTATGATAATATCTTAGGTGTGACATGGTTCATGCGTCTTTGCACGGCTGAATCAATGAAGTACGGTTTCCCTACCACAAATCCAATGATTGATGAACTCTACGGAAAGGCTCCCGATGAGTTCCGACAGAACAAGGATGTAGTTGATTTTATGAATAAGGTAAACGGAAAATAGAAGATAGATAAAAAGATAAGGTAACTGCCATCTGGATGAAAGTCTGGGTGGCAGTTTTTATTAGGGAGATTTGGCGAAAACATTAGGGAGATTGGAATGGAGCTTTAGGGTGTTTTTATGAAAAACATTAAATGTTTTTCTGAACACAACAGCGAATGGGAATGGGCATAAAAAGAAAAACGACGCATTGCAAAGCAACACGTCGTGTATGATAATAACTTGATAGCGATTTTATCCGTTCATGGAGATGAGGAACTCTTCGTTGTTCTTCGTACCGCTCATGTGGTTGAGGAGGAAGTTCATCGACTCGATAGATGTCATGTCGGCAATGTGCTTGCGGAGAATCCACATACGGTTGAGAGTAGTCTGATCTTGGAGCAAGTCATCGCGACGAGTGCTTGAAGCGATAAGATTGACAGCAGGGAAGATACGCTTGTTTGCAAGAGAACGGTCGAGCTGAAGTTCCATGTTACCAGTTCCCTTGAATTCCTCGAAGATAACTTCATCCATCTTAGAACCTGTATCAATAAGGGCAGTTGCGATGATTGTAAGCGAACCGCCATTCTCTATATTACGAGCCGCACCGAAGAAACGTTTTGGCTTGTGAAGTGCATTAGCGTCAACACCACCCGAGAGCACCTTACCAGATGCAGGAGATACTGTGTTGTAAGCACGAGCAAGACGAGTGATAGAGTCGAGGAAAATTACCACATCGTGTCCGCACTCAACCATACGCTTTGCCTTTTCGAGTACGATGCCTGCAATCTTCACATGGTTTTCGGCAGGAGCATCAAATGTAGAAGCGATAACTTCCGCATTTACAGTACGAGCCATATCAGTTACTTCCTCAGGACGCTCATCAATAAGGAGCATCATCAAGTAAGCATCTGGATGATTTGCAGCGATAGAGTTGGCTATATCCTTCATAAGGAGAGTCTTACCAGTCTTAGGCTGAGCCACGATAAGAGCACGCTGACCCTTACCGATTGGAGCAAAGAGGTCGACAACACGTGAAGACATAGTATCGTTGTAACCCTTACACAACTTGAATTTCTCATCTGGGAAGAGTGGTGTGAGGAACTCGAATGCGATACGGTCGCGTACAACAGCTGGGTCACAACCATTGATGCGAACTACCGAAGTGAGTGGGAAGAAACGCTCACCATCACGTGGAGGACGAACAAAACCTTCGACAACATCACCATTCTTAAGTCCGTACTGCTTCACCTGTTGAGGAGAAACGTAAACATCATCAGGAGATGGAAGATAATTGTAGTCTGAAGAACGGAGGAAACCATAGTTGTCAACAGTGTCAAGCACACCTGTAATCTTGATGATATTATCAAACTTATAAGGAGGCTCAACATATTGGATTTTCTCAACAGGTTGTTGTTGTCCCTTCTTCGCAGACTTGTTGCTGTTGCGTGGGTCTGGAGCTTCTGAACGTGCAGCCTGTTCAAATTCCTTGAAGATAGGAAGAGGAGCATATCCTGTGTCAGATGGGATGTCTTCAATGATGATGAAGTCAGTACCATCTGTTGGAGGAACGAACTCGTTGTTCTTAAGAATGATATTCTTTGGTTCGGCAGATGGTTCGAAGTTTGCTTCAGGAATATCAGACATTGTCTGCTTCTCTTCTTCTGCAACTGCTTCAGGAACTTCATTTGCAACAGCTTCAGGAACATCATTGACTATTGCTTCTGGCACCTCTTCAACCGCAGGAGCAGGAGTTTCCTCAGCAGCCTTCTTAGTTGACTTCTTTGTTTTAGTTGTCTTCTTAGGTGCTTCCTCCGTCTTGCTCTCTTCTGCCTTCTTTTCCTCGGCAGTCTTGCGAGTACGCTTCTTTGGAGTTGCTTCAGCTTCAGGCTTTGCAGCTTCAGTCTTCTTCTCGGCAGCAGTCTTACGGGTACGCTTCTTAGGTGCAGCCTCTTCTTCTGGAGCAGCTTGAGGTGCAACATTTTCCATCTGAGTGAGTTCGTTCTGCTCAGCCTTTGAAAGATCGGCAAAGAGAGACTCGTCCTTTGTAATAGTCATAGTCTTGTCAACCTTCTTAGCTTTTTTCTGGTTGGCAGTATATACACGGTCAACGTTCTTTACTGTGACACGTTGACGCTTTTTTCGTTCTGGTTGTTCTGCAGTAGAAGAGGCTTTGGTTTCTGCTTGTGCATCAAGAATGGCGAATATGATGTCCATCATATCCAAACCTTTAGTTTTGATACCCATACCAGCAGCAATCTCTTCGATTTCTGCAATGTCCTTCTTTTTGAGGTCTTCTATATTGTAGTTAGACATATATATATAATAAGGTGAGTATTATTTTGAATTTGTCAATCGATAAAATGGATATACCTATAGCGAAGGTATCATCGCAATAAATCTATTGTAATAAATGTAATCTTGAAAAAATGAATTGGAGTTATGGTTCTGAGATATAAACTCTCCTCAAAACCGATGCAAAGTTAAGAAAAAATACGATAAAAGGTTACAAAAACAAAGACTTTTTTTCAAAATGCATAAAAAAAGAGGTCACAAACGCTTTGCAACCTCATATTTTTCAAAATATGTATACTTTACATAAAAAAAGATAGAGCCTTTTATTTTAAGCTTTGTCTTCTTTTATTGCCTTGTTGATGTTTTCGATATAATCAAGAACCTCTTCTCTTCCTAAACGCGACTCACTACTTGTCACAAAGTAAGGTGGCAGTTCTTCCCAACTCTGTTTCAAGAATTTGACGTACTTGTCGACTGCAGGTTGCACTTGCTGCTTCTTGAGTTTGTCAGCCTTTGTGAAAATGATAGCAAATGGAACACCGTTTTCTCCCACGAAGTTGAGGAACTCAATGTCTTTCTTCTGAGGCTCAAGTCTTACGTCGATGAGCACAAAGAGGCAAGTGAGTTGTTCGCGTTCAAGTACATAATAGTTGATGAGATTCTTGAGTTTCTCCATTTCCTTCTTTCCGCGTTGGGCATATCCGTAACCAGGAAGGTCGACAAGATACCACTGTTCGTTAATCAAGAAATGGTTGATAAGGAGAGTCTTACCCGGCATTGATGATGTCATTGCAAGTTTTGACTTTCCTGTGAGCATATTGATAAGGGACGATTTGCCCACGTTTGAACGTCCTATGAAAGCATATTCTGGTATGTCTGTCTTAGGACACATGTCGGCTCTTGGAGAAGAACCTTTATATTCTGCAGATTTAATCTTCATTTGATTTCCTTGTTTTTAACAAAATTCGCTTAGTTCCAACCATCGCATTTCCTTCTCGTCGAGTTCTTCGTTGAGCAGAGGAAGTCGCTTGCTGAGTCGGGTTATTTCGTCTATATCTGTGGTGCCTCCACAAAGTGCCGCATTGATATCTTCTTTCTCTTTGTTGAGGGCTTCGATGTCAAGTTCAAGTTGTTCAAATTCCCTCTTCTCTTTGAATGTGAGTTTGCGCTGTCGATTCTGGTTTCTTCCATCTGAAGATGAAGGCTCAGTCTGCTTTGCATCCTTATCGTTCTTTCCTTTTGGAGAAGAACTCTGAACTGCTTGTTGTTCTTTTTTCCATTCTCTGTACTGGCTATAGTTCCCGGGGAAGTCCTTCACATCACCATCGCCATTGAATACGAGAATATGGTCAACCACCTTATCCATAAAGTATCGGTCGTGGCTCACGATGATAAGGCAACCCTTAAACTGCTTCAAGTATTCTTCGAGAATCTGAAGCGTAACGATGTCGAGGTCGTTAGTCGGCTCATCGAGGATAAGGAAGTTTGGCGATCTCATCAACACCGTGCAGAGATAAAGTCTTCGGCGTTCTCCACCCGACAGTTTTGAAACATAGTTGAACTGCTCCTCTGGTGGGAATAGGAAGTGAAGAAGGAATTGGCTTGCACTCAGTTTCTGTCCATTTCCCATATCCACATATTCAGCAATGTCTCTCACTATGTCAATAACTTTTTGGTCTTCGCGGAACGACATTCCTTCTTGCGAATAGTATCCGAACCGAACGGTCTCACCAATCTCAATCCTACCCGAATCTTGAGGTTCGACGCCAAGAAGCATCTTCACGAAAGTGGATTTTCCCGCACCATTATTGCCCACGATTCCCATCTTCTCGTAGCGAGTGAACATATATTCAAAGTCTTTCAAGATAACTTTGTCTCCGAATGCTTTGCTTACATTGTGTGCTTCGAAAATCTTGCTTCCGATATAAGTTCCACCCATTTCAAGACGAACCTTATTATCTTGAATGCGTTGTTTCGCAACCTTCTCAAGTTCGTAGAACGACTCAATGCGATATCTTGCCTTACTGCTTCGGGCACAAGGAGTTGAACGCATCCATTCGAGTTCTGTACGATAGAGGTTGTTGGCACGAGTTATATAGGCGTTGAGATTCTCAATTCGTTCCTGTCGCTTCTGCAAATAGTATGAATAGTTACCCTTGTAAGTGTAGAGTCGCTGGTCATCCATCTCGATGATAGTCGAACAGATTCGGTCGAGGAAGTATCGGTCGTGAGTGACCATGAATATAGCCATCGTTGAACGACTGAGGAAATTCTCCAACCATTCAATCATCTCCAAATCGAGGTGGTTGGTAGGCTCATCAAGAATAAGCAAGTCGGGTTCCTTTGCAAGTACTTGAGCAAGTGCTATTCGTTTCACTTGACCACCTGAAAGTTGACTTGCAGGACGCTTGGCTTCTTCTTCCGTGATCTTCATCTGAGTGAGGAATTGCTTGTAGCGCAGTTCCATCGCTTCTTGACTTTCTGGATGACTTCCTTCGTCTGTTTGAAGAGGACCGATAGTTGGATTTTGGCTAAGATACCCCACCTTCAAGTCGTTTTTGAACACCATCTTTCCTCCATCGTCGCCTTCGATACCCGCAATAATACTAAGGAGCGTGCTCTTGCCCGTTCCGTTCTTTGCGATAAGACCGATATGGTCGCGTTCATTGATAGTGAAAGAAATGTCTTCGAAAAGCACTCTGTGACCTATGCGTTTGGTCAGTCCGAGCACTTCAAGATATGGTGTAAACGATGCCATAAATGCTAATTTTGTGCAAAGATAGTAAATAATTGGGAATTAGGTTGCTGTATAAGTCGCTTTTTTCCTAAAAAAGGATTTTGAATGAGTAATTATTCGTACCTTTGTGCTCAAATGAAAGACGATACATTATGAAGAAACTTTTTTTTGCTATAGCCTTATCTCTCGTAACGCCTTTTACGCTTCTTGCCCAAGGTGACAAGCGTCCTCCTGTTGCTGAACGCTGTTTCTCATCACAGGCGGTAGAGGCATTGATGTCCGAAGTGGCTTCAACTATCAAGGACGATAAACTGCGGGAGATGTTCCTCAACTGCTATCCAAACACCCTCGATACAACTGTCAAACTTGGCACTCGCAACGGGAAAGAAGATACATTTGTAATTACAGGCGATATCAATGCTATGTGGTTACGCGACTCTTCTGCCCAACTCTTTCCTTATCTTTCTTTAATGAAGGACGACGAAGCATTACGCAGACTTGTTGCAGGTGCTATCCGTCGTCAGATGGCTTGCATACTCATCGACCCTTATGCCAATGCTTTCAATCGGGAGGCAACAGGTAGTGATTGGGAGTCGGACTATACAACAATGTTACCCGAATTGCACGAGAGAAAGTGGGAAATCGACTCGCTTTGTTATGCAATTCGCCTTGCATATTATTATTGGTTGATTACAGGAGACGAATCTGTTTTCGATGAAGAATGGCAGAAGGCAATGCACCTTATTGTTAAGACCTTCCGCGAACAACAGCGAAAAGAGAATCGTGGCCCTTATAAATTCCAGCGTAAGACTCATGCTCCTTCCGATACACAACAAGGTTGGGGGTGGGGAGCACCGGTCAATCCTTGCGGACTCATCTTCTCTGCTTTCCGCCCATCGGATGATGCTACCCAATATGGATTCTTGATTCCTTCAAATATGTTTGCAGTCGTTTCGCTTCATCAGTTAGCTGAAATGACAGATAAGATTTCGCACGATACTGCTTTTGCAACCGAATGTCGTGAGATGGCTTCTGAGGTCGATGCAGCAATAAAGAAGTATGCTATCGTTACACATCCTAAATATGGAAAGATATATGCATACGAAGTTGATGGCTTTGGCAACTATTTCATGATGGATGATGCCAACGTGCCTTCGCTTCTTTCGCTTCCTTATCTTGGATATTGCAAGGCTGACGACTATATCTATCAGAACACTCGTCGCTTTGTGTGGAGTCAAGACAACCCTTATTTCTTCCGAGGAAAAGATGGAGAAGGCATTGGTGGACCACATGTTGGTGTGAATTATGCTTGGCCGATGAGCATGATAATGAAAGGATTGACTACAAGTGATGCTAACGAACTTCGCGAATGTCTCTATCAACTTATACACACAGATGGAGAAACTGGATTTATGCATGAGTCGTTCAATGTGAATGACCACAAGGACTTTACCCGCAAGTGGTTTGCATGGGCAAATAATCTCTTTGGCGAACTCGTTATCAAGGCATATAAGGAGCATCCTTCAATCTTGACACAACCGTTAGTTTCTACTCGTCTCACTCTGAATTATGCAACTTTCAATATCCGTTACGATAATAAAGATGATAAGAAAAAAGGCGTTGGTTGGGTGGCTCGTCGCGACACAATAGCATCTTATATTCATGCTCAAGACCTTGATATCGTTGGTATGCAAGAGGTTCTCCACAACCAACTTAAGGACTTGCAGACTCGTCTTCCTGAATATTCTTTCGTTGGTGTTGGTCGTGATGATGGTAAGACAAAGGGCGAATATGCTCCTATCTTCTTCAAGAAAGATAAGTACGAAGCACTCGACTCAGGCACTTTCTGGCTTTCACAATATCCTGATAGTGCGGGCTTCATTGGCTGGGATGGAGCGTGTTGCCGCATAGCAACTTGGGCAAAGTTGAAGGATAAGTCTACGGGACGAATCTTTATGTCTATCAATACGCACTTCGATCATGTTGGTATCGAAGCACGTCGTAATGGGGCACTTCTCATAATAAAGAAGATTCGTGAGATAGTAGGTGATGAACCAGCAATCCTTACAGGAGATTTCAATGTCGATGATACTTCGGATGCTTATCGCACAATCACCACAAACGATTTCGTGCTTAATGATTCGCACAAGGTGGGTGAGAGCATCTATGGTCATCAAGGCACTTGGCACGAATGGGGCAAGATTCTTCCTTCACGTCGTGAGAAGATTGACTTTGTCTTTGTAACCAAGAATGTCAAGGTGCTTCGTTCTTTCATCCCTGACATAAAGAAGGAAGGCGTTGTTCAACCTTATATGTCAGACCATTTACCAGTAATAACAAAAATACAATTTTAATACATATGAAAAAACTTCTTTTAGCAATTTCCGTATGTCTTCTTGCTCTCTCAATGTCAGCACAGAAGCTAACATCATTTGTTGACCCAACAATCGGAACGGGCGATCATGGACATGTATTCATTGGAGCAAATGTTCCATTCGGACTCATACAGGCAGGACCTACTCAGTGGCAGTGGGAATGGGATTGGTGCTCGGGGTATCACGAGTCATCTGATTCTATCATCGGATTCTCACAGTTGCATCTTAGTGGTACAGGATGTGCCGACCTTGGTGATATTTCTCTTATGCCGATAGCGGGTGATGTTACTTGTTCGCGTATTGGACTTGCATCAACCTATTCGCACAAGAACGAAACTGCTAAGGCGGGTTATTATCAAGTCAAACTCGATCGCTGGAATATAAATGCTGAGATGACCGCTACACAACGAGTGGCTCTCTATCGTTTCACATATCCTGAGGCTTCATCAAAGAATGCACTTGTCGTTGACTTTGAAAATGGAGTAGGCACTTGGGACAGACTTACCGAATGCCGACTCACCCAGTTGGACTCGAAGACTCTTCTCGGTTATCGTTATTCGTATGGTTGGGCAAACCGTCAACAAGTATATTTCACTATTCAGTTTGAGGATGAAATTGCTTCGATTGAATATCGTGATGGAGCACGTCCTAATGCAATTAAGAAGGCTTATAGCATCGTAAAACTAAAAGGTAACAAGACTACTCAACTTGTCAAAGTTGCCCTCTCTCCAACAAGTGAAACCAATGCTATCCTTAATCTTCGTCAGGAGATGCCAACATGGGATTTCGAGTCGGTTAAAACTGCCGCTGACACCGCATGGGAAAAGGAATTGTCACGAGTGAAGGCAACCTTCCCAACTCTTCGCGAAAGCCGCATTTTCTATACTTCAATGTTCCACTTTATGGTAGCACCACAAGTATGGAGCGACTGCAATGGCGACTTCCTCGGAGTTGACCTTCGTGCTCATCATGATGCTGATTATAATCATCTCACCACATGGAGTTTGTGGGACACTTATCGTGCAGCACATCCACTTGCTACAATCATCTGTCCTGACCGCTCCCGAGATTATGCAAAGACAATGATGGATATCTTCAATCGTAGTGGAGAACTCCCAATGTGGCACCTTATGAGCAACGAAACTTATTGTATGGTTGGTGAGCCTGCTGTACCAGTTCTTGCTGATATCGTGCTGAAGGGGCAGAATGCAGATGTGGATGCCGAAGCAGCTTATCAGGCAATGAAGGCAAGTGTGCTTCCTGCTGATGAGAGTGTTCAGTTGCCTCGTGGTTTCAATGTCATAAATCGTGATTATGATTATCGCGGCAAGAATTATCTCTCTACACTTGGATATATCCCATTCGATAGCGAACAGGGTGAGTCTGTTGCTAAGAATATGGAATACTTCCTCGCACTTTGGAGTGCTGCACAAGTAGCAGGAAAACTTGGCCATAAGGACGATAGCATCAAACTTACAAGTATATCAAAGAACTATACAAAACTTTATGATAAGCGTGTAGGTTATATGCGTGCTCTCAGTTCTAAGGGCGAGTTCCGTAGTGCTGAAGGATTCAAGCCTGGTCATCAAACTGGTGATTATACCGAAGGTAATCCTTGGCATTACACTTTCCTCGTACCACATGATGTAAACGGACTTATCGAACTTCTTGGTGGTGCAAAAGCATTTGAAAAGAAACTTGATGCTCTCTTCACTGCTGATAGCGACCTTGGTGAACATGCAAATCCTGACATTACAGGTTTGATTGGTCAGTATGCCCATGGCAACGAACCTTCACACCATGTCCTCTACCTTTATAATTATATTGGCAAGCCACATAAGGCACAGAAGATGATTCGCCGTGTGATGGATGAACTCTACGATGATAAACCTGCTGGTCTTTGTGGAAACGAGGATGTCGGTCAGATGTCTGCATGGTACATCATGTCTGCTCTCGGTTTCTATCAAGTAGAACCATGTGGCGGAATCTACCAACTCGGCAGCCCTGCTGTTCGCGAAGCGTCCATCCCTGTCCCAAACGGCAAGACTTTCATAGTCAAGACTTACGGAAACACAAAGAAAGGCATCGTCAAGAAATGGTTGCTCAATGGAAAACCGCTATCTCGCACCCATATCACTCATGCTGAAATCATGAATGGAGGCACACTTGAGGCATGGTTCTAACCTCAGCCTCCACAGCCCCCGTTTGCAAAGGTTCTCCTTTGCCCCTCATAACTCAAAACTCATAACTCAAAACTAAATATCATGTCAAAAGTAAAAATTTCAACATCACTCGGCGATATCATTGTTCGCCTTTACGATGAGACTCCGCTCCATCGTGACAACTT
>DCIW01000119.1:3106-4237 GCA_002317225.1 Prevotellaceae bacterium UBA1716 | reverse complement strand
ATCAAAGACTTTATGATTCAAGGTGGCGACCCTAATAGCAAGGATCCTCAACCAGGAGCACATTATGGTACTGGTGGTCCAGAATACACAATCGAGGCAGAAATCAAACCAGAACTTATCCACAAGCGTGGTGCTCTTGCTGCGGCACGTCAAGGTGATGAGGTTAATCCAGAACGTCGTTCAAGCGGTTCGCAGTTCTACATTGTTTGGGGAAAGACTTACAACCAAGGACAGATTGGTCAACTTGCAAAGCAGATGGATATGCAGGCACAGCAGACTATCTTCAACAAACTCGTTAACGAGCATCGCTCACAGATTATGCAACTTCGTCGTGACCGTGATCGTGATGGACTTATGGAACTTCAGAACGAACTCGAATCCCAGACTTATGCCATCTTCAAGACTCAAGGCAGCAAGGGACTTTCTGATGCACAAAAAGAAGCATACACTACAGTGGGAGGCACTCCTCACCTTGATGGTCAATATACAGTCTTTGGCGAAGTGGAAGAAGGTCTTGATATCGTAGAGAAGATTCAGACTGCAGCAACTCTTCCTGGAGATCGTCCAAAGGAAGATATCTTTATGAACGTAAGTGTAATTGAATAAAATGAACAAGAAAATAATTATAACAGCAGCGACTGCTTCCATCCTTCTTGGTTGTAAAGCACCGGATGTGACAGGTATAGTCGATCCAGAACTCGTTAATATTATAAAAAAAAATAATCATAAGAATTCATTGCTTGCAAAGAGCGACAAGAAACATGGTATCGAGTCCTTTGAAGATATTACCATCGACGATTATCGTGAAGCTGCAAAACTTGGAATGGAAAAGCAGAAGGAACGCATCAAGGCAATCGTTGAGAACACAGATGCTCCTTCTTTCCAGAACACTATCGCCGCACTCGACAATAGTAGTGAAGAACTCGACCGAATGGAAATGACTTTCTCGCCTATTTCTTCAAGTAATTCAACTGCCGAGACTCGTGCTTTCGAAGAGGAAATGTCACCAATCCTCTCTGCTCATAGCGATGATATCTATATGAATCAGCAACTCTTCCAAAAGGTGAAGAAGGTGTATGATGATATGGATAGCACAAAGATGAACAAGGAGGAGATGAAACTTGTGGATAA
>DCIW01000119.1:0-3036 GCA_002317225.1 Prevotellaceae bacterium UBA1716 | reverse complement strand
GCTCGTCTTCGTGAACTCAATCAGGAGATTTCCGCTCTTCAGATTAAGTTCTCCCAGAACCTTCTTCATGAAACAAACAACACATTTGTTGTAGCAGACAGCAAGGACGAACTTCCTGGTCTTCCACAGGCTAATATCGACCGTGCTGCCGCAATGGCTGAGGCACAGGGACAACCAGGAAAGTTCATGTTCAATATGCAGCGTTCGTCTTGTAATCCAGTTCTTCAGTATTGTTCCAACCGCGAACTTCGTCGCAAAGTTTATGATGCGTACTGCAATCGTGGCAATCAGGACAACGAATACAACAGCAAGGAGATATGTGCCAAACTCGTTCGTCTTCGTTTGGAGCGCGCCAAGTTGATGGGCTTCAAGAACTGTGCCTCGCAGATTCTCGATACTCGTATGGCTAAGACTCCAGAGGCTGTTTATAACCTTCTTGACCAGATTTGGACTCCTGCAGTTAAGTCGGCAAATGCTGAGTTGGCAGATATCCGAGTTGAGATGAAGAAGGATGGCTTGACTTGCGAACCTGAAGGTTGGGATTATATGTATTATAATGAACGCGCGCGTAAGGCGAAGTTCAATTTTGATGAAGAGAAATTCTCCGAATATCTTGAAATCAATAATGTTCTTCAAGGTGTATTCTATACCGCAAACAAGCTCTATGGTCTTACTTTCAAGAATGTGACCGAAGAGGTTCCTTCATACGAAAAGACTGCTAATTGTTGGGAAGTGTACGATAAGGATTCCACTCTCCTTGCAATCTTCTATAGCGACTATTATCCACGTGATGGCAAGAGAGCAGGTGCATGGTGTACTTCGTTCCGCAGTCAGAAGTATGAGGATGACAAGCGTGTGCAACCAGTCGTAGTGAATGTATGTAGCATGACTCCTCCAAGCAGCGATAAACCTGCACTTCAGAGTATCGACAACGTGACTACGATGTTCCACGAATTTGGTCACGCACTTCATGCCTTTATGCGTGATGTACACTATCAGGGAGTTAGTGGAGTGGAGCGTGACTTTGTCGAACTTCCTTCTCAGATAAATGAGCATTGGGCGTTTGAACCAGAAGTGCTTGCAGTATATGCTAAGCATTATAAGACTGGAGAACCACTTCCACAAGAACTTCTCGACAAGTATAATGCTTGTGGCAAGTACGGACAAGGTTTTGCGACAACTGAATATCTTGCTGCTTCGCTTGTGGATATGGACCTTCATGTCCTTACCGAAGTGCCAGAAGACTTTGATGTGATGGCGTTTGAAGAGAAGAAACTTGCTGAACGTGGCATTCCTCGTCAGATTCAGCCTCGTTATCGAGTGACAAACTTCAGCCACACAATGGGAGGCGGTTACACTGCAGGTTACTATTCTTATATTTGGGCAGAAGTGCTTGATTGCGATGCATTCGAAGCATTCAAGGAGACTGGCGATATCTTCAATCCTGATGTTGCCGCTCGTTTCCGCAAGTATATTCTTACCCCTGGAGGCATTGATGATGGTATGACCATGTACCGCAACTTCCGAGGCTCCGACCCAAAGATTGATGGACTGCTGAAAAACCGCGGCTTGAAGTAATTGCAACCTTTCTGCACATACATAAAAACCAAGAATTAGTCGACTGAATAATGTTGCACTAATTCTTGGTTTTTATTACTTTGCGAGTAGGGAGAAACATTCTTTCTGCGAAAGCGTCGGTCAAGCCGAACGATAAGCAACATTGTAACAATTTATTCATACTTCAGTTTCATTACTATTCATTTTTATAATTAAAGGCTGTTGTCGTTACGCTTCGCGAGAAAGGAAAACCTTCAGCTCGACGAACGAAGGTGAGTCAAATAGAGAAAAATATAAAAATATAGAGAAAAATAAGGCACCTCCGGTGATACACTTACATATTCGCGAAGCGACATGTTTTTTTATATTTTTATCTATTTTTATCTATTTTTCTTCCCTCGCGCTTTGCGCGTAAAAACTACCAGTCTTGAACATCCCTCAAGTCCTCCCCTTTCGGGGGAGTTAGAGGGGGCCGTTCCTTTACGCTCCGTAAGTGTCCTTCTTTGCCTCTGCGTCTGCCTTCTTAGTAAGCACACGCTCGAACTCTGCCTTGTTGCGGAGGTTCTTGAGCTCCTGCGATGGAGTCCACTTGGCAGATACCTTCTTGATGTTCTGTGCGGTGAAGTCGTCGAAGGTGCGGGCACCGATGCTCTTGAGCGAGATGTAGAACTTACCGAGTTCACCAAGCTCGATTGCGTTGCCTGCAAGGAGGTTCTCCTTGATACAAGAAACGGCGATGGTGAGGATACCGACGATGTCGCCCTTGGAGTAGACACAACCGTGTGATACGATGTGCTCAGCGAAGCCATTGATGTCGAGAACAGTCTTTGCCTGAGCATGAGCATACGCACGCTTTGCTGCTGCAGGATCTGATGGATTGCCCATCATGGAGAGAGAATAATTGATTGGCATAATTAGATTTAGGTTTTAAGGTTAGTAAATTAGGTTAGTTAGTTGTGTGTAATCAAGGTGCTCGCCAGTCCTCTCTTAACACGATGCAAAGGTACTACATTTCTAAATAATATGCAACTTTGCAAAACACCTCTAATCCATTGTCATACAATAATATCCAATCATATCCAATAGCATAGCAAAACACTTGCAAATCTCAATATTTTTCACTACCTTTGTAGTGTTAATTACAACGGACAACGGCCTGGCTGCACATTGCCAACGAAGCCAAGCGCAGCCTAATCCCTAGTCCGTAGTCCCTAGTCCTTAGTCAATAAAAAATCATGAAACGTACATTCATTTCCAAAACAGATCTTGCAGTAGCCTACTTCCCTTATGTCAACGAACATTCAGCCCGCCATAAGCTGATGGGCATTATCGACAGCGATGCCAAACTTATGGAATCGCTCTCCCAAAGCGGTTACAAACGAACATCCCGCCAGTTCTCACCCAAGCAGGTCGACATCATTTTTGACCACCTCGGCAATCCCTACAAAGGTTCTTAAAAGATTCCCACACATTATTTAA
>DCIW01000005.1:1974-30637 GCA_002317225.1 Prevotellaceae bacterium UBA1716 | reverse complement strand
GCTTGTTAGCCGCCGCACAGGCAGCAGTTGAAGAATAAACTTCAAAGTACTGAAAAATAAATCATAAAGGGCAAGTATCTGTTTGTGGGTACTTGCCCTTGTTATTTGGTCGATGTAGTGCAAATTAGAAAAACATAGCAAGTGGTGGTTTATTAGCTTGCGCAAAACGGATATTGTATCAAATGTTTATGCTCATGTTTCATTTTGATGTTTAGTTTTGTACTTTTAAAAATAAATATATTATCTTTGCAAACGAAAACATCTACTAACTCACATACAATATGAAAATGAAATTGTTTTTTGCAGCACTCGTACTGCTGATGGGCTCTTTCTTCCAGGTAGCACAAGCCCAAACTACTACCAGAATGGTTAATCCACTAACTTATACCGACATACCTGACAACGATGTCATTCGTGTTGGTGAAGACTACTACATGATAAGCACTACCATGTTCTTCTGCCCTGGTGCTCCAATCATGCATTCACGTGACCTTGTGCATTGGCGCATCGTAAGCTACATTTATGATGTTCTTGCCGATGATGATATCTACAACCTCCGCAATGGTCGTAATGCATACGGCAAAGGTCAGTGGGCTACATCGCTTCGCTATGTAAATGGTGTCTACTATGCTCTTTTCATCGCAAACGACCAACACAAGACTTATGTCTATCGCACCACTGATATTACCAAGAGTAATTGGGAACGTAACGAGATTGAGGGTGCCTTCTTCCATGATCCATCATTGTTGTTTGATAATGACGGCCGCGTGTATGCAGTATATGGTAATGGCGAATTGCATATCACCGAACTTACCTCTGACCTTCGTTCAGTGAAGAAGGGTGGTGTAGACCAGATTCTCATCAAGACTCCTCGCGAAGGCTTCGGTTTGCGTGCTGAGGGTGCTCACATGTACCATATCGGTGACTATTACTACTGCATCGTAATTGACTGGCCAAGTGGACAGCCTCGTACCGAGCGTTGCTATCGTAGCAAGACCCTTCTTGGCGAATATGAGAGCAAGGTTATACTTCAAGGCGCATTCGACGGTCGTAACGACGGTGTAGCTCAAGGTGCTATCTTCGACACTCCTAATGGCGATTGGTACAGTGTGATGTTCCAAGACCATGGTGGTGTGGGACGTGTACCTACTATTCAGCCTTGTACTTGGGTTGACGGTTGGCCAATGCTTGGTGACAATGGCAAACCAATGAAGGAATTTGACGTGAACCTTGCACCTTATGGTGAAGATCTCGTATGGGCAAGTGATGAATTCAAGTACAATAGCAATGATGACCTCAGTCTCGTATGGCAGTGGAACCACAAGCCAATTGACGAAGCATGGTCGCTCACAGCTCGCAAGGGATGGCTCCGACTCACAACTGCACAGTTGGCTAAGAATATCTTTGATGCACGTAACACACTCTGCCAGCGTACAGTTGGTCCTCGTTGTATCGACGAAGTTTGTATCGATGTGACTGGCATGAAACCAGGCGACAATGCAGGTCTCTGTGCTTTCCAAAGCAACTACTGTTCAGTAGGTGTAACTGTAGATGCGGATGGTAAGCGCTATGTCGTAGCCAACAGTGGTTCAACACGCAATTCCAAGGAAGTGTTCCGCACTCCTCTCAAGGGTAAGAAGGTTTATCTTCGTTGTAAGTATATCTTCACTGCTCAGGCTGATGATACCTGTGGAAACGACAAGGTTTACATGAGCTATTCATTCAATGGCAAGAAGTGGTTTGACATTGACAACGAATTGCAGATGCGCTTCACTCTCGATTTCTTCATCGGCTACAAGGCAGCACTCTACAACTATGCGACAACTCAGCTTGGTGGCCATGCAGACTTCGACTATTTCCGTCAGTGGACATACTAATCTTTCAGAGCAGTATATACTCCAGAGCAAACATCAATAGACAAACTCTTATTCTTAATGACAGGATCGGTGAATCAACACTGGTCCTGTCATTGTTATGAATAATAAAATGTTTATAATTATTGGTTTTCATCTATAAATAAGTTTAAAAGGTGTAAAAAGGGCACACTATCGTTAAAATTGTTTGGTACTTCAAATTCTTTATCGTATTTTTGCAAAGAATTAATTAAGACAAACTATAAAATAACAATAATTATGAGCGAATTCAATTACAATCGCGAGTATAATCCCGCAGAATATGGTCATACATCAGCTCTCACTGAGACAAAGGTATTTCGCAACGTTTACCTCTGGATGACATTTGCACTGACAATCACTGGTCTCGTTTCCTATTATGTATCGCACAGCTACGAAATCCTTAGTTTCATCTTCGGTAGCAAGATTGCATTTTGGGGACTTATCATAGCAGAGTTTGGTCTCGTCATTGGTCTCAATGCCGCAATCAACAAGATTTCTGCCGTGACAGCAACCATCATTTTCATGCTCTATTCCGTCATCAATGGAGTGCTCCTTTCGTCCATCTTCCTTGTTTACGAAATGGGCTCTATTGCCACTACATTCCTCGTGACAGCAGGAACATTCGGAGTAATGGCATTATGGGGTTCGGTTACAAACGTTGACCTTAGTAAGTTCCGTAACATTTTGTTTATGGCACTTATTGGACTAATACTTGCATCAGTAGTCAATATCTTCTTGAAGAACAGCATGATGGATCTTGTCATTTCGTGGGTTGGTGTAGTCATTTTCGTAGGTCTTACAGCATACGATGCCAATAAGATAAAGGCAATGCTCTATGGAGCAGAAGAGAATGAAACCACTCAGAAGATAGCGGTTCTCGGAGCACTTACACTCTATCTCGACTTTGTCAATATGTTTATCTACCTCTTACGAATCTTAGGAAAGAGAAACTAATGACACTTCATTCTGCACACCAAGCATCGCTCGATGCAATGACAATAGAGGAGGTTGCAAAACAGTTACCCTTAATAGGTAATTGCTTTGCAATCGACTGCGTTAATTGGAAAGCAGAATTTCCATACAAACCTCAAGTAAAGGCATACATTGCACATTCGTCAAAGTCACTTTTTGTTTGCTTTGATGTAACAGGCGAGGATCTTCGTGCCGAATGTTCCGAAGACCAAGGCGAAGTGTGGTGCGACAGTTGTGTAGAGATGTTCCTCCAAAACGAAGGCGAAGCAGAATACATGAATTTCGAGACTAACTGCATTGGAAAAATGGTTGCAACTCGTCGTCTCTCAAAGACCGAAGGCATCCGACCTTTCACTCCAGAACAGATGTCTACCATTCATCATTATGCTTCTTCAGGCAACGAAACCTTTACCGAACGCCCAGGCATTCATACATGGCAAGTATGCATTGCCATCCCTTGGAATCTGATTAGTGCTGATGGCAATATGCCTACTCAACTAAAAGGCAATTTCTACAAGTGTGCCGATTCTACTGCACATCCGCATTTCCTTAGTTGGAATCCAATCAAGACGCTTAATCCTGATTTCCATCGTCCCGAATATTTTGATTCAATCATATTTGACAAATAACCTAACTAATTATTACACATTAATTTATTCCAAAAGATGAAAAGATTGTTCAATTCCCTTGCAACATTAGTGCTTGCTTTCTTGTTCAGTCAACAAATGAGTGCAAACGTAACTATCCTCAAAACTCAAGGATGGTTCGAGAGTGGTTGCGTAACTTGGTCAACTGTTGCTGGTCAGACTTACACCGTTTATGTTCGTCCTGGAGGAGGTTCATACACGCAGCTCGACAACGAACTTGTTCGCAATTATGGCTCATACGGTCGTGCTGACATGGTAGGACTCAAGGCAGGCAACTATCAATTTAAAGTGGTTGCAAGCAATGGCGATGTTGCTGAATCAGAAGTGTTTACTGCAGCAGCACACGATCGTAGCGGTTTTGCTCATGTAGGTATGCCAAATGGCATAGGAGCATATAAGAACGATGGTACGCTCAAGTCGGGTGCAAAGGTGATTTACGTAAATGCAAACAATGCAAAGACCGTCTCAACCAACGTCGTTACAAGCAGTAAGGGTACAAGTACAACGGCAACAGGTCTTCAGGACATTATATATTATTATCAGAAGGGTTATGAAACCACTCCTCTCGATATCCGTATCGTAGGCACAATCAAGGCGGCAGATATGGATCGTTTCGATTCGAGTGCCGAAGGTCTTCAGGTGAAGGGAAAATCGGAATATTCAGAACTCCCTATCACTATCGAAGGTATAGGCGATGATGCTGCCATATGGGGATTTGGAATCCTTTGTCGCAATGCTAAAGGAACTGAATTCCGCAACTTTGCCGTAATGCTTTGTATGGACGACTGCCTTTCGCTCGATACAGGCAACTCAAATGTTTGGGTTCATAACATGGACTTCTTCTATGGCAATACAGGTGGCGATGCTGACCAGGCAAAGGGAGACGGAACTGTAGATATCAAGGGCAAGTCAAAGAATTGTACAGTAAGCTACAACCACTTCTTCGATGCGGGCAAGTGCTCACTTGGAGGTATGAAGAGCGAGACAACAGACTGCTGGATGTCGTACCACCACAACTGGTTCGACCATTCCGACTCTCGTCATCCACGCATCCGTACAGCCTTCTATCATGTCTACAACAACTACTTCGACGGTAATGCAAAATATGGTATTGGCGTGACTTGTGGCGGTTCGTCGTTTGTAGAGAACAACTACTTCCGCAACTGCAAATATCCTATGCTCATCTCAAAGCAAGGTACTGATGCTGAAGGTGATGGAACCTTCTCAGGCGAAAGCGGCGGTGTAATCAAGGCATACAACAATATCATAATCAATGCCAAAAAGGTTCAGTATTATGATGGTTCGCAAACTAACGGCAAATGGGATGCTGTGAAGGTGAACACTCGCGACGAAGAAGTCCAGGCAACTGCATACAGCGGTGGTACAGCATACAATTCTGCTGCTGACAATGCCGTTCGCACAACATACGTTGAGAACATTCTTGACAAACCAGAAGACGTTGCACTCATCTGTCGTGGCGAATACGAAGGTCGTGTAGGTCTTGGTGCAGGTCGAATGAATGGTGGCGATTTTAAATGGACATTCAACTATTCGGTTCAGGATGCAAATTATGGAGTTATCAAGGAACTCAAGACTGCGCTTCAGAACTACAAGTCAACTCTCGTAGGCAATTTCACAGGCGACACCTCAATCAATAATGGTGGTGCCACATCAACAGTAGATGCAGGTGATGGCAAAGGAATGACACAATCCATTGGCGAAGACACTCCGCTTCCTTCATGGGCTGGAGGCAATCCTTCGGGAGGAGAGACAGGTGGCGACCAGGGTTATGCACTCGTTATCGGCACTTCAACAGAATACTTCTGGTTCAATTCGGCCAATGAAGATGCTACAAATGCATACATCGAAAACGGAACCATTACACTTGATTCGGGTAGTGGATTTAAACCTACTGTAAAGGTAGAAAGTAGTGGCACATCTTATTCGGACAAGGTTGGTTCGCTCCAGCTTGCAAAGTCAACTGGTACTGCCACATTCTTCAATAAGGATGGTATCACTCGCATCGACTTCTTCCTTGCTCGTACAGGTTCGATGAAGGGAGAAGTGCAGGGTAGTGCTGACGGTAAGTCATTCACCAAGATTGAGGAGTATTCTGGTTCAAAGGGTACAAAGGAACTCTCCGTAATCCCTTCATCTCCTTACAACTACATTCGCATCACAAATACTGCAACTGGTTCGCTCCATGTTCAAGGCATCCGTCTTTATGGTCCTGAAGATTCTTATTCGGATGATGGTGACGACAACAATCCAGACGACCCAGATGCAATCCATTCTCTCATCTCCAATCCTTCGTACAACAAGGTTTACACCCTTCAAGGCACGGAAATCAAGTCGCTCAAGAAGGGACAGATGTACATCAAGAATGGTAAGAAGTATGTAGTGAAATAATTATCAACGATTATTTATATCTATAAATATGAATGCCACCAACGTATATCGCTGGTGGCATTTTATCTTTTTCCCCACTTTTTTGTGTCATTATCAACAAAATTAAATCTTGTTTCCAAAGACACCATGCAGGGCTAGCTTCTACCTGAAGGTATCCATATCAAAGATAGTGATTTGTGAGGTGCATGAACCACTAGAAGCATCACTGACTGCGATGAGCTGGTCACGCTTGGTATTGTGGTATATCTGCTTGAAACCTGCTTTGGATAAGCACCCCACAAATTGCTCTTTGAGGTCGGACATGTCTACATTGATGACATAATTGTCCATAAGGTCAAACTTGATGACATGGTTGGCATTGTTGTAATCGAACTCTATGCATGGTTCACGACCCTCCTGGATATATACAGGGGAATAAGTGCCTTTGCTATAATCAATGAGGCAGAGCGACTGCACGCATTGCACGAGATACTGCGGTTGACTTCGATGGAAACGAGAGGCCATCCTATTGCCTCCTGCCCAATATTCGGTAGAATGAAAATCTCCATCAACAGCAAACTTCTTGATGGCTGCATCGTTATTGCGATTGACAAATATTAGGTCGTGGTCAATGTAACCAAGTTTCTGCAGAATGACCGACTTCTTATCGTAACTGGTTGTGGCAGAACCATAATACATAGTCCAACAATTGTCCACTTCCGTCTTGTGCCCATTCTTGCTATCCACATAGCAGAGGTCAGTGCCACCCGAACCATAATGAGATCGCACTGCCACACCCCAACCATCATCCGTGAAGGCTATTGACATAGGGGTGGCATCGAGGTGACCATAATCATCATAAAATGAGATGAGGAATGAATCTTCCTTAGCAAGGGTAATTGGATCGCAGACATACATCCTCTTTTTGTACTTACGGATTTCATCGTCTTCGACTTGAAATCCGACATAGAGTTTTCCATTGTACGGATTGATGGTCAAGACATTAGGACAGTTTGGGAAATCACGATATGTAGGATTCTGCGGGTCAGACATCGAGATGCGGTAGAGACGGTTAGGAAACTCAGTAGCCATCCAGATAGTCTCCCTATCATTATCGGATATAGCACTCTTGACTCGCCCCTCATAATCGTAGCGTTCCTTGAAACTGTTGACAACAATCTTGCGCTCCCACTTGTGCAGATTCATAGAGTCACAGAGTGTCAGTATGAAGTGATAATCAGTGCCATAAGTATAGAATGGCAAATCAATAGTCAACTGCTTTTTATCATTAGAATATTTAATTTTAGAGACATCATACATTCCTGATTTCTCCTTCACCACGACGAAATAAGTAGGGTGGGTGAGGTTGACCACAAGCGATGCTTCCTCTCCTGTGAGGATATTCTGTGGATTGACCTTGTAATCCACGATATCAATAGTGTCAATCTTGACGACAGGTTTCACGTCTTCCTGCTCTTCCTCTGTCTTATCTGAAGGTTTGGTGCCACCACCGCCATTATTGATTATCGGTTCTTCCTTCGAACAAGAACAGATACTGCTGATGCTCACAGCACCAACCAATATTGCTACTACATATACCAAGAAAGTTTTTTTCATCTCTTTCATTTACAATTGTGATTAATGCTGCAAATTTACATATTTCTTTTATTATACGCAAATAGTAAGTAAGAATTATAGTTTAGTATTTGTTATTAAACATAACCGCTATAATTTGCAAAAGAAATACAAACCTATTTGTTACATGGTTAATTGTGATTAGAATAATATCAAATGAAGTATATCATGCATATACTTTGGTATATTTGTCTTTGAAAAATGAAATAAAAAGGTTCATATTTGTATTTATGACTTAAAATCCTTAAATTTGCATGAAAATATAAAAACACATTATTAATATGTATAGATCGCATACTTGTGGAGAGCTTCGTCTCTCTGATGCTGGCAAGCAAGTAACACTTGCCGGATGGGTTCAGCGTTCGCGTAAGATGGGTGCTTTGACATTCGTCGATCTCCGTGACCGCTACGGCATTACCCAACTCGTATTTAATGAGGAAACAAATGCAGAACTTTGTGAGCGTGCCAACAAACTTGGCCGTGAATTCGTAATTCAGGTTACAGGCAATGTTGCAGAGCGTTATTCAAAGAACAAGAATATTCCTACTGGTGAAATCGAAATCGAAGTAAGCGAACTCACTCAGCTTAATGCTTCTCTTACTCCTCCTTTCACAATCGAGGATAATTCAGATGGCGGTGATGATATTCGTATGAAATATCGTTATCTTGACCTTCGTCGTTCTGCTGTACGTAAGAATATCGAACTCCGTCATCATTTCTGTATTGCAGTTCGTAACTACCTTTCTAACCTCGGTTTCCTTGAAGTTGAAACTCCAATGCTTATTGGTTCGACTCCTGAAGGTGCTCGTGACTTCATCGTTCCTTCTCGTATGAACCCAGGACAGTTCTACGCACTTCCACAATCTCCTCAGACACTCAAGCAATTGCTTATGGTTGCAGGTTTCGACCGCTACTTCCAGATTGTTAAGTGTTTCCGTGACGAAGACCTTCGTGCTGACCGCCAGCCTGAATTTACACAGATTGACTGTGAGATGTCATTTGTTACTCAGGAAGATATCATCATTACATTTGAAGGAATGGCAAAGCATCTCTTCAAAGAACTTCGTGGTGTTGAGATTGAAGGTGATTTCCTTCGTCTTCCATGGATTGAATGTATGAAGCGTTTCGGTTCCGACAAGCCTGATATGCGTTTCGGTATGGAGTTTGTCGAACTCAAGACTACTGGCAAGGATGGAGATTTCAATATCTTCCCAGAAGGATTCCCTGTATTTGATGGTGCTGCTTATGTTGGAGGTATTTGTGCTCCAGGTTTGGCTTCTTATACTCGTAAGGACATTGACAAACTTACCGAGTGGGTTAAGCGTCCACAGATTGGTGCAAAGGGACTTGTTTATGCTCGTGTACAGGAAGATGGTACATTAAAGTCAAGCGTTGACAAATTCTACGACCAGACTGTTCTTCAGCAGATTAAGGAAAAGATGCAGGCACAGCCAGGCGACCTTATCCTTATCCTTTCAGGAGATGATTCGATGAAGACTCGTAAGCAACTTTGTGAACTTCGTCTCGAAATGGGTGAACGTCTTGGTTTCCGTGATAAGAACAAGTTTGCACTCCTTTGGGTTACAGAATTCCCTATGTTTGAGTGGAGCGAAGAGGAAGGTCGTTTGATGGCTATGCACCACCCTTTCACACATCCAATGGACGAAGATGTTGCACTTCTTGACACAGACCCAGCAGCAGTTCGTGCTGATGCATACGATATGGTATGTAATGGTATTGAAGTTGGTGGTGGTTCTATCCGTATCCACGATCCAAAACTTCAGGCTAAGATGTTCGAAATCCTTGGATTCACACCAGAAAAGGCAGAAGAACAATTTGGATTCCTTATGAATGCATTCAAGTACGGTGCTCCACCACATGGTGGTCTTGCTTATGGTCTTGACCGTTGGGTAAGCATCTTTGCAGGACTTGATTCTATTCGTGACTGCATTGCATTCCCTAAGAACAACAGCGGTCGTGATGTTATGCTTGACGCTCCTTCATTCGTTGATCAAAAGCAACTTGACGAAGACTTCATTGCATTAAATCTCCCATCAGAAGACTAATATGTGATTGGGAAAACTCGATTTTTTTGTAACATACAAGCAGTTTATATAATAAAAAGGTAGGAATATTTTGGTTTTTACGCCAAAAGTTCTTACCTTTGCATTTAGTTTGTGCGTACCGAGTCCAGGAGATAGAGTAAATTGCTCCTAATCAATGGACATAGCAAGGTTTAGCCTTGAAAACGCACTTAAGGAGGTTTTATTTTAAAGCAAGACCTCTATTTTTGTGAAAATTCATATTCCTCATCGCAAGATAGATCACAATAGGACACTATATAGATATCATATTTTATGTTGACACTTTTTGTTTTCGGAAGTGGTAGTTGTGGAAATTGTTACTACCTAAAGGCTGACGACGACGCCCTAATTATTGATGCGGGTGTCGGCATCCGTCGTATGAAACGTAATGTCCTCGAATATGGTATCAAGTTGAACACTCTCAAGGCTTTGCTTATCACTCACGATCATGCTGACCACGTAAAGAACGCAGGTATTATATCGAAAGACTACAATCTTGATGTATATGCGACACAGGCTGTGCATGATGGCATTGACCGAAGTTTTATGATAAAGCAAAAGGTTGATTTACATCATAAGAAGATAATATCTCCTAATGAACCATTTGTAGTATCCAACTTCGAAATCACCCCCTTCTCCCTACCCCACGATGCAAGTGAGAACGTAGGATATATGATTAAACATAGAGAAGATACATTTGTTATTATGACAGATGTCGGTGATATTACTGATAATGTGAAAGAATATATTGGTAAGGCAAACCATCTTGTGATCGAAGCAAACTATGACCCCGAAATGCTTCGAGTAGGACGCTATCCAGATATGCTTAAAGAACGTATCAAGAGCGGTTCAGGGCACCTTTCGAACCAGCAGACAGCAGAAGCACTTGCAAAGAATCTCCATGAGAATCTACAAAATGTATGGCTGTGCCATCTTAGTGAAGAAAATAATCATCCCGAACTTGCAAAGAAGACAGTCGAGACTATTCTACGCTCTTTTGGTATCATTGCCGGTAAGGATTTCAAACTCGATGTGCTCCGTAGAAAGACGCCTTCAGGACCATTTACACTTGCTGACTAACCGAAGTTGCATTGACCTCAAGCTTTGCCATTTTTGACACAACTCTCCCAACAAACATTAAAACACGCACAAAATTACCTAATTAAACTGAAATATTTGCTAATTTCAGAAAAATTATTATTATCTTTGCATAAGTTTTCGAAAATGCATACCTAAACAATGACAAAGAAAGTATTATTCATCATTCAAGAAATGACTCCATTTGATGCCGAAACTCCAAAGGCAAAAGTGGGTCGCTATCTTCCACAATACATACAAGACGCACGCAACGAAATTCGTATCTTCACACCAAAATGGGGGGATATCAACGAACGTCGTAACCAACTGCATGAGGTTATTCGCTTGTCAGGTATGAATCTTATTATCGACGAAACAGACCACCCTCTCATTATCAAAGTAGCATCACTCCCTTCAGCGCGAATGCAGATCTACTTCATTGATAACGATGACTATTTCATGAAGCGTGGCATGATAACCGATAAAGATGGTAAAGAATATGAAGATAATGGTGAAAGAGCTATCTTCTACGCACGTGGCGTGCTCGAAACTGTTAAGAAATTACGTTGGACTCCTGAAGTAGTACATGTCCATGGATGGATTTCCGCCCTTGCCCCACTCTATATCAAGAAAGCATTTGCAGACGAACCATCATTCCGCGATTGTAAGGTTGTTACTTCTGTCTCATCTCCAGAATTCATTAATGACCTTGGCAAGCATTCTCGCGACTGCATTCCGTTCAAAGAAGCAAAGGCAACAGATCTTGACATCATCAAGGACAGTTATAAATATAACGACTTAATGAAACTTGCTGTAAAATTCTCTGATGGCGTAGTACTCGACGATCCTGATGTGGATCCATCAGTAATTGAATATGCTAAGAGTTTGGACATCCCCGTTCTTGACTATGTGCCACTCGAAGAAATGAAGGCAGCATACGACAAGTTCTATGATAAGGTGTTAGGAAATGAAGAATAAAGTACAATTATTCAAGGAACAATAATAAGTAATCTATCATACGAAATTACAATTTAGTTTCGTACAAGATTCGGATAACTAAACATGAAATTTAAATTAATATTCACTTTGGTCGCTTTGTTATTGGCATTGGTGTCGTGTGACGAGACTACTGGTACTCTTGGTGTTGATATGATGCCAACAAGCGACTTGGTTACCACAAATTACAGGACTTACGGAGTAAAGACTCAGTCGTATCCTGTAGGTGACTCAGTGCTTGCCCGTTCAAGCATATCATATCTCGGTCGATTCACCGACCCTGAAACAGGAACAACCATCAAGAGTGACTTTCTCACTCAGTTCCATTGTAATGAAAACTTCGAACTTCCTGATATAGTCAGAGGAGACTCTTGTACAAAGGCGCAATTAAAATTTTTCATCAAAGACTTCATAGGTGATTCACTATCAAGTTTCAAGATAAGTATTTACGAACTGGATTCACAACTTGACCCAGAAGCTGATTACTATACCAATATTGATCCTACAAATTACTACAATACGAGCAAAAAACCTATAACAACAAAATGGTTTACATTATCTGACCGAACAGTACCAGATTCCACTCGTTACTCAAACCAGAAGAACAATACCGAGAATATCGCCCTATCACTTCCCAATGAATTAGGAAGTAAAATCCTCAAGGCTTATCGAACTAATCCTGAGTACTTTGCTAACACATCAAACTGGTCAAATTCAGGACTTCCATTTAGCAAAGGCATCTATTGCAAGTTGGAAAGTGGTGATGGAGCAGTAGCGTCAATCGATATCTGTCAGTTGAATCTTCAGTTCAGATATTATGATGATGAATATAAAAAAGACACTACCGGCCTTGTCCAATTTGCTGCTACTGAGGAAGTAGTACAGGCTACTCGTTTCGAGAATTCCAATCTGGATTTGCTACTTTCAAACAATAACTCCACTTATATTAAGTGCCCTGCAGGTATCTTCACTCAAGTTACACTCCCAGTAGATGAGATCTTTAAAGGAGAGAATGCGAATGATACCATCAACTCTGCAAAACTTGTCTTCACTAGATACAACGATAAAATACAAAGTTCATTCAAGTTGGGTATCCCTCAAAACCTCCTTCTGCTTCGTCTCGATGATTATCTGAATGGATTTTTTGAAAAATATCTCATCAGTAATAACACCACATCCTATCTCACAACATTTGCAAGTAGCACCAATACTTATACTTACAGAAATGTGGCACAATTGCTTAACACAATGTATTCTGAGAAATTAAAAGGAACAGCGACAGAAAATTGGGACAAGGTCCTACTGATTCCTGTCGAAGCAATTAGAGATGGAAGTTCGTCAAACACTCTTGTAAAACTCAATCATGATTTCTCAATGTCTAGTTCGCGACTTGTAGGAGGAGAAGACGGAGAAAACGTTTCAATAGAAGTTATTTCAACAAGTTTTAATAAGTAAAAAACAAAGTTTATTATTATACAAATAAAAATGTCTGGGTAAATGATTACTCAGACATTTTATTTTATTAACAGGTAATTGGGAATTTGAATTACTTGAAGTAACGATTGTAAAGACCCTGGAAACCAGCACCGTGGCGAGCCTCGTCCTTAGCCATTTCGTGAACTGTATCGTGGATAGCGTCGAGGTTAAGTTTCTTAGCAACCTTAGCAATTTCGAGCTTAGCAGCACAAGCACCTTCTTCAGCCTCCATACGAGCCTTGACATTCTTTTCTGTGTTCCAAACAACTTCACCGAGAAGTTCTGCAAACTTAGCAGCATGTTCTGCCTCTTCTAAAGCATAACGCTTGAAAGCTTCTGAAATCTCAGGATAACCTTCACGGTCTGCCTGACGAGACATTGCGAGATACATACCAACTTCTGTGCATTCACCCATGAAATGATCCTTCAAACCCTGGAGAACAAAAGCACCTTCTTCGCCTTCTGGAATTGCGTTTGCAACACCAAGTTCGTGCTCGCAAGCAAAATTAAGACCTTCTGCTTCCTTTACCTTGAACTTGCTTCCAGGAACCTTACACTGTGGACACTTCTCAGGTGGATTTTCACCTTCGTAAACATAGCCGCAAACTGGGCATACCCATTTCTTTGCCATAATAGATTTATTTATAAATTAATGAATAGATAGAATTACGATTGTTAGAAAAATGATTGCAAATATATTGCCACTTATTTCTTAATGCAAATATATTGCATTTTGTTTGAACTACCAAATAATCAATAGTCAATTGTCTGAATAGTTCCGAATTTTAGTGTTTTTTTTACGTCAATGATTCTTTGGTTCGAACTTCCTCGAAAACGCAAACTTATATCTCGTTGTGAAAGAATAAAAGGCGAATCTACAAGAACATCGATTGTTTCAAGAAGAGGACGGAAACGAGGATTGTCAACAATATTCTCCCAAAAGTAACCGGTATAGCACCAGATATTCTTTCCGAGTTCGCTCTTTATGCGTCGTGCTAACTGGGTCACTTCTTCAACTTGGAAGAATGGGTCACCACCAGAGAACGTGACATTAAAGTCATTGTAGTCTATAATCTTAAGGAGTTCTTCGATGGTGGCCTCCCTACCCGCCTCAAAATCCCATGACTGAGGGTTGTGGCAGCCCGGACACTTGTGCGTACAACCAGAAAAATAGATTGAAGTACGAAGTCCCGGACCATCAACACTTGTTCCCTCTGATATGTCAATTACTCGTAACATTACTACTTGTGCACCACGCGGTCGTGAAGTTCGGCAAGCTTACCGCTGTTCCAACGGTCTGTAGTACCAACGAGATAACCTGTGATACGCTGGAGTGTATCGATATGAGTGCCACCACACTTAGGGCAGACAGTCAAACCTTCTGTTGCATCCTCGTATCCACAATCCATACAGCGATTGCGGTTGTGATTAACCGAACCATAACCGATGTTATACTTATCCATAAGGTCAACAATATCCATGATAGCCTCAGGGTTGTGAGTTGCATCGCCATCAATCTCAACATAGAAGATGTGACCACCACGAGTGAGGTCATGGTAAGGAGCCTCTACCTCTGCCTTATGGCGTGGAGAGCAATGGTAATATACAGGAACATGGTTAGAGTTAGTATAGTAGTCCTTGTCTGTAATGCCTGCAATAATGCCATACTTCTTCTTGTCAAACTTAGTGAAACGACCAGAAAGACCTTCTGCAGGAGTTGCAAGGATACTGTAGTTGTGCTGATATTTCTCGCTGAAACGATTAGCAGCATCACGCATATAAGTAACAATCTTAAGACCAAGTTCCTGGGCTTCTTCGCTTTCGCCATGGTGCTTGCCGATAAGGGCGATAAGACACTCTGCAAGACCGATGAAACCAATACCGAGAGTACCCTGATTGATAACAGAATCGATAGAGTCGTTAGGATTGAGCGACTCACTGCCAACCCATAGTTTTGACATTACAAGCTGGAACTGCTTTGCGAGTGCAGTCTTCTGGAAGAGGAAACGCTCATGAAGCTGGCGAGCTGTAATACCGAGCACGTTGTCGAGCTTTGCGAAGAATGCATCAATACGCTGCTGCTTGTCCTCAATACTCATACATTCGATAGCAAGACGAACGATGTTCATAGTAGAGAATGAGAGGTTTCCACGACCGATACTTGTCTTCTCTCCAAAACGATTCTCAAACACACGAGTACGGCAACCCATTGTTGCAATTTCATACTTATAGCGGTCTGGATCGTTGATGTTCCATTTATCATGGTGGTTGTATGAAGCATCAAGGTTGACAAAGTTAGGGAAGAAACGACGAGCAGTAACCTTACAAGCCAACTTATAGAGATCATAGTTAGGGTCTTCAGGGAGATATGACACACCACGCTTCTTCTTCCAGATTTGAATTGGGAAAATAGCTGTAGCACCATTACCTACACCTTCGAGAGTGCTCTTGAGAAGTTCACGAATAATACAACGACCTTCAGCACTTGTGTCAGTACCATAGTTAATTGAAGAGAATACAACCTGGTTACCACCACGAGAGTGGATAGTATTCATATTATGAATGAATGCTTCCATAGCCTGATGTACACGACCGACGGTACGGTTGATGGCATGATGAAGAACACGTTCGCGACCAGAGAACGAGTCGAGTTCTACTGTTACGAAGTCATCAATCTTTTGGTCATACATTTCAGAATAGTCTTCACCTGTCAGTTTCTCAAGGTTTTTGAGTTCCTCAATATAAGATGAACGCACGTAAGGAGCCATATAGAAGTCGAAGGCTGGAATTGCCTGACCACCGTGCATCTCGTTCTGTGCTGTTTCAAGACTGATACAAGCAATAACGCTCGCAGTCTCAATACGCTTAGCAGGACGGCTCTCGCCATGACCTGCCATAAAACCATCCTTTAGAATGTGGTCGAGAGGATGCTGCACACAAGTGAGCGATTTAGTTGGGTAATAGTCCTTATCGTGGATATGGAGATAATTATTCTTAACAGCATCACGCACTTCGGCAGAGAGAAGATAGTCATCAACGAAAGGCTTTGTGCTCTCGCTTGCAAACTTCATCATCATACCTGCAGGAGAGTCAGCATTCATATTTGCGTTTTCGCGAGTGACATCAGTATTCTTTGCTTCGATAATCTCGAGAAAAACTTCGCGAGTCTTGGCACGTCGAGCGATGCTACGCTGGTCGCGATAAGCGATGTAACGCTTTGCCACTTCCTTTCGTGGGCTCTTCATGAGTTCGAGTTCGACCATATCCTGGATCTTCTCGACCTCCATCTGTTCTTTTCCCTGAACAGAAATTCTGTCTACGATACGCTGGATGAGAGCCTCGTCCTCACCCTTATCAGTAGCAAGCATCGCTTTGCGAATTGCTGCTTTTACTTTTTCTTCGTTATAGCCCACAATACGGCCATCACGCTTTTTTACTGTCTGGATCATTATGTAAGAAGTATGTAAGATTATATTAATAATGCAAGTTGAAATTTCGTATTCGCGAAATCGACTGCAAAACTAATAATTCTTATTGAAAACTGCAAACTTTTGAGCAACTTTTTTAAATAAAAAATTCAAGAAGTTTTCTATTTTGGAAAACTTTTGGTTAACCAAAAATATATAATATATTATAAAACAAAAAGATAACTTTTCAAAATGGGAAACTTTTATTTTTTTACCCAATCAGAAAAATTATCTTTTTATAAGAAAACAACCATATTAGGTTGCAATTCCGAATCTGAAGTTAAGATTATAATAGATCAAAATTACATCATCTTACCACCTTTTATCACTTCAATTTTTCGAGCGATTTCAGCTCTTTGCCCAAGTTGAGTTTGTAATAACATTCTTGCAATCCCTTGAGCCAAAGTTCTTGTTTCTTTTCAGCAAGAGCTCGACACTTTTCGTATGCGTCCTTCGACTTTGAATAGAAGGCATTTATCTGATTTCGTCCTTTCTGGTAGTTTTTGTCAGTAATCTTGAGATTGAAGTTGCGGTAAGCAAGATGAGCTTTTTCTAAATATAAGTTGCCAAGAGACGAAAAAGCCTCAAAATCATCTTTGTATTTGTCCACAACCTGGTTCATCGACTTTATCGCATTGTCATAATCGCCCAAGTTTTCATATTCGCGCGATTTGAGATAAAGGCAATTTCGGTTGTCTGGCATATGTACAAGAACCGAATCAATAAGGTCTATAGCACTCTGATAATCATTCTTGCTGTTGTAATACTTGACAAGAGTCATATAGAAGAAATCATTTGTAGGGTATTTGTTTACTCCATCAAAGAGTAGCATATGAGCCGAAAGCGTATCACCTAACTCATAATATGATTTTGCGCCGACCTCATATATCTGTGAAAGGCGGGCAGTGTCTTGTAAAGCAATCGGTATGTATTTTACAACACCATTATAATTATTGTACGCGTATGCGAGGAAAACAGCAAGCGAAGCATGCGTTAGCGAGTCCTTTTCGTCGCTTAAGGCATTTCCCCCTTTCGCCTTAGAAAATACAGGGGCATTTTTCGAGCGCAGATACAGATCAGCATACTTATACGCATTCTTATAGTCCTTCTTGAGGTAGAAGTAGCGATCAGCAGTTGAGAGATTCTTGCGGAACTGTAAGAGTCGCTGTTGGTTAGCCTCACGAAACTTCAGCGGTACTCTGCCTTTCGCATCAGGGAGTTGATCGAGCGAATCGCAGTTGAGTGCAGCATCGTAAAGCGAATAGATATAGTTGAAATATTTCGAGGTATCTGGTTTCTGTTTGAGATACATCTTCTTGTTTTCGTCGAGAACAAGAGCATGTAGGGCTTGTGCCTTAAGGGCATAGAGCTGTGCCGACTGGCGTGCTTCCGGATGGGCATGGATAGCCTTCTCCGCTTCGTTGTTCGCATCTGCATTCTTGTTGTCTTTCAGATATCCGCGAACAGTTTTCAGAGTAGTTGACAATTTGTACTCTTCCTTCTTCGGCTCATCTTTTTTCTTGTCTTGAGCTGAAGAACAAAGAGTTAGTAGGGAAAATAGTATGGTAAAAACAATCTTCATTATTAAAAGAAAATAGATATCAAAAGGAAGCCAAGTAAAGTTAAAAGGGAGTTATAAGGACGAAAGAAAAAGTAACAGACATCCTTATAACTTCCCTTATATAAGTTATAACTTCTCTATAACTCCATTACTTCACGTTATAGTACTTCTTGTACTTGTCGCGAGCTGCGTTGTTGCCTACATTGTTGTAGAGGATATAGAGAGGCTCGCCCCAGAAGTCAGGCTGACTTGGATAGTTTGCCTCGAGCTTCTTGAAGAGTTCGATAGCGTGATTGAGGTCCTTCTTGTCACCTGATGACTGAGCCTTCATCCATGCAGACTTAGCAGGCATAGTGATAGCACGGTCGTCGTTTGGATACTTAGCAACAGCATCAGCGAAGAGCTTTTCTGCCTCGGCATACTTCTTGTCCTGGAAGTAGATCTGACCTTCCATGAGATAAGCGTTGAGAGTATTCTCATTGTCTGGATACTTCTCTTTAATCAACTGGATAGTCTTAAGGCAATCGTCAAACTGACTTGAATTGAACTGATGCTGCATGAGCATGAATGCAAAGTTAGGAGCATTTTCTGCGTCACCCTTCTCCATACCGAGCTTGAGGTAATCTACATACTTAGCAGGATCCTTCTCACGGAAGTAGTTAGCGAGAGCAGAATAGCAAACTGACTCATACTTAGTGCCAACAAGGTCCATGTATGCACTTTCGATATCAGAAGCATTTGCACCTTCAACGCCAACGAGAGACTGAGCCTTGAAAACCTTAGCATAGCTAATCCACTCGTCCTTGTTATCGTTAGTAAAGTCACTGAAGAGGTGGCTCTTTGTCATTGCATCTACGAAAACACTTGCGAGTTCGCTACCCTGCTTGAGTTCTTCTTGATTATCTGAGTTTGAATAACTCTGAGCAGCCTGAAGACACTGGATTGCAGGGTTAGTGGCAAGGTTCTGATAGTAAGTATGATCTTTTGTATACTCCTGAGCCTTCTTGTTAGGGTTAGCATTTTCGAGTTCGTCCCACTTAATAGTATAAGTGATGATCTCTTTCGAAATCTCAAGAAGCTGTGGCTTTGCGCTTTCGTCACCAGCCTTGATCTGACCATCATATTTGTTGTAGAACTGGGCAGCGATATTAGCGGCAGTCTTATATGTGTCGGCAGAATTGCTAGTGTATTGGTTTGAGAGAGCCTGAGTGATGAGAGTCTTAGCTTCAGTAAGCTTTTCCCAGTTGGCCTCTTTACGACCCATCTGTGGATTGGCGATGCCTGAATCGTACTCCGACTGTGCCTTCTTTACTACCTTCTCAGCTTCCTTAGTTGCTGCCTTGATAGCCTTAAGCTCTTCCTTTGACTGAGCGTTAGCAGTAAGTGCAAGAGATGCAAGTGCTGCCATAAAAATCATTTTTTTCATAAAGAAATTAAGATTTAGTGAGCCTCAATGTCCCCACCCCATTTTGTTTTGAAGAGTTGGGGAACTGGCTCGGGGTTAGTTATTATTGTTCGTTATTATCTGTTGGTCCAGATGGAGTTTCAGATGGAGTTTCACTTTCAGTTTGTGTTTCCTCCTTCACTACCGGAATCTTGTTGCCTTCAGCATCGAGGATGAAGTTACCTTCAGCATCTACTTGATACTCAACCTCCTCCTGCTCTTCTTCGTGTTCGACTACGCATACAGATGAGATGACATCGTTACGCTTAGCAATGTCGATAAGCTTGACACCTTGTGAGTTGCGGCTTGACTTGCTGATAGATGTAACGGCAAGACGGATTGTAACACCACTCTTATTGATGATCATGATGTCGTCAGCCTCGGTAACGCTCTTAAATGCAACAAGTTTGCCAGTCTTTTCGGTGATATTGATAGTCTTTACACCCTTACCATTACGGTTTGTGATGCGATAAGTATAATAAGGTGAACGCTTACCGATACCCTTCTCCGAAAGTGCAAGAATTCGTGGCATCTGAGGGAATTTCTCTTCCATCTCCTCCTCAACCGCATTGCGCTCTGCAGCATTTTCTGCAGCCTCCCAACGCTTGATATACTCTTCGATGCCCTCAGGATTGCGAAGCGTGATCATGCCAACCACCTCATCCTGACCATCGTTGTCGAGGCGGATTGCACCAACACCTGTGGCACCACGTCCCATAGCACGTACGGCATTCTCGTTGAATCGGATAGCACGTCCGTTGCGGTTTGCAATAAGAATTTCTTCTTCGCCGTTGGTAAGCAATACTTCAACCACAGCATCGCCTTCGTTGAGGTTGATAGCGATAAGACCGTTCGAACGAGGACGTGAGTAGTTCTCAAACGAAGTCTTCTTAATAACACCTTGACGAGTACAGAAGATGAGGTTGTGGCGAGCATTCCATTCAGCATCATTCATATTGCGGATATTGATGAATGCAGTTGCCTTGTCATCGCTATCGATGTTGAGGAGGTTCTGAATCGCACGACCCTTGAATGTCTTGTCTCCTTCAGGGATTTCGTAACACTTCATCCAGAAACAACGACCCTTCTGAGTGAAGAACATCATTGTGTTGTGGGTCATTGCAGGGTAGATATGCTCGATGAAGTCGCTCTGACGTGCACTACCACCCTTACTGCCGACACCACCACGAGCCTGAGCACGGAACTCAGAGAGAGCTGTACGCTTGATGTAACCAAGGTGGCTGATTGTGATAACAACTGGTTCGTTTGGATAGAAGTCTTCTGGGTTGAAGTTTTCCGAAGCTGTATAGTCGATTTCTGTGCGACGCTCATCAGCAAACTTATCCTTCACCTCGAGAAGTTCATCCTTCATCACCTTCTTGCAGAGCTCAGGATCATCGAGAATAGACTGGAGATACTGTATGAGTTTCTGGAGTTCTTCAAATTCCTTGTGGAGTGCTTCTTGCTGAAGACCTGTGAGCTGGCGAAGACGCATTTCAACTACGTACTTAGCCTGTGGCTCGTCGAAACCGAAACGTTCCATGAGTCGCTGAATAGCTTCAGATGGTTCTTTTGACGAACGGATGATATGTACTACCTCATCAATATTGTCCGAAGCAACGATAAGAGCTTCGAGAAGATGTGCACGCTCTTCAGCCTTACGCTTATCATACTTAGTGCGACGGATAGTTACGTCATGACGATGCTCGCAGAAGCACTTTATCATGTCGCGGAGAGAGAGCTGCTTAGGGCGCTTCTTCACGATGGCGATTGAGTTGACAGGGAAGCTTGACTGGAGTTCAGTCATCTTGTAGAGCTTATTGAGGATTACGTTTGCGTTTGCATCGCGCTTGATGTCGATAACGATACGCATACCCTCGCGGTCAGACTCATCGTTCACGTTGGAGATGCCTTCTACCTTCTTATCGTTCACAAGTTCGGCAATCTTCTTGATGAGTTCGCTCTTATTTACGTTGTAAGGAATTTCAGTAACGATAATCTTGTCGTGAGTACCATCATTTTCGATTTCAGTCTTCGAACGTACCACGATACGACCACGACCTGTTTCGTAAGCCTCTTTTACTCCGTCGACACCACAGATAATACCACCAGTTGGGAAGTCCGGAGCCTTAATCCAACGCATGAGTTCTGCGCTTTGGAGTTCAGGATTGTCAATGAAAGCAACACATCCGTCGATCACCTCGCCGAGATTGTGTGTAGGGATGTTAGTAGCCATACCTACTGCGATACCAGTAGCACCATTAACGAGGAGATTTGGAATACGAGTTGGGAGAACTGTTGGTTCCATTTCCGAGTTGTCGAAGTTAGGATCCATGTCCACTGTCTCCTTCTCAATATCGAGGAGCATTGCCTCACCAATCTTCGAGAGGCGTGCCTCAGTATAACGCATAGCCGCAGCACCATCACCGTCAACCGAACCGAAGTTACCCTGGCCGTCCACGAGAGTGTAACGCATAGCCCAAGGCTGGGCGAGACGAACGAGAGCGCCATAAACTGATGAGTCGCCATGTGGATGGAGGTGACCGAGTACATCACCGACGATACGAGCACACTTTCGTGTTGGCTTGTCGCTTGTGATGCCGTTGCGGTCCATACTGTAGAGGATACGGCGGTGTACTGGCTTGAAGCCATCGCGAACATCTGGGAGAGCACGTGAAACGATTACCGACATTGAGTAGTCGATATATGACTGTTTCATCGTCTCGTTGATGTCAACTTTAATAATTCTGTCTTGTGAGTCCATTAATTAATGTGAGAATATAATTTTGTTTATTTATCGTATTTCAATACAAAGATACGAATTCTTACGCACACGCGCAAAGAAATAAATGTAAAAATCCTTAAATACCGCATTTTTTCGCGTTCTAAGCGATTTACAGTCGAATTTCGAGGGGATGTCGATACAAACGCGAGAATTCGTTAGAGGCGAAAAGAAGTGGGATATTATGATTTCGAATAACACATTTGCATTAATTACCCGTTTGATCTAAGTAGATTCAAATTACAAAAAGGGAGATAGAGAAATATCACTATAGTGTGTGGGGTGTACAAACTATAGTGTGTGGGGGCTCGAACTAATAGTGTGTGTGGGCTCAAACTAATAATGTGTGAGTGCTCGAACTATAGTGTGTAGTGATGACAAAGTATCATTGTCAACATTGTCATGATTGTCATTGTCATTAAGGGTAACAGTACATGACCTTGTACTCTTGGTAAGAAAGGAAATAGGCTCATAAATATATTATATAATAATAATTAATTATTATTATATAATATATTTATGGAGTAAATCTCTCACTTCCTCTGCCTTATGGTTATACACCTTAATGACAATGACAATCATGACAATCATGACAACGTCATTCTATTATGTAAAAAAAACGCCCATCATTAAGACAGGCGCTATATTGTTATTTCTGCACTGAAGCAAGGAATTCTTCAGCATGTTGGAGGTCCTCAGGGGTATCGATGCCAATGGTTTCGATTTCGGAGATACCAACCTTGATCTTATAACCGTTTTCGAGCCAACGGAGTTGTTCGAGGGATTCCGTCTTCTCGAGTTCGCCCTGAGGGAGCGATGTGATTTGGCGGAGAACGTCAGAGCGGTAAGCGTAAAGACCTATGTGTTTGTAATATGTGTGGTTAGGAAGCCATTGATCTGTATCCTTGCCTCGCATATAAGGGATGATGCTTCTTGAAAAATAGAGGGCTTCCATGCGGTTATTTACAACCACTTTAGGGGAGTTCACATTCTCAAGTGCGGCAAATCCGTCAGATGGCTTGAATGGTTTGACGAGAGTGGCGATATCGACTGATGTGTCATCGAAACAATCGCGAACGGCATAGAGTTGCTGAGGTTGGATAAAGGGCTCGTCGCCTTGAATATTAACCACTACATCGTACTTGTCGGCTCCTACCTTAGTAAGGGCTTCGTAGCAACGGTCAGTGCCGGAACGGTGTTCGGTAGATGTCATGACGACTTTGCCTCCAAAAGCAATAACTGCATCATAGATGCGCTGGTCATCGGTTGCCACCACTGCATCATCGAGTATTCCGTTCACTTGTTCGTAAACGCGCTGGATGACTGGCTTGCCTCCAAGGATAGCGAGTGGTTTGGCTGGAAAGCGTGTGGAGGCGTAGCGTGCCGGGATTATGCCAAGAAATTTCATAATGCTAGAGTTGCTGATAATTCATTACTTATCCTAAAAATCATCATCGAGTTCGATAACCTCTTCGCGCACAGGATCGATGGCTGGTGGGAGTTCGTCGAGGTCGGATGAGCAGAAGCGGTAATTCTTAGGAATCTTGAATGTGTCGGACTCAAGGACACCGAGTTTGCGGTTGTTGTAAACCTTGCGCATGAAGCGTCCGAAGATTGGGAGGGCAGCTTTAGCACCTTGACCAAATGCCATACTTCCAAAGTGGATATCACGGTCGTCACCACCTACCCAACAAGCTACAACGAGATTAGGAGTAACACCCATGAACCAACCGTCTGCATTATCGTTGGTAGTACCAGTCTTACCAGCCACATCACCATTGATGTTATATGGAGAACCATGAAGCGAACGTCCTGTACCTTCGTTGATTACAGCCTTCATCATATAGAGCATCTGCCATGACTTCTCTTTCGACATGACCTCGTTCATGCGTGGCGAGAAACTGGCGATGATATTGCCTTCGCCATCCTCGATGCGAGTGACAAGAGTTGGGTAAACATGTACTCCATCGCCTGGGAACATAGTGTATGCACTAGCCATCTGACCAACTGAGATGTCACACGAACCAAGTGCAAGAGTGAGGTTGGCAGGACGTGGGAACGAACCGATATTGATGCCGAGATCCTTTGCGAGATAATCCACAAATGTCTGAGGACGAATCTTGTCGATAAGATAGACCGAAGCAGGATTGTTAGAGTGAGCGAGTGCTGACTTCAACTGTGGATGACCCATTGCCGAACCCTTAGGACTCCATCCGTTGTAGCTCCGATGTTCTGATACGACCGCATCACATGGAGTAAGGTCGAGTACCATAAGTGCTTGATTGTAAAGGAGTGGTTTGATAGTCGAACCAACCTGACGCGTTCCGCCACCAAGTACGTTATCAAACTGGAAATAGTTGAAGTTGAGACCTGGGACATAAGCACGAATCTTTCCGTTTTGAGGGTCGATGGCACACATTGCCGAACGGAGGAATTTCTTGTAGTAGATGATGGAATCGCGTGGAGTCATCTGCACTTCCTTCAGGACTGGATCGTCATACGAAGAACCGTAGGCAAACACTTCCATTGTGGTAGGAGTTTCGAACGACTTCTGTATCTCTTCGTCAGTATGTCCGTTTGCCTTCAACACACGGTAACGCTCGCTCTGGCGCATTGCACGACTGATAATCTTTTCGAACTTTGAACGCGATATGCCCTTGTATGGAGCGAGAGCCGTTCCACGGATTTCGCGATCGAATGCAGGTTGGAGATATTGTGCAACATGCTCAAACATTGCCTGCTCGGCCAATTTCTGCATGCGTGTGTCGATAGATGTGTATATCTTCAAACCATCGGTATAAATATTATAAGGTGTACCATCCTTCTTGAAGTTCTTGTTGCACCAACCATAGAGTGGATCAGTTTCCCAAGCGAGAGAGTCACCATAGAACTGAGCATTCTGCCAAGAGGCATAATCCTTACGATCAGGTTTCTTAGCCATCATGATGCGACGGAGATATTCGCGGAAATACTGGCATTCACCTTCCTTGTGGGTGGTTACATGGAAATTGGAGTAGTCAACAGGAGTGTCTTTTACAGCAAGCATATCATCTTGGGTAATGTATCCATTGCGAACCATCTGTTGAAGAACGACATTACGACGCTCAACGCAAAGTGGATTGTCGAATTTGGTACCGTCCGCCTTCACCTTGAATGGGCGGTAAAGTGCAGGATTCTTACACATACCGACAAGTGTGGCGCATTCGTTGAGATCGAGGTCGATAGTGCGTTTGTTGAAATATGTTTTTGCTGCATTCTTGATACCAACGGCATTATTGAGGAAATCGAAGTAGTTAAAATACATCGTAATGATTTCCTCCTTAGTATAATATTTCTCAAGCTGAACAGCGATATACCATTCGTTTGGTTTCTGCATGATACGACCTATCACGTTATGCGAAACATCAGTATATAGCTGTTTTGCCAACTGCTGAGTGATTGTAGAACCACCACCAGCACTCTTCTGGCGCATAATACCACGTTTCACGATGGCACGACCGAGAGCACGAAGGTCGATACCGCTATGGTCGTAGAAACGCTCATCTTCAGTAGCTACGAGAGCATTAACAAGATTAGCAGGGAGCGAGTCGTAAGTGACCATAAGGCGGTTTTCGCTTGCATAACTCCATGTACCGAGCATCTTGCCGTCGTCGCTAAAAACGCGTGAGGCAGATTTGTTGATTGGATTCTGAAGATCGGAAATCTCCGGGATATTGCCAAGCCAACTCTGTGAGATGGCAAAGAGTCCGATGAAACCGATAAGAATGAAGCAAATGGTAGCAATCCACAACCTCTTCATGGTCCTCATCACTTTGTTGACAGGCTTGGCTGTGGTGTTGTTAGCAACAGTTTTATTTTTCGACTTTTCTTCTGACATTTCTATAATGATTTGTTATTTAACATTACTTTTTTTAAGTTGTATTATCAAATTTGATGCAAAATTATAAAAAATAATTTACTTCTGTGTCATTTATTGCACATCTTTTCGTATCTTTGCACAAAATTTGTATAAATATAACACAAAATCATGTGCGGAATAGTAGGATACATAGGTAAAAAGGACGCATATCCAATTTTGATTAAGGGTCTGAAACGACTTGAATACAGAGGATACGACAGTGCTGGAGTGGCACTCCTCAACAACACAAACCAACTAAACGTTTATAAAACTAAAGGCAAAGTTGCAGACCTTGAAGCTTATGCTTCGGAAAAGGATATATCAGGATGCATCGGTATTGCTCACACTCGATGGGCAACACATGGAGAACCTAACTCTACTAATGCCCACCCACATATCGGTGCTTCGGGCAATATCGCACTTATTCATAATGGTATTATTGAGAATTATGCAGTTTTGAAGCAGTCGCTTCAGGAAAAAGGTGTTCAATTTCGCAGTAACACCGATACTGAAGTACTCGTACAACTCATCGATTTTATTAAGACAGACAAGAAGGTTGACCTTCTCACAGCAGTTCGTACTGCTCTCAAGATTGTAATTGGTGCATACGCCATAGCAGTAATCGACAAGACTAACCCTGATGTTGTAATTGCTGCAAGAAAGAGTAGTCCGCTCGTTGTCGGCATTGGCGAAGAAGAGTTTTTCCTCGGAAGCGATGCCTCCCCTATCATCGAATATACAGATAAGGTAATATATCTTGACGACGAAGATATCGTTGTTATCGACAGAAATAAGAAAGATGTTGAGATTGTAGACTTCAACAACGAAAAGATTGAGCATGAAATCGTAACCGTTGAACTTAATCTCGCTCAAATAGAAAAAGGTGGTTTTCCTCATTTCATGCTGAAAGAAATCTTTGAGCAACCAGATTGTCTTATGGACTGCATGCGCGGTCGTATCAATGTGGAAGCAAACAATGTTACGCTTTCTGCTATTATAGACAATAAGGAACACTTGATCAATGCACGCAGAATCATTATCATTGCTTGTGGAACAAGTTGGCATGCTGGACTCATCGGAAAACAACTCATCGAAAACTTCTGCCAAATTCCTGTTGAAGTGGAATATGCAAGCGAATTCCGCTATAGCAATCCTGTCATCAACAATCAGGATGTAGTGATTGCAATCAGCCAGTCGGGCGAAACGGCAGATACTCTTGCTGCCATCGAACTTGCAAAGAAGAAGGGAGCATTCATTTATGGAATTTGTAATGCTATCGGTTCAAGTATTCCTCGTGCAACTCATACCGGTTCATATATTCACGTAGGACCAGAAATTGGTGTTGCAAGTACAAAAGCATTTACCGGACAAGTTACTGTTCTCACAATGTTTGCACTTGCTCTCGGTAAGGAACGCGGTTCTGTTTCTGAAGAAGAATATGTACGCATCATTCAGGAACTCAATAATATTCCTGAAAAGATGAAGGAACTGCTTAAGATTGGTGATGATGTAAAGCAAATTTCCCGTATTTTCACTTATGCACACAACTTCCTTTATCTCGGTCGTGGATTCAACTATCCAGTGGCTTTGGAAGGAGCTTTGAAACTCAAGGAAATCAGTTATATTCATGCTGAAGGTTATCCTGCTGCAGAAATGAAACACGGTCCTATTGCACTCATCGATGCAGAAATGCCTGTGGTTGTCATTGCTACTAAGAATGCTCTCTATGAGAAGGTGGTTAGCAATATACAAGAAATCAAAGCTCGTAAGGCAAGGGTTATTGCCATTGTTAGCGAAGGCGATGTGACGGTGAAGAATATGGCTGATGCCACTATCGAACTTCCTCAAACTGAAGAATGTCTCGAACCGCTATTGGCCTCTATCCCACTCCAGATGTTGGCATATTATATTGCCATTTGCAAAGGAAAGGATGTGGATCAACCACGAAATTTGGCAAAGAGTGTGACGGTTGAGTAAAAGACAGCCCCTAACCCCAGCCCTTTCCCCTAAAGGGACAAGGGAGTTAGTTACAAGGCTGCGCATTGGTAGTAGTTTGACATAATAAAAAGAGAAGACAAATCACAACATAAATATAAACATACAAAAAATAATTTGCCTCATATAATCCAGAAATAGTTATGAACAAGTAAGATTAAGCTTAACTTATCTCAAGCTTGTACATGTAACTATCTCCCTTGCCCCTTTAGGGGAAAGGGTTGGGGTTAGGGGCTGGCAATAAATTATGGAGCCTCTCAAACACGAATGCGGTATCGTAATGATACGCTTACGCAAACCTCTGGAATATTACCAGAAGAAATACGGCACTTGGATGTACGGCCTC
>DCIW01000005.1:0-1905 GCA_002317225.1 Prevotellaceae bacterium UBA1716 | reverse complement strand
ATCAGTTGTGTAAAACTGACTGCCAACCCTGGTGAGGAATATATGTTCCGTGAGAAAGCACTTGGCTCAGGTGCTATCACTGAGATATTCGCCAACGTACACAAGAACTATAAGGATATTCCATCCGAGCAACTTCGTGATGCTGCATTCGCGAAGAAGTCTCTCCCTTTTGCTGGAGAGCTATATATGGGCCACCTCCGATATTCCACTACCGGAAAGAGTGGTCTTTCTTTTGTGCATCCATTCTTGCGCAGAAACAACTGGAGAGCCAAGAACCTCTGCCTCTGCGGAAATTTCAATATGACCAATGTGGATGAGTTCTTTGAAGAGATTGCTCGAACTGGTCAGCACCCTCGTATGTTCAGCGATACTTATATTATGCTTGAGCAAGTGGGACATCGACTTGACCGTGAGTCTGAACGTTTGTGGAAAGAGGCTGATGAAAAAGGACTTACTGGTTATGACATAACCGACTATATCGAAGAAAACATTAAGATGGAGAATGTGCTCAGCACTTCAGCACCTATCTGGGATGGCGGTTATTGTGTGTGTGGACAGACTGGTTCGGGAGAGATGTTCTCGATGCGCGATCCTTGGGGCATACGACCAGCATTCTGGTATCAAGACGATGAGATTCTTGTGGTGGCAAGTGAGCGTCCTGCTATACAGACTGCTCTTGATCTTGACACTGATAAGATTCATGAACTAAAGCCAGGTCAAGCAGTTATCTGCAACAAGTATGGTGATGTTCGTTTTGCACAAATAATCGAGCCAAAAGAATATAAGGCTTGCGCATTCGAACGAATTTATTTCAGTCGCGGTTCGGATCAAGATATATATAAGGAACGTAAGGCACTCGGAAGTCAGTTGCTCAATCCAATCCTCAAAGCAATCGACTATGATGTTGATCATACTGTATTCTCTTTCATTCCAAATACAGCCGAGGTTGCATTTTATGGAATGCTCGATGGATTCAAGCATTATGTAAACGACTTGAAGATAAAGGAAATAGAAGCGCTCGATCATGTTCCGACTCATGAGGAACTCGAGAGAATTCTTTCGTCGAGAGTAAGAAGCGAAAAGGTCGTTTTGAAAGATATAAAGTTGAGAACTTTCATCACTGAGAGCGAATCTCGCAACGATCTTGCTGCTCATGTTTATGACATCACTTATGGTAGTGTAACTCCATACGTTGACAATCTTGTGGTTATTGACGACTCAATCGTAAGAGGAACAACTCTTCGTGAGAGTATTATTAGAATACTCGATAGACTTCATCCAAAGAAGATAGTTATCGTAAGTTCTTCGCCTCAGGTCAGATATCCCGATTATTATGGAATCGACATGGCAAACTTCCCTGAGTTCATCGCATTTAAGGCTGCTATCGAACTCTTGAAGGATAAGAACAAGGAACAAATCATCCTTCGTGTTTATCAGAAGTGTAAGGCTCAGGCTAATAGTCCAAAGGAGGAGATGAAGAATTATGTTAAAGACATATATGCTCCTTTCACGGATGAAGAAATCTCGAATAAGATGGTCGAAATGCTTAGAGCTCCAGGTGTGAAGAGCGACATCGAAATCGTTTATCAGAGTATTGAAGGACTTCATAATGCTTGTCCTAACCATCCAGGCGATTGGTACTTCTCTGGTGACTACCCTACTCCAGGTGGAGTTAGATTGGTCAATAAAGCATTCATCGATTTCTACGAGAATGTATATAATAAATAATGTGTAAAAATCAAAATTAAGAAATAGATAGAAAATGAGAAATGTAACACTTATCCTTGATGATGGCACTCAGTTCCATGGCAAGTCGTTCGGTTACGAAAAACCTGTTGCTGGTGAAGTTGTGTTCAACACGGCAATGATGGGATATCCAGAATCGCTCACCGACCCAAGTTATGC
>DCIW01000167.1:6711-6897 GCA_002317225.1 Prevotellaceae bacterium UBA1716 | reverse complement strand
ACGCATTTTCCTGAAGCATTCTCCCCAATTTCTTTCCCCATAAATTTATTAATTATTAACTTCATGCACCAATGCCATCCGCAAGGCAAATGGTAAATGGTACATGGTAAATTGTACATTAAATTATGGGCTATTTATTTACTTCCGAATCAGTATCTGAAGGACATCCAGATAAGGTGGCCGATC
>DCIW01000167.1:0-6631 GCA_002317225.1 Prevotellaceae bacterium UBA1716 | reverse complement strand
TAACAACAGGTCAGGTAGTTCTTGCTGGCGAAATCTCAACTAAGGCTTATGTAGACCTTCAGCGTATTGCTCGTGAGGTGATCAACCGTATAGGTTACACTAAGAGCGAATATATGTTTGAGGGCAACTCATGTGGCGTATTTAGTGCTATCCATGAGCAGAGCAGAGACATCAATATGGGTGTGAGCCGCGAAGAAGCAATGGAACAAGGTGCAGGCGACCAAGGCATGATGTTCGGTTATGCTACAAATGAGACTGAAAACTACATGCCTCTCTCACTCGACCTCTCTCACCGCCTCTTGATAAAGCTTGCAGAAATTCGCCGAGAGGGTAAGGTGATGACTTATCTCCGTCCGGATGCTAAGAGCCAGGTGACTGTAGAATACAATGATGAAGGCAAGCCAGTACGCATTGACACTATCGTGCTCTCAACTCAGCATGATGAGTTTGATGAGGATGAGGCTATGCAGAAGAAGATTCACGATGATGTAGTGAACATTCTCGTTCCTCGCACTCTTGAAGATATCAATGATGAGGGCATCAAGGCACTTTTTAATGATGAGATTAAGTATCACGTAAACCCAACTGGTAAGTTCGTTATTGGTGGTCCTCATGGAGATACAGGTCTTACAGGTCGTAAGATTATCGTAGATACATACGGCGGTAAGGGTGCTCACGGTGGTGGTGCCTTCTCGGGTAAGGACCCATCAAAGGTAGACCGCTCTGCTGCTTATGCTGCTCGTCATATCGCTAAGAATATGGTTGCTGCAGGTGTGGCTGATGAGATGCTCGTTCAGTTGAGTTATGCTATCGGTGTGGCTAAACCAGTAAGCATCTACGTAAATACATACGGACGTAGCAATGTGAAGATGACAGATGGTGAGATTGCAAAGAAGATTGAAGAACTCTTCGACCTTCGTCCAAAGGCAATTGAGGAATCACTCAAGCTCCGCCTTCCTATCTACGAGGAGACTGCCGCTTATGGTCACATGGGTCGTACCCCACGCAAGATAGTTAAGCATTACGAATCACTCTATCACGAAACTCTTGATGTTGAGGTAGAACTCTTCACTTGGGAGAAACTCGACCGCGTAGAGGATATTAAGAAGGCATTTGGAATTTGATTGATTGTTGATGATTGACGATTGATGATTGATGATTAACCTTCCGGATGGCCTAATGGTAAATGGTAAATGATTAAATGGTAAATAACGATTACGATAGCATATTAACCGCTACCGACTCCAACCTTATCAATAAGACTGGTTATTATAAGGTGGGAAAAGGTTTGCCCGACCAGGGAATTCCCTTGGTCGAGCACCCTTATGCAATTGCAAAGGACGATTACCTGCTTGGTGGCATGTTCCTTATGCTGCTTGTCATTGCGATTTTGCTCTATCGTTGTCGCATGTCTATCTTTTATCATCTTGAGGAGTTTTTTACTACCAAACGTACCTACTCCAAGGAGAATATGAATGAGAACAACCATGAGATTTACAGCACATTTATGCTCATTACGATCAGTGCTTTGTCGCTCAGTCTTGTGGTGTTCAACTTCATCGCTACCAAGTTCGGGTTTGAAAGGGCATACGGCATTCCTTACTGGTTTTTTGCTGCGGGATATGTTGTCTTTATTGCCTTTGTCTATCTCAAGGCATGGGTGTATGCGCTTGTCAACTGGACCTTTTTTGACCATGAGTCGGGTACTAAATGGATGAACGGATATCTGCTCCTGACATCGGTCACCGCGTTCTTGATTTTCCCTATTTCGCTTGTGACAGTCTTGATTAATTCAAGCAGCGACTTTGTAATGTGGAGTCTCATTTTTGTATTCTTTTCGTATGAGTTGTTGCTGTTTTTCAAGATGTTTGTCAACTTTAAGAGTAAAAAGTATGGGTATTTGCTCATTTTTTTGTACTTTTGCAGCGTCGAACTTGTGCCCGCTCTCATTTTGAGTAGTTTGACATCGTGGGCAATAGATAATTATATTGTAAAAATATTGTATTGATGGCTATTAAGATTTTAGTTTCTCAACCAAAACCACAAACAGAAAAATCACCTTATTTTGATGTAGCCCAGAAGTATGGATTGGACTTGGTGTTCCGTCCATTCATTAAGGTGGAGCCAATGTCGCCAAAGGACTTTCGCCAACAGAAAGTGTCTATCCCTGGTCATACAGCAATCGTGTTCACTTCACGTCACGCTATCGACCACTTCTTCAGCCTTTGTAAGGAATTGCGCGTGAACATTCCTGACGACATGAAGTATTTCTGTGTTTCGGAGCAAGTATCTCTTTATATACAAAAATTCGTTCAGTACCGCAAGCGTAAGAACTTCTTCCCTGAAAGCGGTAAACTCGTCGACCTCATTCCAATCATGGTGAAGCATAAGGCAGAGAACTACTTCTGTCCATTATCTTCAATTCATAGCGATGACCTTGCTAATCAACTCGATGAGGCAGGTCTTCAGCATGATGAGGCTGTGATGTACTATACTGTAAGCAACGACTTCACTCCAGACGAGCCTATGGATTATAATATGCTCGTGTTCTTCAGTCCTGAGGGAATCCACTCTTTGGTGAAGAATTTCCCAGACTACAAGCAGGGTGATGTCGCTATTGCATGTCTTGGAACCAAGACTATTGCTGCTGCGGAAGAGGCTGGTTTGACTGTAAATTACCAGCCAACTGCTGAATTGCGTTCTGTGCCTGCTATAATCGAGGCATACGCAAAGAGTTTGGGACTTTAATTTTTATGAACAATACATTCAAGAAATCTGAGCGACTTAACAGTAAACTCATTACTGATAAACTTTTCGCAGGCGGAAACAGTTCAAGTGCTGTCTTCCCCCTGCGAGTTGTTTATATGCCTATTGCTAAGGATGAGGCTCCAGAAAGCATGAATGATGTTCCCGCTTCAATCCTTATCTCTGTGCCTAAGAAGCGTTTCCATAACGCAGTTGACCGTAACCGCATGAAACGCCTTGTACGCGAAGCCTATCGCACGAATAAGGGCATATTGTGGGATGCTCTCGAAGGTAAGGACTACAAGATGGCTATTGCCTTTATATGCATCACAGACAAACTGCCCACTTTCTGTCAGGTGAATAAGGCTGTGGTAAAGGCACTTGTAAGAATAAGTGAGAAATTATAGATTCTATATCCCTATAGTTCCATAGTTTCTATAGCCTTTATAGCCTCTATAGTATCTATAACCACCAAACTACTATGCTACACTTCCTTAAACTCATATTAAAAGGAATCAGCAATATCCTCTCGTGGATACTGCTGATTCCTATTTATTTTTATCGTAATTGTATTTCGCCTTTCACACCGCCTTCATGTCGTTTCACTCCGACTTGTTCAGCGTATGCGGTTGAGGCTATCAAGAAGCATGGTCCTATCTACGGCCTTTATCTGAGCGTCCGCCGGATCTTGCGTTGTCATCCTTGGGGCGGAAGCGGTTACGATCCTGTCCCTTAGAGTCGCGACGGTCACGATTATCTCTGTTAGGGCGCGAGTCTCTGTTTGGTCTTGAATCTCTTGAATCTCTAGAATTCCTAGAGTCCCTAGATTGTCTAGAATCCCTTGAGTCCCTTGAATCTCTATTAGGTCTTGAGTCGCGGTTGCCACCTCTATTATTTTCCTTTTCACGTCTTTCTCTTGCCTCGAAAACTCGACGGTCGCCCCATTTGCCAAGGTGACGGTTGATGATTTCTGCCTCTTCCTCATCCTCAGCTTCGAAGAAGTTGCGGCGTGAGTTCATGCGGTCTTCGCGAGATTCATCCTTCGAGTAGCGTGGTGCAGACTCGCCGCTTTCCTCTTCCTTGCGACGACGACGATTATCGCGGTCTTCTTCCTTCTTGCGACGCTCGTCCTTATAAGGCTTTGATTTGAAATAGTGGCTGTCGTCATCAGTCTTCTTCTCTCCGTTCCATTCGCCATCTTCATTCTTCTTGTGAGGCTTGAACTTGAGGTTATGCTTACGCTCATCATCAGTCTTGATGTCAAGACCTTCCTCGCGGCGATCCTTGAGTTTGCCATCGAATATCTGATACTTGCGGAATTCGCATTCGAGAGCACCATTGAAGAGGGCATAGCGGGTTGATGGACGGAAACCGATCTTTGCAAAGAGTTCTTCATGATATGTTATAATCCATGCATCATTGCCCACAAAGCGTTGTTTAAGATTCTTGCCGATTGTATCGTAAAGATCGAAGATATCGTCAGTAGTGATACGCTCACCGTATGGTGGATTGGTAATCATGATTGCCTTATCGAGTGGCTGCTCAAACTCGTAGAAGTCGCGTTGCTCTACGCTCACAGCTTCCTTTACACCGGCATTGAGCACATTGTCGGTTGCAATCTGGACTGCCTGACGATTGATATCGTAACCATAAATCTTATGGTCGAACTCACGCTCCTGACTGTCATCGTTATATATCTTATCGAAGAGGTCTGCATCAAAGTCCTTCCACTTCTCAAACGCATATTCTTTACGGAACACACCTGGGTAGATGTTGAGGGCGATAAGTGCTGCTTCGATAAGGATAGTACCCGAACCGCAGAATGGGTCGATAAGGTCGCATTCGCCATCCCAACCAGTGAGGAGAATCATACCTGCAGCAAGTACTTCGTTGATTGGGGCAGGAACGGTTGCAGTCTTGTAACCACGCTGATGGAGACTCTCACCGCTTGAGTCGAGCGAGATAGTCACATCATTTTCTGCAATATGTACGTTGATACGAAGGTCAGGATTAGTTATAGCCACGTTAGGACGACTGTCTTCCTTCTCTCGCCAATAATCTGCGATTGCATCCTTTGCACGATATGCCACGAACTTCGAATGACGGAATTTCTCCGAGAATACAACTGAATCGATAAGGAATGTGTTGTTGCAGTCCATATACTGACTCCAGTCAATCTGCTTCACCTGTTCATATACTTCGTCTGCATCATTTGCCTTGAACTCCTTGATTGGCTTGAGCACCTTGATTGCAGTACGGGTACAGAAGTTTGCCTTGTAGAGCATTTCTTGGTCGCCTGTGATAGAGACCATACGAATGCCTATCTCTACGTTGTTTGCACCTAAATTGATAAGTTCTTTTGCAAGAACTTCTTCAAGTCCCTTAAAGGTCTTGACTATTATTTTGAATTCTTCCATAATGGGGGAATGAGTTATCTTTTCTGTGAAATGAATGTTCCTGCAGGTACGTCCTGCGTAACCCAGATGTTACCACCGATGGTCGCTCCCTTTCCGATAGTTATACGACCGAGGATTGAGGCGTTCGAATAGACAATGACATCATCCTCAAGAATTGGGTGACGAGGAATGCCCTTGATAGGGTTGCCGTTCTCATCGCAAGGGAAACTCTTTGCTCCAAGAGTAACACCTTGATAGAGCTTGACATTATTGCCGATGATACAAGTCTCACCGATTACCACGCCTGTTCCGTGGTCGATGGTGAAGTATTCGCCGATAGTGGCTCCCGGATGAATATCGATACCTGTCTCAGAGTGAGCCATCTCGGTTAGCATACGAGGGATGAGTGGTACATCGAGCAAGAGAAGTTCGTGTGCCACTCTATAGTTTGTGAGTGTCTTAATAACTGGATAGCAACTGATTATCTCTCCGTAAGTCTTTGCTGCAGGGTCGCCGTTGAAGGCTGCAATCACATCTGTTGCAAGGATGCGGCGGAGTTCGGGAAGATGCTTGATGAATCTCTCTGCCCTGTCGTTTGATATGCGTCGCAATTCCTGATTGACTGTCACCTCGGAGAATGCAGCATAAGCGGGATCATTCTTGAAATCAGAGAATGCAAGTCCCGCAAATATTTGTTCAACAAGTAGAGAGTATAGTTGTTCGGCATCTACTCCGAGATGATATTTAAGTGTGGTTGTGTTGATGGATGAGTTGCCGTAATAACCCGGGAAGATGATAGAGCGTATAAGGTACATTATCTCCTTCAGGGCTGAAGCAGAAGGCAGCGGTGTACCATCATTATGTTCGTGGTACAAATCCTTATACGATTCCGGCTTCGAAAGCTCGTCAACCGTTTGTGTCAGCATGTCTTGTTTTTTCATTTCTTATTGCCTATATACTGATAGTGCATAGAGCTATTTAGCGTTTGGTCTCTGTCATATAGCAATGTCTGCAGAGTGGCTCATATTCGTTTACCTCACCAAGCATGACCTGATGGGTATTGGCTACCTTTCGATGCGATACGTAGGCTTGTGCTCCACAACGCATGCAGATTGCGTGTACCTTTGTAACATCATCGGATATGGCACATAATTGAGGCATAGGACCGAATGGCTTTCCTGTGTAGTCCATATCAAGACCTGCTATGATTACACGTATTCCTCTTTCTGCAAGTTCGTTACATACGGTTACGAGGTTCTGGTCAAAGAACTGTGCTTCGTCGATTCCAATTACTTCGCAGTTGCTCGAAAGAAGAAGGATGCTCATCGAATTCTCTACTGGAGTGGAATGGATGCTTTCTCCATTGTGTGTAACGACATCCATTTCTGAGTAACGAACATCGAGCGAAGGTTTGAAGATTTCCACCTTCTGATGAGCAAACTGAGCACGCTTCAAGCGACGAATGAGTTCTTCTGTCTTACCACTGAACA
>DCIW01000003.1:9418-11349 GCA_002317225.1 Prevotellaceae bacterium UBA1716 | reverse complement strand
GTGATGAGATAGTTGCTTGCAAGTTCTGGGAACTGCATGAGAATCTTCTCAATCTGAATTGGGAAGATATTCACACCCTTGAGCACCATCATATCATCCGAACGTCCCTTCATACGGTCAAGTCGAACATGATTACGACCACAAGCACAAGTACGACCAAGCACTCGAGTCAAGTCACGAGTACGATAACGCAAGAGAGGCATTGCTTCGCGACAGATACTTGTGAGTACGAGTTCGCCGATCTCTCCATCAGGAACTGGTTCGAGAGTTTCTGGGTTTACAATCTCTACGATATAGTAGTCTTCCCAAAAGTGAAGTCCATTCTGTTCCTTACACTCAAAACCAACACCAGGACCACACATCTCTGACATACCGAACGAGTTGTATGCTTTCACACCAAACATCTCTTCGATACGCTTACGTTGCTCCTCAGAATGAGGTTCTGCACCGATAGCGAAGACCTTGAGTTTTGTGTCTTTGCGAGGGTCAACACCTTCCTGGTCCATCACTTCCTTCAGACGAGTGAGATAAGAAGGTACTGCATGAATGGCAGTTGTACCGAAATCCTTTATGAACTTAATCTGTCTGAGCGAATTGCCTGCAGCAGCTGGGATAGTGAGCATACCGAGTTTCTCTGCTCCATTCTGGAAACCGAGACCTCCGGTAAACATACCATAACCAGATGAGTTCTGGAACACATCAGTAGGACGAAGACCTACCATCCAGAGGTTGCGAGCCACTTGGTTTGCCCATTCGTCGATATCTTTATCTGTATGCAGGATAACGGTTGGATTGCCTGTTGTTCCAGATGATGAGTGCAGACGAGTACACTTCTCAAGTGGAGCACTTGCCATACCGAATGGATAAGTGTCACGCAAGTCCTGCTTTGTAGTAAACGGAATCTTACGTATATCATCGAGCGACTTGATATCTTCAGGTGTGATACCTGCCTCTTCAAAACGCTTCTTGTAGAATTCCGAGTTCATGCAATGCTTCACGGTAGATTGAAGTCGCTCCAACTGGAGTGCCTCAATCTGCTCACGAGTCATTGTCTCTATTTCCGGATTAAAGTATTCACAACTATAATCCTTTGTTATGCCTAAATTTTTCATTAGAAGCCCCTAACCCCATCCCTTTCCCCTAAAGGGGCAAGGGAGTTAGATACAGAGATAAACGGAGCGATTATTTTTAGTTGTTAGTAATTTGTTTTGTTTTCTCATCAGGAATGCCCACCTGTCAAATAGTAACCATCCCCCTTGCCCCTTTAGGGGAAAGGGATGGGGGTAGGGGCTCCTATCTACTTGCCTTTACGCCTTCATCAAAAGCCTTCAAGTTTGCCTCTACGATTGCTTCGCCTTTGCGAGCAAAGATTGTAGCGATAGCACTTCTTAATTGTTCAACGGAAACAATTTCGATGAAAGGAGCAGCCATACCGAGAAGCACCATGTTGGCACCACGAGCATTACCAGCATCCTTTGCAACGCTTTCAATATCGAGTTTCACTACAGATGGGAGAGCATCAAGTTCTGCATTGAGAGCAGTCTCATCAGGGTAGTTAGGGATATTGATAAATGGCTTGCTTGAAGTCACGATAGTACCGTTCTTAGCAAGATAAGGAAGATAACGGAGAGACTCCATTGGTTCCATAGAGATGACAAGGTCGCATCCTCCCTGTGCAATGAGGTCGCTATATATTGGTTCTGTGCTCAAACGAAGGTTTGACTGCACATCACCACCACGCTGACTCATTCCGTGAACCTCAGCCTGCTTCAAATTCACTCCAGCTTTAGTAGCTGCTTCACCAATGATTGTAGCGACAGAGAGAATACCCTGACCACCTACACCACAAAGTATTATATCTTTTTTCATTTCTGTGCCTCCTTTGCCTTTTTAGCTTCACGAGCATGACGTGCTGCAGTTTGAATACATTC
>DCIW01000003.1:0-9340 GCA_002317225.1 Prevotellaceae bacterium UBA1716 | reverse complement strand
GCAGGAATATTCTTTGGAAGTGGAGTAACAACATGGAGGTGCTCTGGATCCATACCGAGACCGAGGCAGATAGCCTCAAACTTGTTGGTACCTGCAGAGTCTTGACCACCAGTCATACCGGTTGTGAGATTGTCGGAGATGATAACTGTGATAGGAGAGTTCTCGTTGATAGCATCAAGAAGACCAGTCATACCAGAGTGGGTGAAAGTAGAGTCACCAATTACTGCGATAGAAGGACGAACGCCAGCATCAGCAGCACCCTTAGCCATTGTGATTGAAGCACCCATATCCACACATGAAGAGAGTGCCTTGAATGGGGGGAGAGCACCGAGAGTATAACAACCGATATCACCAAATACACGAGCATCAGGATATTCGTTGATGATATTCACGAGAGCACCATACACATCACGATGTCCGCAACCCTGACAGAGCTGTGGAGGACGAGGAGCAAGGTTCTTTGCTACTTCGAAAGCAGGACCACATGGCTTGCCAAGTGCCTTAGCTACATTATCAGGATTGAGTTCACCTGCACGTGGAAGATCACCTGTAAGACGACCCTTAACAGGAGCCACATCACCGATGATACGACGAACATCTTCCTCAACAACAGGTTGTCCATCCTCAACAACGATAATCTCATCACATTCCTTTGCAAGAGTCATGATCTTTGAGGCAGGAAGTGGATACTGACTAACCTTGAGGATGTTGGCATTATCACCAACAGCTTCCTTCACATAGTTGTAAGCAATACCACAAGCAACGATACCGAGTTTCTTGTCCGCTACGCTCTCTACCTTATTATATTTAGAAGCCTCCGAAGCAGCAAGCATTTCCACCTGCTTCTCGATGAGTGCAGCATATTTTTTCTTTGCAATACCAGGAAGGAGAACCCACTGGTCGGTGCTGATATTGAGAGCATTCTCATCCATCTGTTCACCGATTTCAACTGCTGCACGAGAGTGAGCAAGACGAGTCACAACACGAAGCACAACAGGTGTCTTCAGACTTTCGGAGAGTTCGAATGCACTCTTCATCATATCGTATGCTTCCTGCTGGTTTGATGGTTCGAAGATAGGAACCATGGCAAACTTACCATAGAAGCGAGAGTCTTGTTCGTTCTGCGAAGAGTGCATTGAAGGGTCGTCAGCAGCAAGTACCACAAGACCACCATTTGCACCAGTGATAGCTGAGTTTACAAAAGCATCAGCACACACATTCATACCCACATGTTTCATGCAGACAAGAGCACGCTTGCCTGCATAACTCATACCGAGAGCTGCCTCCATAGCAGTCTTCTCGTTTGTACTCCAACGACTATGAACGCCACGAGCCTTAGCAGTAGCATCGCCTTGGATAAATTCTGTAATTTCGGTTGATGGGGTACCTGGGTAAGCATACACACCGCTAAGTCCGGCATGTATAGCACCAAGGGCTATTGCCTCATCACCTAATAAAAGTTTTTTCATTATTTTGCTGAATTAATTAAATCTAATCTGCATTTGACACATGATAGCATGGTTACCTTTCTTCTCAAATACCGAACTATAGTTGGTATAAGCACTCTTGTAAATGTACTGAGCCTGGAAACGACAACGCTTGAAGAACCAATACTGGAAACCAGCAACTACCTTGTGCATATCATTCTTTTGGTCAACATTAAAGTTGAAGTAATCGTAAGAAGCAATGAAGTCGAGCGAAGTCTTGTCCTTGAATGTCAAAAGCTTTGTGCTACCAGTTACGTAACCACCACGACTCAACACATCACCATCCTTACCTTCGAGGTATTCACCATGAACATTGAACGCCTTTGATTTGTAGTCCATACCAGCCGACCAACGATTACGCTTATAGTCCTGACCTGCCACCATATTTGGATTGAAAACAGTACCACCAGTACGAGCATTACCATAACCCAACTGACCAGTTGCCACGATATTAAGACCATCAAATGGGCGAACCTCAAGACGTCCAATCAAGTCCTTCTTGTTGTTCTTATCCTTTTGGTTGATACCTTGTCCGTTGAGCACATCCACTTCATAACGGAAGAACTTATTGTTTGTCTCACCCGAGAAAGACATACCGAGGTCACGACCATACTGCACACCGAAGAGTGGGTCGCTACCACAACCAGTGAGGTAAGTCACACCTTCGGAATACACATCGATAGTCTCCATTGATGTTGGAGAAAGTGGATTCTCAAAAGTGCATCCATTCTTAAACTGACCGAAACGTACAGTGAGAGCATTATTCTTTGTCACACGATAGTCTGTATAGTATTCCTGAACCTGACTGTTGAAGTCGTGCATGAAGCAGAACGACCACCTTGGTGTAATCTGAGCAGTTGCCCAAAGGAGTGTACGCTTGATATCAAACGTATTTGTATTCTTTCCATCCACATGAGTGTAAGTATATCCACCCTGAGCATAACCATGAAGGGTGATACGACTTGCCACATCCTTCATCCAGTCTGGAGCATTAGGAGCCATAGCCTGAAGAGCAGGAGCAAGAGATTGGCTTCCTGAAGGATTAGCAGCAATTGATGACGAAGTGGATTCGGCAGCCATCATTTCGAGAGTTGCTTCAGTCTCCTGTACATCTTCGGTTATCACGTTTTCTAAGTCTTCCGCATTTGCATTTATATTCATTCCACCGAAGATAACGGCAATTGCAAATGCGCCCAAACATTTTTTATTCATATAACAAAGGTATTAAGATAGTCAATCTAGGTATTTTATTATTATTCTATTCGTATTCAGTTGTGTCAACAATGCCCGCATCTCGCAATGCCTCCATTCTTTCCACACAAGTACCACACTTGCCACAATGCTTGTCACCACCTTTATAGCATGACCATGTTTCTGCATAATCCAGACCAAGAGCCTTACCATGTTCAGCGATGTTAGTTTTTGTGATATTGGTATAAGGGGCATAGATTTCCACCTCTGTATCAGTTCCTAAAGTCATTGCAGTACCCATTGCATTGATGAATTCAGGTCTGCAGTCAGGGTAAATAGTATGATCACCACCATGATTAGCAAGCATCACCTTCTTGAGTCCGTTGCTTTCTGCAAGACCACAGGCGATGCTCAGCATGATTCCATTTCGGAAAGGCACCACAGTAGATTTCATATTCTCAGCAGTATAATGACCTTCCGGAATATCCTTACCACCATTGAGCAATGAAGACACAAAGTACTCCTCCATAAACTTCAACGGAATAGTGATATGCCTTATTCCCAATCGTTCGCAATGCATCTTTGCCAATGGAATCTCCTTCCCATTATGCTTGCTTCCGTAGTCGAAGCTCACAGCCATTGCAATCTGGTCCTTGAACTCATAGAGCATAGTCACAGAGTCCATTCCACCGCTCAACACTATCAAACTATTCTTCTCCATATCAATCTGCATCCTCCAACACAGGGAACTTCTTCCTAAACGCATTCAACTTCTCCATATCAATCTCTGCACTTACGAAGCATTCCTCGCCCATTGGGCATTCGACCACATTCACACCGTAAGGGTCAATCAACATAGTGCCACCACTGTACTTGCATGCAGGGTCTTCGCCCACACGGTTCACCGTAGCCACATAACATTGGTTCTCGATAGCACGAGCATGAGCAAGAGTTACCCAAGCATTCACACGGACAGTTGGCCATGAAGCCACATAAAGAGCCACATCATATGCAGGAGTGCCATCTTCAGTCAAGTAGTTGCGTGCAAACTTAGGGAATCGCATATCATAACAAATCTGCAACAAGAACTTCACCCCACGGAACTCCACGATGATACGCTCGTTTCCTGCTGTATAACGCTTGTGCTCACCACCATAAGTGAAGAGGTGCTTCTTGTCGTACCAAGCAAGACTTCCATCAGGTTTTGCAAAATAGAAACGGTTGTAATAAACCTTTCCCTCGCCTTCCTCATCACGGGTCTCAGTAGCCACACTACCTGCAAAGGCAGCATCATACTTCACCGCCATTTCGAGCATCCACTCGTATGAGTTGCCTGCTCTTTCCAACGACTCTGCAATGCCCACAGGCTCAGTAGCGAAACCCGTTGAGAACATCTCAGGGAGAACGTACACGTCCGACTTTGGTGCAGCCTCGAGCAATTCCTCTATATGCTTTTTGTTTGCCTCAGGATTTGCCCAAACTATATCTGTTTGCAATAATGTTATCTTCATGATATACTTAATCTTTTTTTATTTCTTCGCAAAGATATAAATAAATCTTTAACGAAACATCAAAATTGGCAGAAAACTTCACAAAACAAGAAAAAGAGCCGAAAAAAAAACTTCGACTCTTTCCAATTCCAACCATTACGTATCAAATGTCGTTACGATTCAATAAGCAGTTTTCTTTCACAAACACCAAGGCCTGTGGCGAATATCTCACTATTCTCCATAACCAGAATTGCCATTTGACCAAAACGAATCTTCTCTATCGTCGTTCAGACAAGACTCCATTTTCTTACTTCCTGCCCATCTTGGTGTTTCGCTACCACTAAGCATATTTGCCTTGGCATCCACACCTGCCACTTTGGTTATTGGCTTGATATATCGTTTCATATTCAGCATCTCCTTATTTATTTAATTACCACTTTCTTTCCGTTCACAATGTATATACCTCGAGAGAGGTTGCCAATGCTGTCGGCACTAATCGCTTCACCTCGAAGATTATGAATAATCAGATTGTCCACATCCTGCTTGACAACATCAATTCGTGTTGTAGCATCATACTCCTCAAGATTAATCTTTATCTTCACCCCTGAAGGCACACTTGAATTGAAGTATGCTCTGAAAGGGCCAACGAGTATGTCCGAGTAATTCTTTTGATTTGACGACAACCAGAAATATCCACTATTGTAGAAATATTTGTTGTCAGCATTAAGACTCGACTCTCCGCAATAATTGCCACAGGCTGTCCATCCACCCATATACAAACTCATATCTTGACTGCCTCCTTCGATATGTCGATGGCTATCAGGCGTGGCAGCAATAGTAGCACCAGTTTGTTCAATAGTGTACAAGGCTGGCCCAGCACTTACCGATATATGATACGGCTTGTTTGCTTCGGTACTTGTGGTTGCCACTGGTGTTGCACTTACATTATATGTTTGATTATTAGGTTCGTCCGAAGCTGCCACTTCTCCTAAATCGTAGAAAGTGACTCCACATGCACTACCCTCTTCTAATGTTATTGCAAAAGGAAGAATCAACGAACCTTGAGTTACCTCAGTACTCTCGTCTCCACCAGTAATGACACGTGTGTACGAAACCTTATTATCCTTATTAACATCAAACTCCATCGGGTTGAAGAATGGCTGGCGATCCTTGATGATAATGTCGGCACAAGAAGTGTTATCAGAAACAAAATTGTCGAATCCTTCCCGCTCGCTCAACTTAGGCATGAAATAAAGGCAGTTGTCTGCGGTCTTCTTGTCAAATTCGCTCCAAGGGGAGGTTGTTGCCTGATCCACCTTATTAAGATAAGTTTTCATGTCTACATACAGAATGCCTCTCAAAGGATCATCCTCACTATACGCATAACCACTTGACACAATCTCACTCTCGATAGCATCAGTTATCTTTTCTTCCGACAAGAAACCATTTGGAACACCTGTTGCTTCAGAGTTTTCCCAAACAGACTTGACCACAACACCAACAAACACATGTGCCCGGTCCACATCCATATCACCCTTGTCAGTTGCACTATTTATCTTATTGTTTTTGCCTTTCAACGTACTGTTGTATATAGGCACAAACTCTATTTGAGGTTTTTCATACGATGACAGTTCCGGCTTTTCCCATTCTGCGGGACCATCGGATTCGCCCAATTCACCATTTGCCGTAATATACAGATATCGTCTCGAACCCTCTGATGACGACCATCCCGGATTGCCAAAGATATATAGTTTACCTGTCGTTTCATCAACACTTACCAAACGTTGCTGCGACGAAACATATTCCAAACTGGTACTCATATACCATTCATTTCCATTTACGAAATAAAGGTAATAGCACTCTCCGTCAATAAATGTAGCGAGGCATGTAAGTGTTTCGGACGATTTCTTCGGATTTGAAACTGTAACCAATGTAAAGATTCGTGGTTCGCCTTCCACTGCAATACATTTGTATGGGAACTTGTCTTTATTTGTGCCGGTATTCCCCACGTAGCCTAACGTGTAACCATTAAACGAAAGGCAGAAATATGTTCCGTTCTCAATCAGTTTACTGATGTCGGGATCAGTAACACTTCCAATCGCATAATGCCTTTGGGCAAAAGCATGTGATGTGCCCAATGCAATGATGCTGATAAGAATGCAAATGAAGCGATTGACACTTGCATTTAGTTGTTTTAATTTGTAAGTCATATTCTTTTAAGTTAATGTTATTCGACAATTAATATCCCAGCTACTTTTTCTGGTTGCAAAGATAAATGTTTAGTTTGGGTGCAATGGTGGCAAAACATACATATTTACATAACATTTAGTGTCTAAACGTCAATTTTCGGTGTCTAAACATCAATTTAACACAAAATACAATATGATATTATCAAGAATGGATTAACTTTGCATTTCAATTAAAAAAGAACTGCTAACTAATGATAGCCAACTTATTGTTTTTTCTGCCATTTGTTGTGTGCTTGATATGGGCTTTTACTTTTGCATTCAGAAAGAAGGACACAATACAACGATTGCTCAACTGCATGATTTGGATTAGCCTGTTCAATTCCTTCACTTTTGCACTTTATATATTCCCATCATCAGATTGCAGACAATCCGCTATTTGCGACGCAATCAGCCAACCCTTGTTGCTGGCACTCGCAGCCGTCAGTTTGATATATATAGACCTTCATCAGAAGAAAAAACTGATGAATACCATATATATGATACTGTGCTTTATTCCTGTCATCATATATTCGTCCCTCCTGTGGGTGATATGTCTAATCATAGGCATAGATGACATCGTGCGTTTTCGCCAGATGATTGAGGAGGAGGTACTACATCATCATGGAATTTCATATATAATAGACATTCCTGAACCTTTCAACACCCCTCTGTATCTTGCTTATTATTATATTGATTATTATCTAATTGCAATTCTCCTGACCATAGCATGCTTGATAATTTTGTGGAAGTGTGTCATAATAGAGAAGAATGAAGGCTATCAATTTGGCGACATCTACAGAGCATGGTTCAAAGGTAAGAAAACCACAGCAAGCCGCATGGTGGCATATTGGGTTTCCCACTCTATTTTCTTCATTTCCCCAACTATCATTTTGGACTATCCCATGTTCAAGGCACATCCTATCTTGGGCATGATAATATGTCCATTGATTGCAGCATCGATATATTGCCTTTGCTATTGCGAGTATTATTCGTTCATTCCGAATTTGTCTGTATGGAATCTGCTACGTACCGATTTGAACGGTCCCTGGTTTGAAGAAGGAAGTAAGAAAGCACCCGAAACTATGCCTTCTCACCAAGAAACAGACAACGGGACAGAACCTACCAACGACACAGAATCTACTAAGGACGAAAGCGACAAGCCTACTATTCCTGAAGCGGAATTAGTCCTGACGAACAATTCTCTTATCGAACGAATGAAGTCTGCACTTGCCGACAAGAAAGTATATACCGATGCCAATATCACAATCGAGCTATTAGCAAAACAATTAGGCACAAATCGTACAACCTTATCGGCTCTTGTCAACCACACCTATGGCATGAGTTTCAAGTCGCTCATTGCCACTCTACGAATCGAAGAGGCAAAGCATCGCATACTGCAAGACCCTACTCTCACATTCGATATCATCTCTTTCGAATGCGGATTTAAGGACAAGGGAAACTTCTTCCATCGCTTCAAAGAACTTACTGGCGAAACGCCTCGTTCGTGGATGCAGAATCACATAAAGGGATAAATGACAAAAAGAGGATGCCGTTGCCTGTTGCAATGGCATCCTCCACATTAGCGGGTATATGTATGCAGACTGTTAGCGGCAGATGGCAGATAGTCCACTCCGTACCAAGTGATTTGGAGGGCGAGGAAGGCAAGCACAATGATGGTGATTGCAGCCCACCCACGCTTGTTGTTGAGATGGAGATGCAGAAGTGTAAAGAACCAAGTCACGGCGGCCCAATTCTCTTTTGCATCCCAAGCCCAGTAGTCGCCCCATGCCTGCCATGCCCATACCGATCCTGTGAGCATTCCGATGATGAGCAATGCTGATGATGAACGGACAAGGGCATCGGAAAGACAATACGTAGGAGTAGTGCTTATTGGGGCATCACTCTTTCGCTCTTTCCACGCTTCATAAAGCCACATCAGCAGACCGAATGCCATAAGCGAATAAGCCACCATATATATAAATATGTGTGGAACAAACCACCACGAACGGAGTGCCGGCATAAGTGTGCTGAAGTTAATTTTTGAAATCGTGAATGCGGTGAACAGTATTGTCAATACGCAAGTGGCTGGAACGACAACCTTTGCCTTCCATTTTCCGAAAAGCAGAAGAACCGAACCTATTGCAAGCATTGCCATTCCCACATAAACAACTGGCAACCAAGGATTACGAACAAGAAGCAATACTGTATATCGTTGTTCCATCTGGTCGTAACTATTCTGGAATATGGTATAGCCCTTGTAAGAACAAGGACTGTTGACCGATGTCTGCATCTTCTGCCCATCTACCTTCAATGTGCTGGTAAATTGTCGGGGACTCACACCATCTTCATAATATTCCACTTTGAAGTCATCCAAAGCAATATCAAAAGGCAACATGACTGTTCGCCTCTCTTCGGTATAAGCAATTCTTTCCACCCCACCCTTCGGCACAATCATCTTTAGCTTCTGCACATCCGGCGACCCGAAAAACGCAGCAAAGACAATCAGGAACAAGCCAAAATGATTGAGAAGGAACCCCACTTTCGCCTTTCGTTTCAAACCTTTCAACACGGTAAGTCCAAGTGACAGCATCAGCAACACGACATAAATGCAGAACGCAACCGACTGATGCACAACCACCGTCCACGTTCCCTCAATGGCAAGCATCACGGCCCCCACTACGAGCAACGCCCTTGCAGTCTTCAGCGAAGCCAAACAACGAACCACCCTACTCTCACCCGCAAACACATGCAACACGAACGTTGTCAGCAACAAAGATATTGCCAACAATGCCGAAACAGGAAACTCAAACGATTGTAAGATGGTATGCATAATAAATATAGTACGTTACTGCAAAAGTACGCACTTTATTTCACACTACCAAAAAATCATCTGCTTTTTTGTGAGCTGTATGATTGTATGGACACGATGCAGCATACTATATTT
>DCIW01000242.1 GCA_002317225.1 Prevotellaceae bacterium UBA1716 | reverse complement strand
GTACACTTGAGATCGAGCTTGTCGATGTCACAGTTGGCACCTGTAATTGTGATGCGGAGTGTATGCTTGCCCTCTGTGAGAGTGCGTGTAGCGGTTGCCTTCTGAGTAATGTAATTGTCCCATGAGTTATCACCTGTCTTGTTGACAGAGAAGCTCCAGAGTGATGTGGTCTTGCCATCATCAACAAATGCCACCTTGAATCCAGAACCTGTTGTGCCTGATGAAACTACCGCCTCACAAGTATAAACACCTGGTTCCTTGACATCAACCGAATATTCGTACCATTCGTTTACGTTAGTCCAACCAAGAACGTATCTGCCATCAGGGGATTTCTTGATATCCACACCTTCGTTGTCGGTACGGTAAGAAGCGGAACCAGAGTCTTCGGAATCGGAATCGTGGAATGTGAATCCTTCACCACCCTTGTCGAAGTTTTCTGCCTCTACTATACCTGGGAGTGAGATGACACCCTTGTAGGCTGTACGCTTAGGATTGATGGTGAGAGTGAGAGATGCTATTTCTGACTGACCACCTTCGCTGTCGGTTGCGATAGCAGTGAATGTCTGCGTACCCTTAGCAGTTGGAGTGTAAGTGAACTCGTATGGAGCAGCAGTGAGAGTGCGATAAAGAAGACCATTCTGGTAAATCTTCACGTTGCTTACCTCGCTCGAAGTCTCCACATCGGCAGAGATCTTAGTTGCTGTACCTACAGATGTAGGATTCTGGTCGGCAGCGAGAGTGAGTTTGAGGTCCTCATTAAGATCGTAACGCTTGAGTGTGAGGCGGTCGAGATTGATGATATATGTGCTTGCACCAGACTTCACATTGACACGGATACGCTGTTCGCCCTCTTCGAGAGGAATGAGGAATCGACCGTAAGAAGTCTTGTATGTGCTCCAAGAACCAGTCTTTGCAACTTCGAGATTTGCAGGAGTGAGAGCAGTCAAACCATCTGCGCTGCTGAGTTCGACGCTGATAGTAGCACCTGCCTCAGGAGCAGAATAATAGAGTTCGTAAGAGTAGAGACCAGCCTCCTTCACGTTGACTGTGTACTCCATCCATTCGCCTGCCTGAGTGTAACCGATTCCATAACCAGAACCACACTTGATGACATCGATACCACCAGCATCTGAACGGTAAGAGGCACCATCACCTTCCTTGTTAGAGTTGGCATCATGGAATGCGATACCATCAGCACCTGTGTCGAAGTTCTCGAGTTGGATAATGCCAGGGATTTCAGCAATTGTGTTTTTGTAAGGAGCACGAGGGTTGCACACGTTGATTTCAGAATAACGAGTCCAAGTGAAATCATCAGATGCATAGACCTTTGCCTTGAGTTCGACCTTACCTGTAGCAGTAGGGACGTACTTGAAATCGTATGGAGCCTCGGTGAGAGTGCCGATGAGCACGTTCTTTGCATAGAGTTCCACCTTCTCGATAGTCTTGGTACGCATTGCGGCACGAACGGTGATGATGGATGTGTCACCCTTCTCGATATTGAGAGCCTGAGGCTTGATATATACCGAAGCCTCCTTCACCATACCAGGGTAAGGACTCTTGGCATTCTTGGCAGCATCGGTCTTCATGTATTCGCGAAGCCAAGTCATAGCAAGGCGATCCTTACCACCCCTGATGATACCCGAGTTACCATCTGTAGTCCATGTTTTACCATAGATATATCCCCAGAGGGTTACACCGGCACAATAGTCTGCCTCCCACATGTAAGGAATCTGCTCCTGATAACGCTGAAGCTGAAGAGAATCGTCGTCGGTACCGATATCATACTCTGTGCTGTACATAGGCATCTTGAGCGAATTCTGGAGTTTTGTCATGACGGTCTTGAAACTGCTTACGTTCAAGTCGGTGAGGTCGTGACTCTGGCATCCGTATGCATCAATAGGAGCACCAGCATCGCGAAGAGTCTTCACAAGGTCGATGTACTGGTCGGTATTCCACTGGAAGGTGTTGAAGTCGTTGTAGATGAGAATGGCATTAGGCCAGCGCTCGTAAGCGAGTTCGAATGCCTTGATGATCCAGTCGTAACCAGTCTTACCTGTTCCACCGAGAGCCTCGATGAAGTATTTAGTACCTGCCTGATGACCAGAAACTGCCTCGTTGACCACGTCGATGAGTTGGAGGTTAGGATACTTCTTCTTCACAGCATCCATCCATTGGACTATCTCCTTGTATCGCTGTTCAGGAGTCTGCTTCTCCAACCAAGAAGGATACTGCGAACCCCAAACGAGTGCATGGAACTTGAAAGGGAACTTGTGGTTCTTGGCATAGTTGAAAGCATTATCACAACCCCAATTGAAGCTGTTGTTGGTGCCTTCGACCGATGCCCACTTCGACTCGTTTTCGCAAGTAATCTGGTTCCACAACGTGTAGAACTTCTCGTTACCATAATCCACATTATAGCTTGTGGTGATGTTGCCGAGGAACTTGTCGGGATTGGACGACAACTGTGCATTTGCGCTCATGGCACCCATGCAAGCGGCAACAGTAAGTAGAGAAAATCGTTTTTTCATAAAGTGTTATTAAGTAGTACTTCGTTATAATATGTGCAAAGATATAGGATTTTGAGTTAAATAGGATATAAATATGTTACATTTTGTTTGATATAATATAAAAAAGAATTATATTTGCAGCGAAATGTGTTTTTAATTTCAATATTTAACCTTTAAATAACTATTAGATTATGGCTTATAAGATTATTGACATCGAGGGTATCGGCCCTGTTTATGCAGCTAAACTTGAGGCTGCTGGTATCAAGACAACTGAGGAATACCTCGCTAAGTGTGCTGCTCCTGCTGGTCGTAAGGCTCTTGCACAGGAGACTGAGATTTCGCCTAAGCTCATCCTTAAGTGGGCTAACCACTCTGACCTTTTCCGCATCAATGGTGTTGCTGGTCAGTTTGCTGAACTCCTCGAGGCTGCTGGTGTTGACACAGTGAAGGAATTCCGTCATCGCGTTGCTGCTAACCTCCAGCCAAAGCTTGTTGAGGTAAATGAAGAGAAGAACCTCTGCAACCGCGTTCCTTCTGTTAGCGAACTTGAGAAGATGATTGCTCAGGCTAAGGAATTGGAACCAGTATTGACTTACTAATAACTGGCAAACTAAGATTTATCACAAGTTACGACTTGCGTATAAAAACAAAATCCGGATAGTTTTCGATGAAACTATCCGGATGATTTTTTATGTATTTAGTTATCAGTTTTTATTCTTGTAATCTTATAACTTGAATTTTACTTCTTAGCAACGAAGGCAGCTTCATCGAGGAAGAGACTTTCAACGCCGTTTGAAGCGAGGTCGGCACTTGAAGATACAATCACTGTGTTTGGATTTGCAAGAGCAAGTTCGCTACGCTTTACATTTACGCCTTCAGAAAGCATAGTAAAGTTCACCTTAGCAAAGTCCTTTGGCTTGATACCATCGATTGGGCGTGAGAGAGCAGCCTTGATTTCTTCAGTAGTCCATTCGCCACCGAAATAAATTTCCTTATCAGAATCTGCATAAACGTAGTGTTCAACTACATCGTAAGAAACTGTCACAATATTTGGATTGTTTGAATCAGCCTTAACAGAGATGCTTGACTGGGCTACCTTCATATTAGCAGGAGCAACACAAGAAACACAAACTGGATTGCCTGCTTTGTTAGCTACTGTAAACTTTACACCATCTTCTGATGTGTAAATTGCAGCATTGTCCTTCTTTGAGAGAACTACGTCGTCACTTGAAACACTTGCATCAAATGATACTGTCTTGACGTCTGCCTTAGCAGTCATTGTTGTGCCCACAAATGCTACAGCAAAAGCGAACATTGTTAAAACCTTCTTCATAATTCTGTTATCAGTTATAAGTCCCGAAAAATACTTTTACCTATTTTTTATATTTTTACGCTACAAAGTTAAGCATAATTATTATTATTTCGTATACATTTTCGAACAAAATTTGTCAATAAAGCAAAAAAATATGCAAAGTGGACAAAAATAGACAATAACAATTGGCGTTTTGTGCAGTTTTGCATAAATATAAGAACAAAATGACTGCCACAAGGAAAAACTTGTGACAGTCTGTTTTTGTGCGATATTATCAAAGTATGATGTCTAATAATACCTTTGGGTCATATCGTAAAACTTGCGAAGACGATTGGCATTTTCCGAGAAGAAATTTCGGGCATGAGTGGAATTAACGCCAGGGAAATTCTCGCAGCGTGAGCACTGATGACCGAGTCGGGAACACTGGTCGCACTCGTAGGTTCGGGTGATGCGAATGATGCAGACAATACCTCGGGCAGGCTTGTTGTTGGTGACATTAGCGGTCTGATGCGAGTCCATAAGGGCGAAACTGTACATACCGAGGTCGATCTGTCGGCGGTTGCCACCGATGAGAGGAGTATCGTAGCGGTCGTAAACATCTGGAGTACCCGTTTTGGAGAATAGGACGAGATTGTGGGATATGCCCGACTCATTGAGGTTCTGCACCTGATTGTACATTCGCTGAAGGGTGCTTCCGTGGAATGTGACTATATGCTGGGCATCGCGGAAAGCGGTGAGGAAGCCGTTCCATGTGCTGTTGGTCTGCGAGGTGGTGGCAAGTCCCTTAACTGTTCGTTTGCCCGCACCTTTAGTAATATCATCTACGAGCGAGGAAGGAGTCTCCTCATTGTGAATGAGGGTAGCGAGCACATTACGCTTGGTTAGCATTCGCGACCATGCCTCCGCCACCTTGATACAACTCCACTGGTTGTCGCCCTGACCAAGCACCCAAGGTGGGAGCATCTGGCGGAAGCCCTGTCCTTCGAGGAAGCGGTCGAGGTTCATATTCATCACATCGGGGATGAGTTCGTCGAGACCATAACGGCGTTCCTGATGGTTGAGGTTGTTCTGCGTGTAGAGATTCTTGAAGATGGTATCGGTGACGATATCCTTGTCGTAATTGGTTGCATAGAGATATGTCAGCCAATCGTTGAAAGGATGGTTCTGCGGAGTGAAGTCGGCCTGCTTATCGGTTTTGAAACGGAGCATGTGACCTTGTTCGAGGAAGTAGTTATTGCCTCCCGTGAGAGGGAGGGTAGACACATCGCTACCAACGTTGACTCCAGTCATCGCAAGCGAAGCGAGGGCAACGGGATATACATCGTCGGAGTAGGAAAGGAAGTCGGCCATATTGCTTCCCGACCAATGCGAGGATGATTTCTTTGCCCAAGCCTGAGTTTTGCGACCGAAGAAAGTGGCTGTTTCGCCGCCTTCGTTCATGTGATACTTGCCATGGGTATCGAGCGAGAGAAGACTCGGATTGGCAAGAACCGAAGCGAGAGCAACAAGCGGCTTGAAGGTAGAACCGATGAAACGACGCGACATAGCGGGGTTGCGAGTGGTCATCTTGAGTTCATCGGGCACTTCATCGAGTCGCGAACTATAATAAGGGGTGGCAATGATATCGCCTGTTGCCATATCCATCACGGTCATAGAGATATCGTACTGCTCACTATTCTTGCGAATATTGCGGGGCGTACCAATCTGACGTTTCACAGCATACATATAGTTGCGGAGCTCCTTCTCGAATGCTCGCGAAAGCATAGGGTCGAGACTGAGGCGAACGGTATCGATGTTGTAGGTGTTGGACATGTTGCGTGAGAGTCCGCTAATCACCTGTCGGGTGAAAAGGTCGGTTTGCTGTGCAGGCAGGTTGATTCGCTCGCGACCCACGTTGGTGAGCGAAAGACTCGAAAGAGTTCGCATAGGATCGTGGGTAAAGAGGGTGAACTCCGCAATCTTGTAGTCGTTGTCCTGATAGGCGACAATCTTCATGCCGTCCTCAAGCGTAATGACCGCATCGTCCTGCTGACCCTGGTTTTTAGGCTGGACATCGTAGGTCTGCTGTCTGCCAAACACTCGCATCTTGACATTGGGGCGGATATAGATATTGCCTTTTGCACAACAGATGGTGAAGTAAGGAGAACTTGAATTGGCATCGTCCTTTGTGCCCTTCATCAATATGTTCGCACATGATTTTGCATTATCCGAACGAGACTTGAAGAGGTCGGTGTAGATGCCGTAATAATCAAGTTCAGACCCATTTCGGTCGAGCACTTGTGCCTGATCAGCAACTGCTTGGTACTTAAGCGAGTTGGTCAGGTCAGCTTGCTGAAGGCGAGGGAGAGGGAGAATGCTGTTACCGTAGTTGAGGAATACCGCATTCTGCTCGGTGAAAAGACTGTTTGGAGCACCCTGAATAATGCCTGTCCAAGGGTCTTTCACAAGAGCGACCTTGAACATCGACGGGATGACTTCGAGGCGGGTGAGGTGAACCGGCTTCTTCTTCTCTTCGTAGTTGTATCTCTCGCCCTTGCAATAGATGCGGAAGTAGGTGTCGGAGATATTCTCTTTCTGTTGGAGAAGGAGTTCGGGCAGACGACTGTTATAATAGAACATACGTCCACGATCGCTGCGTATTCGTTCGGCCTTAATGCCTACAAGACGGAGGTCGGAAGCCTCGATGACCGCCTTCTGCTCCTCACCATAAGGCAGGGCAAACGTGAGGGCCTGGTACTTGCGGTTCAGGCTCTCGAGGTCGGTAACGGGATGGTTGCCTTCGAGCGTATCGAGCAAGAGTTCGGAGAGCAGTCGGTTAGCACTGCCTACAAATCCGCTGTCAGGGCATTCGGCTGGGTTGTACACGTCCTTGCTGCCTTGACGACCGAGCTGAGTGGTGCTTTTCAGACCGCTGAGCACGACAGCCAAGAGCAATACTATCACTGGCAATCCAATAACGAGAAAAGGACGCAGCGACATCGACGAGTCATTGTTCCAGTAGGGATCAATCTTGGGTTCCATTGATTTCGGTTGTAATCTTCACGTTCAGTTCCTTTGTCTGCAAAGTATCGAGCGAGTCGAGCGGTGCAAAGAAACGTGCCTTGCAGATGCTGTCCAACATCGGAATGATGACTGATGTGGAGTCTGCAGGGTTGATAGTGAGGGTGATGTTGTTGAGCGTATCGACCGGAGTCGTATCGGCATCAGTCTGAGCATCTTGCTGCAGCATCGGCAATACAAAGAAAGCCGCCGCCCCAGCTATAAGGGCACCAACAAGGAACGAGCAGAGTGCGGTAATCACTTGCGTTTTCTTTTTTGAGCCGGCTTCTTCTTTGACGATTTCTTCGTAGAGGGTGTCAAAAGCTGATGTATCTTGTTCAGAACTGTCTGATACCAAGGGTCTGTTTGGGTTTTCTTGCATGTTATTACTGGGATTTTTTGGTTCAGTCTTGATTTTTATTTCCTTCTCAAGGTGGAGAGTCTTCACCATGAGACGGTAGAGTTCGGTATTCGACTTGCGAGGATGTGCCTTCTCGAATGCCACGATATTCTTGCAGAGAGCATTGATATCACGCTTGTTCCACGAGCGGATGCGGGACATATAGAGCTTGATGCTCTTTTCGAGTAGTCCATCATCGTTGCTGAGTTTGTTGAGGAACGTGTACCAAGCATCAGCATCAGTACCGAGTTTGGCAGCCTTGTTTGTAAGAATAGCCTCGAGAGCGGCAGTGATGAGGGCATCACGCTGTTCGCTTGCACAAAGTTGCTCGATTACATATTTCTTTTTTATAGGGTCGAGAAGTGAAATGACGTTGAGCAGGGCATCATCGGCCACCCTACCCTTGTAGTCGCGGATAAGGGCGAAAACATCCTGAGCCGACTCGATAGGTCGCTTGTCTTTCTTGAGTTGTTCGGTGTATTTAGGGCGGTCCTTATACACGCGTACCTTACTAAATACTTCGGCAAGCGGAAGCATCTTCTCTGAACGACCCGGAAGCATGGACATGGCGGTTCGCATTGCCTGGAGTTCGGAAGCGGAAGCACGCTTCAGAGTCTGAAGCACTTCCCACTTGATATCTGTGCAACCTTGGGGAACGACCATCTTGCTTTCGCGGGCATATACTGTCACGAGAACATCATTCAACTGGTCAGCATAATGCTCATCCACGCAGAATGCGAACGAGACATAACGGCGGATGTCCTCGGGAAGCAGGTCGATTGCCTCGATGAGGGTATTCCATTCGGACGAATGGAACACGTTGTTCTCGCGAAGATTACGACCCGCTGTAGGCATGCTGATATAGAGGCGTGTACCGAAATCGATGGCACGCTCTATGGTTTCAGCAAGACATTCGGACTCAAGCGGATTGCCAAGTCGCACATGATTGCGAAGAGAAGTTGCGATATCCCACTTTTCGGGAGCGGAGAACTGCTTGATGCGAGGCATGCTGTCGAGCACAGAAGCGATGCTAAGGCCTGTGCGGTTCATCTCGTTTCGGCTTACTTCGTATGCACCTCGGTAAGGGAAGAAGCGTGCCATCGAACTGTCTGTCACATGAAGTCCCTGCACATGGGTGAGCATAAAGTTGTCGGTATCGGGATAGTACTTCCAGATAGCACTGGAGTAGTCCTTCGAGAGCACTGGAGGATTGTCCACATAGATGCCATCTACCTCACGGGCACGGAAGGAAACGCCCTCAGTGTAGCCGAGAGTCGCATCGCCTATCGTGGTGGAGAGCGAGCCGAATGCTATTTTTGATATCTTAATTGTCTGCATATTCGTTTACTTGAGTTTCTGTTGAAGACGACGGAGGAGAGAACCGATACGGAACACTCCCGGATTGACACCATTCTGCACGAGGAGATCGGTACAAAGTTGGTAAGTGCCGAAACATAGAGGACGACCGACCACGTTAAAAGCAACAATACGGTCGTTTTCGCGATGTATAAATCGTTGGTTCTTATGTTCGCTATCAGCCTCATAGATGTCGTAGGAGTCATCGATTGGGGTCGAAGTGAAATATACATGAGGTGCGATTGGGAGACGTGAAGGATTATTGTATGCAATCTTCACGCGGTTTGCATCGCCCGTTGTGTTGAGAAGCATCCAGAATCCCGCAGCCATAGTGCCGAGTCGCGAGTCGATATGGCGTTTGATGTCAAGTCCTGTAAGGGCTGTAGTATCGGTATTGATGAAGCAATCCTCGAGTGATTCAGCATTGTCGTTAGGCTTCAGACCAATCCAAGGGTTGATTGGAGTAGGATACTGAAGGTTTGGATCGAGATACTTGCACACGTTGTGAACAAAGTAAGAGTAAATCGCATTGTTGCATTCATCCTCGCGATAACCCTTGAGTTCTGCCTTGAGAGCTTTCACCTTCTCCTCATCGATCATCATGTCAGCACCACGGAAAGCAAGATATACATTAGGATGTGCCTTGTTGCCCTCGAGGAATTGATTGATGAGTTGGGTCATCTGACTGAAGTTCTGTGCCGCACTCATCTCATTCTCCGATGTTGTGTCGCCTTGCGAGAAGAGTTTGTCGCAAAGGATAATGTCTGTTGCATCCTGACAGAACATGTGGAAGTAGAAGTCGCGATCCATCTTCTTGTTGATGAAATCGCTTTGTGTCACCTTCATGCTCGCGTTGGTGAACGAAGGCCATGCCTCCTTGATGGTTTGCATGAGCGAGTCGGGCATGAGTTCGAAGAAGTGGCTTATGATATACTTTCCGCTTACGTTCTTACGAGTTTCCTTGCGCTCGGTAAACTGGCGTTTGTTGAGTTTGGAAAAGATTTGCGGCCATTCGCCATAGTTCATCTTATACGAGCCTTCGTTGATTGCCATAGTCGAAGCCTTATCAGGTTCGGCAAGTGCGTTGTTGCGTCGAACTCCATCGCTTGGTTCGACCACATAACACTTCTGTCCATCAAGGGCTTCCCATGTGGTAACGGTAAATACGCCTTTGTTGGCACGCTTGATGGAGTCGCGAAGCTGGAAGAAGGTGGCGATGCTTGTCTGGTCAGTGCTGAACACCTCACCAGGGATATTTACAAACTCGATATCGACCCTCTGTCCATCACAACCGCCATAGAGCATTGCACCATAGTGGTTCTCCTGTCGGCATGCATAGGTAACAGTACCACCGACACAACCATCGGGGTCGCTGATATCGTTGAAATATCCTGCAAAACTGCTGTATGGAAACGAGAGGGGCAAGTTGCCTCGCTTGAAGCCCAACAGGCTGAACGACTGAATAATATCTGACAGCAAGTAGCTCTTGCCACTTGATGGAGTACCGATAACCGCAAGTCGTATGCGCTTAGTACTCTTTATTCTGTATCGAATGATTGATTCGAACCAATTCTTTGTAAAGCCAAACACGATGTTATTTTTAGTTATGAGTTAAGAGTTATGAGTTATGAAATATGAAAGCTTCCTTGAACTACCCGGATGGCCGCCCCCTTTGGGGGTCGGGGGGCTTTAAGTCGAAGGATCTACCTTATCCTTTGCCCTTACTGTCACACAAGCCATAAAGGCAAGGAGGATAGCGGATTCGAGAGCTTCGCCTACCGCATCAACACCAAAACCTGGAATGAGACGACCGGTAAATGGTATGTGTCCGATGTAGGATAGGTATATGTAGAGACTCGTGCCCACCCACATGAAGAGGGCAAGAAGTCGCCATTGCATAGCATAGGTGAGATAGGTGTCGGGATCGCCATCGCTTGATGCATGTCCCATACTGAACTGCGAAACAAGGATGAGAAGGGCGAGCAGAAGGAGGAAGAACACGCTCGTAGCACGGAAAGTGCCGTATGCTCCGATGAAGGCTACAGGAACTGAGAGGTCGTTGAGCACTACTGGCGATTGTCCCGAACTAACCGAAGCATGAAGGAAATGGTCTTCGTTGGAGAGCGGATCGCTGCCTTCCGAGTTCTGCATATAGTGGCTCATGATGGTCATAAACTCAGCATCAGTCTCAGCATAACGGAAGCCCGACTTCTGCAAGTCGTCGAAGCTCGAATAGAGCATGATGCGTCGGGAGAGGCGACTATAGTTGACATCATCGGTACGGAAAAGCTTTCCACATATCGAAGGAAGGAGGGTACACATCATTACTGCAAGGATTGTGAACGTATACACCCAGCGGGTTTCCTGCTTTGCCTGTTCGGAGTCGCCTATCATCCATTCGGTGTTGCGGTCCATCACGAAATAGAAGCAGAGTACTGCCATAAGGAAGCCCATGTAGTTGGTCATATATCCGTTGTCAGCCACCATTGCACAACCGATATAGATAGTCGAGATGATAAGCATCTGGAAGAAGACCGTGTGACGCGTGTCGACTGGCGATTCAGGGTCTTCCTTATCGAAGGTAATGCTTGTCAATGCTTTGCAAAGTCCGAGAATAACGGTGATGGTGATAAATGCCGTACCGAAGTTTCCCATCATCGGTCCGATGATGACAAGTGCTGCAAGGAGGACGAAATGCCAAGGGAAAAGGGTGCGGAGTGCAAGGACTATAGCATCCCATAGCGAGAGTGCCGCCCAGATGAGGGCGATGAATATCATCAGTTTTGCAAGAGGGTCGATAAAGTAGGCAAGAACCACGATAAATACGAGCACGAGAGTCGAGATGAGGAAGTGGGTGCGGTTGTAGTTTACGACTTTGAGGATGAAGGAGAAGAGTTGGTGGAGGTGGGGGTGGGTGGTCAAAGATTCAATCTTTGATTTATAGACACTTAGGAGAGGGAGGGAAAAGTGTTGGGAGTTTTGGGTAAAAGTGTTAAGAGATTTGTGGAAAACACTTAAGAGTTTTTCGCGAATCGCCATGAAGGCAGAACGCACACTCTGGTTCGAGATGCAGAGAAGTTGCACGAACCAGCATATCAAAAGGATGCCTTCGATGAAGATAAGAGTGTAAGGGACAGAGCGATGCGTATCGTTGATGCCGAAGATATCGCGCCATCCAAGGATGTTCAGACTATATATCTGCGAGTGGAAATACGACTTGATGACTTCTGCATTCACCACGTTGTCGAGTAGTCCGAACATAGTGTAGATGCAGAGGACGAAGAGGAGGAAGACCGTTGTCCAGGCATACCACTTGCGACGGGTACGCTTGTTCGTTACCTCATAGTAGTAGGCATCTTCGAGGTCGCCCTCTTGTGCCTGCATCACCTTACAGTTGAATATCATCGCGAGGGTGAAGAAGACAAGGAGGAAGAGGGATGTGGTGGCGGGAGTGATACCCGTTAGTTTTTCGAAATAAGGATAGGTGTAACTGAGTTTGAGGGCAATGAGCGACTTGCACACGCAATAGGTCATCGCTATGAGGATAAGCATAGCGAAGAAGGCAGGATACTTCTTGAGTTGCGTATTGCTGTAGTATGGGTCATCGTACATTGTGGAATAGACATCAAGTCTTACCGGACTCGCGGGACAAAGCACGAGAATGATAAGGATAAGTCCAACAAGGAGAGGGAGATACAGATAACTGAACGCAAAACCCATATCCACATAACCCGTACGGCACTGCATAGTGGTATTGCCCGAATGGAGTGTGACATGATTGAGTGTCGGAACAAGGGCGAATGGGAGGAAAGCAGTCTTGCCCGATTCCACCTTTATTATATTATTATTGTTGTCGCGAAGGGATACATCACTTCCGCCCTTCATCTCAACATTGCAGATATCCTGGTTCATCGCACCCGAAATCTGAGGAAGATAGATGTCGGTACCGGTAGGGAAAGACTTGCCCTGCTGCTTGAAGGTGATGATGTGACTTGTGTTTACACTTGCCTTGTAGAGCGAATCGACTGTTCCCACATAACCGATTGCCTTAGGGAAACGAACTGCGATGCGTCCATCGCTTTGGCGTTCGAGCATAGCATGTCCGGCACCCCATGCTGTGAGGCGGACGGATGCTTTCATGACATAGTTGACACCTTCGACCTGGAACGTACCATTGTCAGCAGACCCATCCATATAGGAATGGTCGGAGAGGGAGAAGAACTGCAGTTTGAGACGTGAGGCAGTTTCACCTTCGGCTGAAGTCGAACCCGATCGGATATAGGATACAGTACCTTCGGGAGTGGTGAGGGAGGTATTATCATCGAGGATGACAAGCACAATATCACCCCCATCCTTGGAACGCTCGAAGAAGGAGCGGACATTCTTGTTAGTGATAAGTGAGAGGTAATGCAACTTGATGGAATCAGAATCACCCGCATGTTCCACCCCATAACGTGCTGCAAAATGGCGGAGCATAACGTCCTGTTGCTCATCGAAGTCATCCCACTCGTCCCATATTTCATGGCCCGTAAAGGTGAGAGTATCAACCTCTTCGCCCGGGAAGCATACTGTTATCCTCTGCGACTCATCATCGAGGATGACATGCTTCTGAGGGTTTTGGTCGTTAATCTTAAAGTACATGAGACTGTCCTTATACTCCGGATTGACCTCCCAAGCAAAGGAACCATCCACCGAGGGAGTGATGCGGAGATAGTCCTTAGGCACACCCTTGAAACTGACATCACTACCCTCGCCCACCGTAAGAACGTTGGTTGCGGGCAGTTCATAAGAGTCGATGAAGAGGGCGAGCTTGCGTTCGATGCTCATCATCATCGAGGCACAGAGTGCAAGGCAAATGCCCACGATGAGCAGGACAAGCCAGTTTGCCATGCGGGCACTGCTGCCTATCTTCACCCGCTGGGGGAAGAAGTTGAGTATTCCTAATATTATCTTCTTAATGAGTTCCATCATATTTCGAATAATGCTCTTTTGTTGCGTATCTTATCAATCCATCCGTTTGCATCGGAGATTACTGACTGTGCAGCCTCATCATCCGTACCGAACCTGTTGCGTAAAGTGCCAATTTGACTCTGCAGTTCGCTAAGTTGGCTGAGAGTCCTATTGCGGAGAGCCTTCTGCTCTTGTGCCTCGGCTATGATATTGATGCTATGCGCAGCATCAATCCGCTGCCACTCACCAAGGAAGTCGAGGTAGGCTTGCCGAGCCTCATCACGGAAGAAACGGGCACAACTGAGATTGGCATTATACTCCGCCCCCTGAAGGTCGTGCTGGAGTTTGGTATTGTGTGAGAAGGGTTCTTCTGAATAATCATCAATGCACGACTTGACATGTTCGACTTCGGAGATGCTCTTGCAGTTGTTGCTGAGTTTGATGATATCCCGAGCTTCGTAGTATTTGTTGAGGATATCAACTGCCTCGTTTAATGCATCACGCTTGGAGTCGGAGAGATGCTGGTTGCGAAGCAGTTCGGTACTTTCAGCCTTGAGGCGGTCGAGAACACCTTCGCCCCATTCGCTCTGCTTAAACTCGTACTGCATTCCTCCATAGATGATTTGGGCAAAATCATCGCTGATGGTCTTGTCGCATTGTATGTAGTCGCGTGCGGGAAGCAAGCGTTTGCCATCCTTGCAAGTGATGAAACGCTCGGTCTGGAGTTCTGCCTTAAGGGTCTTGTACTTACTGTTGCAACTGTAATATGTACTATTCTTGACTTGTGCTGCCTCTTTCTGTTCGAAGTAGGTTACGAAGTCGAAAGGCTCAATCTTCTCGGTCGGCATCGGGTCGATGGCAGACATAGTGAGGTTTAGACCGAAGACGATTGCCACACATGCAGCGATGATAAAGATGGTTGTGCTCCACCACGAACCGAAACGAAGCACGCGACCCATTGCGGTACGATAAGGGTGGCTCTTCAGTGCAAGTGGTTTGTCGATGAAGCGATGGGCACAGTCGAGGTTGATATTCGCAATGCTCTGCAACCTGACATTTCCTATAGAATAAGGTATAGGAGTTGCGTCGTAAATCTGCATCTCGTAGCAAGCATTCTTAACAGCCATCCACAAGTCGAGATGGTCGGCTGTAATCATGGTCTGAGCCACCTCGGGGCGGAAGTCCTTAGGCACGTTGACAAGTGCATCAACCTTTGTTACAAGGCAATACACTCCTACCGACTGCATCAGCACACCACTCTGCTTGAGTTCGGTGAGGAGGTCGATGAAGAGGTTGTCTTGCACTACTCCGGCCTGTCGGCAATCATAGCAAAGGATATGTATCTTGTCGTTATTGGTCTGCTTCAGTATCGGATGTGAACCCGATGTGATGTGCATCTCGATAAGTGAAAGCGGGTGAAGGCGGGAATGGGAGTCCTTAATATCGAGGTTGAGGGTGGAAGGTTGGAGGTTAGAGGATAAGGATTGTGGAAGGAGAGATGTTGGGAGAGAACCCTCGGGTGCATTGTGATAGGCACGTACGAGAGCACGGGCAAGATCGAGCGAACTGCCTGTATTCACCTTCTCCACCAATTCGGATTGGGCAGAAAGGATAGTACCTATGACTGATGTCTTTCCGCTGCCTTCCATTCCCCAGAAATAGACTTCGGTACGACCTTTCTCGCCTGAGAGTTCATGATTTCCTTCAGGCAAGACTTCGGACACAAGGGCATCGGACATGAAATTGTCAAAGCACTTGATGAGTTCGTCGCTGAGAACACTTTCGATTTCCTCGCGAGTGACCTTACCCTCACAGAGCAACAGCTTCAAGCCGTCGAGACTCAAAGCATTCTCATCCGTTACGAGAGGTTCTATGTACTCATTAATCTTGGTGTGTTCCACGTTTGCCTTTGGTATTACGTCTTGTTTGGAAATAAGGAATCATTATGAAAACGAAGCAGAAAAGTGCTGCGAATATGCCTCGGAGGTCGGGTCTGTGAAACCGTGTGAACGAGGCAATCGTGCTACTGAGCTTGTTTTCGAGCTGCGGCATCGCAAAAGGTTCGGCATTTTCGCCCACATAAATCATCTCGGACACCTTGCGATACTGCTCCACCCATTCATTGCCCGCATTGCCTACTGCTGCAATGTTGCGGGGCGTGAGAATATTCCACACGCTGATGGAATGCAAGCTTTCGAGCCATTGGTTTCGGGCTTTAGCCACATCTTCTGTATTTATGCTGAGGAGTCGTCGCTGCAGACTGTTGGTAAGGGAAGCTATCTTTTCTTCCTTCGTATTGCCCGCTGCACCTTCGAGTTCGGTACGGTAAGCGGAAGAACCTGTCCAAAGGCTGCGCAAATGGTTGCGGTAGTTGTTCACCCTCTCATTGGCATATGTCTTGTAAGCCTCATCAATCCCCTTGACAACAATAACCGTGCTGTCAACTCCCGCCTGAAACTCATCCTGATGGTCGAGCACATGAAGGAAGTTGGTGAACGGCACACTTGCACATCCCAACACTGCAAGAACAAGCAGAGCGAAGGCAATCTCCTTCACCGCACCTTCCCTTACGCGGAGGGTTTGCTTCATCTTGCACATCTTCACGAGTGCCCAGATAACAACTGCTGCACCCGCAAGCATCATTGGGACAACAACATAAAGATTGCCCTCAAATCGGTAGTCGAGCCCCAAGAACGTAAGTGCTCCGAAGGCTAACAAGGCAATCCCCGACAAGGCAAGTGCTATTCCGTATGGTGTATCCTTACTTATGAATTCCATTTATCACGTTGTATTACGACCGTGCAAATGTAAGAATAAAACTTCACACCTAACAAAGATTTCAAGATTTTTTAATATTCTTTTGTTAAATTTGTGTTGAGAAGGCACAAACACACCTTAGAGCAACGTTTTTGCACTAATATTAAGAGGATTAACACACTATTAGTACGAGGGTCAACACACTATAGTGTGAGAGCCTTCATACTAATAGTGTGAGGTACCTCTTACTAATAGTGTGTGGGACTTCATACTAATAGTGTGATATTGACTAAAAGTTGCCCGAGCAGTATCTTTCCGTAGGAACATCTACGAACGCACCCTTTTGCTTGACAAAACGAAGAAGGGAATTGAAGGTTGAATTCAACGAAAGCAATCGTGAATTTCCTATCAATACGAGGTTGAGTCTTGCTCGAGTCATAGCGACATTGAGTTTGCGGTCGATTACGAGTCCATCCTCTTCGAACACGTTATTCGTAAGGAAATTCAACTGATACGGTTGCTGCACCGTGAATCCATATATGATATAGTCGCACTGGCTGCCCTGGTATCTTTCGACAGTATCAATCATGATGTCATGCAGTTTGTGCTGCCTGTCGAGTCGGTCGATAGCATTGCGGACGGTAGATATCTGGTTGCGATAAGGCACGATGACACCAACGGTAGAGTTGATGTCGAACGACTCCTTATTAATATTATATATCTGGAGCACCGTAGCGGCAATCATTTCTGCCTCCGCTTCATTGGTCTTGAGCGATGGCACTACCCTATCACCTCTAAGGGCTGCATTATTTCCTTTGTATGAATCAACGAACACCACGCGATGTCTGCCCAACAGATTCACTATCCCGTTAGTGGATGGAACACTCACATTAGGCAACAACTGATGGCCGAGCGGCACAACATCGAGTTTTCCACCATAGAAGGCCTTGTTCGGAAACTCCGATATGTCCTGATGCATACGACCTTGCTTGGTCAACATATACACGAAGCGTGGGTCGTACCCATCATTTGTCTTGAATGTCTTGAGCAAGCGTTCGAAGAGCGAAAGGCGGCAATCGGTGAGATGGATGTCCTTCAAGAGCGCATCTTCGACCAAAGAATCCTTCTGCGACTGCTGCACAACCGCAGGCAACTGCTTATGGTCGCCTATGAACACGAACTTTGAAATGGCATTTACCTCCCCATGCTTCGCACTGAGAAGTCCTATCAGATGGGGCTCGAGAATCTGCGACGACTCATCGATGATAGCGAGGTCGAAATGCTTTATCTTGAAGAGGCTGATGTTGGTATTGAGTGCAGCGGTAGTGGCACAATAAATCCTTGCAGACTTCAAAAGTTGCATGATTTCACCTCCATTTTTGCAAGAGCGAACTCTGTTGCAGAGGAGATAATCCGAGTATGCAGGGTGGGCAGAGAGTTCGGAACCTACTCGTATGAAGTCGATTCCCTCTTCAACAAGTTTGCTGCATATTTCATCTACCGCACGATTGGTATACGACATGAGCAGAACGCTGCTGTTGGGTTCGAGCAATTCCTCCTTCAACTGATTGAGCAGACCATACGAGGTCTTTCCCGTTCCCGGAGGACCGATGATAAGAAAAAGGTCGCGAGCTTGTTTTGCCCGAGTGACAAGGGTGTTGAATGCTCCATATTCGCCTTTGATCTTTATGGATTCGTCCACTTGAGGCAATCGTTGGTTCAACAGAAGATCACGGCGTTCCTTACTTGCAGAAAGGAAACTCAGCAATCCGCTATACAGCGAACTGCTCGACGACTCAATAGAATCATGTTCCACTGCCCATAAGGTATCGAGATTTTGCTCAAACACATTAGCATCGGTCTGGTCAAATCGAAGCACCACTTCTATTCCGTCTTCGGTGATATCGAGCAGCGAAGCACGGGTTACCATTTGGGCACAAGCGTTTGGAACCACACCTCTTTTATACTTGTATAGTATGATGATGTCGCCCTTTCTGAAGTTTGTGGTATCTACCGAATGCTCTCCTCCGAAATAAAGGCGGATGGAATGGATGGATGTTCCATTGTCGGCATAACCAAATTCAGCAATTCGCAAGTTGTCGTATATATTGCCCGCAGCTTTCTTATCCTCGAGCGAGTCGAGCCACTTCGAGGCAAATCCGCTATCCTCCTTCTCTTTGTTTCCCACTTTCGAAAGGAGTTGTTCGCGTTCCACAAAACGAGCAAATCGGAAGAAATATGCTTTCTCAAGCGGCGAAGCATTGTGGATGGGGTCGAGCACAGCATCGAGTTGGGGTTTGGTATAGGGTATCCAGAGTTTGTCAGAAACCTTCTTTTGGCGAAGATATTCGGAAGTCAACGTATCCAACAACTGCACGCCCTCTTCGCTATAGTGCATCTCGCCCCATGCAAGCAGGTTACGCATCTTGATTGCCCTAAGCATCAATTCGGGCGAATGGCCTTTCGAAATGAGTCCTTTCGAGTAACGCGAATACAGAAGCATCACGTTATGGAGCTTGTCGGCATACTTCTGAAACTCATATATAAATAAGGCACGATAGAGAATCAACTGAATCCAATGCTGCTCCTTTGCCTCTGGGACTTCGGGGTCTGCATTAGGATTAGGTGGCCAAACGTACTCTCCCTTACCCGATTTCTGCTCTATGATAATTGACTTTCGCTTGGATATGTCCTCTTCTTTTGTTTCCCAAAGGAAGTCAAGACGCCCTTGGATGCCTAAGAGTTCGCTGAAGAAGGTCGGTTCGAGTACGATATCCTTAGGATCAAACTGCTCTATGTTAGGTAGCGAATGCAAGTCCTGCCCTATCAACTTATCGATATTCTGCTTCTGATGATTGGCATCGTTGCGGAAATCTTCGTAACCTTTTCGGGTGAGGATTTCATCACAAGCGAGCACACCAATTGAGTTCGACTGCATAAACTCGTTCCAACTCTCCTCGTACGACTCGTTGCGATGATGCACAGTATCGTCAAGATAACGACCCGAAAGGTTACCGAGATGGATATGGTGAGTGTTGGCTTGAGGCTTGAACTTATTGATCAGATGCACCAAAGGTGACTCTGCATACACCTCGAAACAAGAAGTGATAGTCGTTATATTAATAAGGTAGTCTGGTTCGAAAATAATGAGTTCGGGAAGACATATAGCATCTTCAAAACGTACACGAAGAAGATTTATCGAAGAACCTACCGAAAGGATAGTACGCAGGTAAGACCAGTCGGTCCTTCCATCACGGGTGAGGAATTTGTTGTCCTTACTATACAGCACCATCAATTCCGAATCGTTCTGCTCCTCGGTAGCGTATATAAACTCATCATCCCAACGGGTCACGATGCAACGAATACAGTTTTCGTTAAACTTCTTCCAGCCCGCCTCACGATATTCTGTTGGAAGGAGTCTGTTGAGCGATGCAGGAACTGGTTCGTCCTTGAAAACAATCGAAACATAAAGCACCATTGCTTTCACATCGTAAGGTAATGAGAGTTGGAGTTCGGCATCCGACTTCTTGCTCAAATCATTCAAACTATGTCGCAAGTCGTGAACGGTTCGCGAATGTGATGAAGTGGCATTATGCTGCTTGAGAATATAGTCCACTTTTGCAAAAAGTCCAGCCACGCTGATTGGGGCATCAAGCACTGATTGGTCAGTCAAACGGCGGAAAAGGCTACGCAACATAAAATACTTGTTGTGGATGCTCCCATCAGTCTCAACGAGGAGTTGCAACTGCTGGTAAAAGTATTTGGATGTCTCGAGAATGATCACGGTCAAAACGTATTTGTATGTTTAGAAGCGAATAATAAATGTCTGCAAAGGAACGGTCTTTTTTCCGAAATAATCGTTCAAAAGGCCCAGAAATGCACGATTCTTATCTTTAGGCACGTTACATATACTTTCAAAAGCACGTCTTCGTATATAAAATAAGAAAAATGAGCACAAAATAAATATTGAATTGTTTTACACATAAATAATTTTAATATACCTTTGCATCGTAGTTCTTATCTTACTAAGTAAGAAAACTATTACAGTACCGACTTGGAACGTATAAAGCGTATACGCAGAGGTCAAAGAATTGAAGTCATAAATTTTACATATATTTAAAATTCAACTTTTCTATACCCGGAAATCATAGGGTAAGAAAGTTGGATTATCGCAATGGCGGTTTGTCTTATGTCTGTTTCAGCAGATGGGGCAAAACCGCCATGCTGCTTTTATCGGGTGACATACATACCGATTCTTCAATCAACACATAAGGTCATGAGACGATGTCCGTTGGTACGGACAATGTCACACAACCTTATGTGTTTTGCTTGTTATAGTAGTGTGTCAGTTCGATTACTTGGATGATAAGAGAGAGTATGTTCCGTTAGTCTTCGAAATCGTAGTGATCGAGTTTCTTTCCGCATGTGCTGCAGAAAACTTCGTGCTTATGAATCTCACCACCGCAATCGTTGCAGCGATAGATACGCTCTTCCTTCTTTGGATTTGTTGTGTCGTTTGTTTCCATATTAGACGATAGTTATTTCATTGGTCTGTTAATGTTTCGCATGCAAAAGTAATGCTTTTGAATGAAACTACCAAATATTGAGCAAATAAATGAATTGGTATGAATAATTAAACACCTTATATTTTTAGATAAGGGAAAAAAGCATTATCTTTGCAGCAATAATCACATATAGCATAATTATTGTGGCACGTAGAACATTTATCATTTTATTATCTTTGCTTTCATTCTTCCCAGCATATGCTCAAGACATCAGTTCGCTGCTGGAAGAACTTGACGAATGCATAAAGAACAAGGAAGACTATCGTTACGAGAGACTTCATCGTATCGACAGCCTTAGATGCCGCATAGGAATGAAGGAAGATACGAACTATGAACTATACAACGAACTCTTCCAATCGTTCTCGCACTTTCAGGCAGATTCGGCTTTGCACTACCTCGACCTTATGAGTCAACTTGATGTGGTGAAGAAGGACCCATCAAAGGAAAAGGTCATTCAGCTTAACCGAGCTGAGCAATTTGCCATTATGGGAGCATATAACTATGCAAGGGACATTGTCGAAAGCATAGACAGGAGTGACATGTCCCAAGAAAACCTTACGCGTTATTTCCATATTTGCAGAACCATTTACGGATGGGTTTCAGCATATCAGTCTAACGTACCCGAACTGAGCAAGAAGATGGCACTTAAGGCTCATCAGTATCGCGATTCTATCATGCTATACGAACAGGATGAGATAAGTCGTGAGGTGGTTCATGCTGACTATCTTATTGCTGAAGGTCAACCTGAAGCAGCAAAGAAAATCATGCTCAACTATCAAGCAAAAGCAACAAGCGACTATCTTGCCTACACATATTATAATCTCGCACAGGCTTGCAAGGCTCTCAAGGATAAAGACAACCAGATGCGTTACCTCATCAAGACTGCCATTGAGGACCTGAAAAGAGGTGTGACTGAGTATGCTGCCCTCCCAGATCTTGTACAACTCTTGATGGACAGGGGTGACACAAAGCATGCGTATGATTATATGCTCTGTTCGATGAACGATGCAAACTATTGTAATGCCCAACTCCGTTCGCTCGAAATGAGCCAAATCTACCCAATCATTGAGAAAGAACATAATCAGCACGAGGCTGAAGAGAAAACTGCATACAGATGGTTCAGTTGCGGACTTGCAGGATTAGCGATCCTGTTGGCTATCGCAAGTCTTTACTTACGCAAGGAGGCAAAGATTCTTTCACGCACCAAGAAACAACTTGCAGAGACAAACGAGCAACTTGCAGAAGCTAACAATCAGTTAGAGGAAGCCAATTCGCAACTTGAAGATGCTAATCAGCAGTTGGAAGATGCTAACAAGAATCTCGAAGATGCTAACAAGAATCTCGAAACTGCTAACACACTGCTTGGAAAAGACAATCAAAGTCTTCTCGAAACCAACACTAACCTTCATCAGATGGATAAAGTGAAGGAGGAATATATTGCCTTGTTCCTGAGCAAATGCAGAAAGTATATCACTTCGCTCGAATCATATCGCAAATCGCTCTTAAGACTTGCGAAGAATAATCTGCATACCGAACTCTTGAAGACTCTAAAGGATGATAGTCTTGTAGAGATTGAAGAAGAGCGATTCTACAAGGACTTCGATGAGGCATTCCTTGAGATTCACCCTAACTTTGTGGAGCGTTTCAATGCTTTGCTTAATGATGACAGCAGAATTGTTCTTAAGAAGAATGAGTTGCTAAATGCTGAATTACGAATATTCGCCCTAATCAGATTAGGTATTACAGATACAAACCAGATTGCGGAGTTCCTCAATTATTCGATGCCTACCATATATAATTATAGGTCGAGAATAAGAAATAAGTCGAAGTATAGTAAGGAGGAATTTGAGGAGAAGGTTATGGAGTTGTAGAAGGCCCACCTACCCCTCCCAGCCTTCACATTAGGGAGGGGGTAAGGTTACAAAGATAAACAAGGAAAGCCAGATAGCAATCAATACTATCTGGCTTTCTTATATTTATCCCAATATCCCCCTCACTAATGGGAGGGATAAGGTGGGTCTTTACTGTATGTAATTAGCAACCTGCTCTACATCCAAAGCGTTGATGTATGTGCTCTGCTTAGCAACTTCTGCCTCAGCAAGGTTGACAAATACATTGAGCGACTTCTGGAAGAGCTCAGGAGCCTTCTGTGCATCCTGAAGGAGAAGGTGTGACATGATAGTATAACCTGTCATATCGTAGAGCTTGCGAGCACAGAGGTCGAGAAGAGCCTGGTCGCCTGCTTCCTTAACCTTCTCAGTGCATTCAGCAAGCTTAGCAGCCATTGCAGCGATACGGTCTGCGTACGACTGGTAACCTTCTGCTACTGGGAGAGCAGCATAGTCCTCGATAACTGTCTGGTAGAAGCCGTTAGTGATATAACGGATAGCAGCAACAGTCTGGAGCTGAGTAGTTCCTTCGTAGATTGAAGTGATACGAGCATCACGATAGATACGCTGACACTTGTACTCGAGCATGAAACCAGAACCACCATGTACCTGAATTGCATCGTAGGTAGACTGGTTAGAGAACTCAGAGTTCATACCCTTAGCAATAGGAGTGAAGGCATCAGCAAGCTTTGAGTACTTCTTCTGCTCAGCACGCTCTTCAGGAGTAAGCTTACGCTCGCGAGCGATATCATCGAGTGCCTTATAAATATCTACATAACGAGAAGTCATGTAAAGGAGTGAACGACCTGCATCAAGACGAGCCTTGATAGTTGCAATCATATCATATACTGCAGGGAAATTGATGATTTCCTTACCGAACTGCTTACGATCCTTTGCGTATGAAAGAGCTTCCTCGTATGCTGCCTGCTCAAGACCTACTGACTGAGCTGCAATACCAAGACGAGCACCGTTCATAAGAGCCATAACGTACTTGATAAGACCGAGCTTGCGTGAACCACAAAGTTCTGCCTTTGCATTCTTGTAAACAAGTTCACAAGTTGGGCTGCCGTGAATACCGAGCTTGTTCTCGATACGACGAACGTTTACGCCACCGTTACGCTTGTCATAGATGAACATAGAGAGACCACGACCATCACCTGTACCTTCCTCAGAACGAGCAAGTACGAGGTGGATATCAGAGTCACCGTTTGTGATGAAACGCTTTACACCATTAAGGTACCAGCACTGGTCTTCCTCTGAATATGTAGCCTTGAGCTGAACAGACTGAAGGTCAGAACCTGCATCTGGCTCAGTGAGGTCCATTGACATTGTTTCACCTGCACAAACGCGTGGAATGAAACGCTGGCGCTGGTCTTCGTCTGCAAACTCATAGAGAGTTACGATACAGTCCTGAAGAGACCAGATGTTCTGGAAACCAGCATCACCCTGAGAAACAATTTCGTTTGCACCGCTATATACTGTCATTGGGATATTAAGACCACCATAACGACGAGGCATAGTCATACCGTTAAGACCAGCCTTTACCATAGCATCAAGGTTCTCATAAGTCTTCACTGCATAACGAACACGACCGTTCTCGCAGTGAGGACCTTCCTCATCTACTGCTTCTGCATTAGCATTGATGATATTTGCATTGATATCACCTGCAATTTCAAGGAGCTTGTCATAGTTGTCGAGTGCATCCTCATAGTCCTTGCAGGCATAGTCGTACTGACCATAGTCAGCATAATTTCTTTCCTTGAGTTCCACGATACGCTTCATGAGCGGATGGTTCATATGGAACTTAATCTCAGGAACATCTGTATATGAATTAGCCATTACTTAGAATTCTTTTTGTAGTATTTAATAAGCTTTGGAACAACTTCTTCCACTGTTCCTGTGATGATATAGTCTGCAATCTGGTTGATTGGAGCGTTTGGATCGCTGTTGATTGAGATGATGATACCAGACTCACGCATACCTGCGATGTGCTGAATAGCACCCGAAATACCACATGCGATGTAAACCTTAGGACGAACTGTCACACCTGTCTGACCAATCTGACGATCGTGATCAATCCAACCCGCATCAACAGCTGCACGTGAAGCACCAACTTCAGCGTGAAGTTCCTTTGCAAGTTCGAAGAGCTGATTGAAACCTTCAGCAGAACCAACACCATAACCACCAGCGATTACGATTGGAGCACCCTTAAGGTTGTGCTTAGCAGCCTCAACATGACGATCAAGAACCTTAACTACATAGTCTGTAGTTGGAACATACTTAGCAACATCATGCTTGATAACTTCACCCTTGTAGTTCTCATCAAGGATTTCCTTCTTCATCACACCATCACGAACTGTAGCCATCTGTGGGCGATGCTCAGGGTTAACGATTGTAGCGATGATAGAACCACCGAATGCTGGACGAATCTGATAGAGCTGATCTTCGTAGTGCTTCTCAACGAATTCACCTGCTTCGTTCTTTACCTTCATATCGAAAGAACCAATCTCAAGCTGAGTACAGTCGGCAGTAAGACCTGAATGAAGTGCAGAAGAAACGCGTGGACCGAGGTCACGACCGATAACTGTTGCACCGAGAAGGCAAATCTGTGGCTGCTCTTCCTTGAAGAGGTTTACTACAGCACTTGTATGTGGGAGTGATGTGTAAGGGAAAAGACCTTCAGCATCAAAAACGTGTACCTTATCAACACCATAAGGGATAACCTGCTCAGGAGTACCGTCGAGACCTGTACCAACGAGTACAGCCTCAAGCTGAACACCGAGCTTGTTAGCGAGCTTGCGACCCTTTGTGCAGAGCTCCAAACTTACATCAGCAACCTTGTTGCCTTCAAGTTCACAGTATACAAATACGTTATTCATAATTATCCGATAGTGTTAGATTCCATAAGTTCAACAATAAGGCTCTCGATATCTTCATCCGAAGCAGTGAGGGACTTGTTTTCCTTAGCCTTGAAGACAATGCTCTTCACAGCCTTCACGTTAGTTGGCGAACCTGCCTTACCAATCTGCATTGGATCAGCATCGATGTCGGCAGCACCCCAAGTTGGGAATTCACGATTCTTGTTAGCCCAAACACGCTTCACGTTACGAGTGCGGCAAGGTGCAGCAGAACCATTTACTGTAACAACGATTGGAAGTGGACCTTCAACAGTCTCAACACCACCATCGATATGACGCTTTGCAACAATCTTCTTTGCTTCCTTGTCGATAGAGATGATTTCTTCAGTGTAGGTAATCTGAGTAAGGCCAAGCTTTTCAGCAACCTGTGGACCTACCTGGGCAGTATCACCATCGATAGCCTGACGACCACAAAGGATGATATCATAGTCACCAACCTTCTTGATAGCCTGGGCAAGGGTGTAAGATGTAGCGAGAGTATCAGCTCCACCAAGTGGACGGTCGGAGATGAGAATGCCCTCATCAGCACCACGATAAACACCTTCCTTGAGTACTTCAGCAGCCTTTGGAAGACCCATAGTTAACATAGTAATTGTAGAACCCGGATTAGCATCCTTGAGACGGAGTGCCTGCTCAAGGGCATTGAGGTCCTCAGGGTTGAACACAGCTGGAAGTGCAGCACGGTTTACAGTACCCTCTGGAGTCATCGCATCAGGACCAACGTTGCGAGTATCTGGCACCTGCTTTGCGAGCACGATAATTTTCAAACTCATAGTTTTTGCTTATATGTATATAATATTTGTTTTTTCGTTGCAAATCGGTTGCAAAGATAGCAATAATTATTCACTTTTCTGACTTTTAAACCCTTTTTAATACACACTGATACGAAATAATGTGCAAAAGAAACACCTTTTGCACATTATTAATATAGGGAAAATCAAATTATAAGCGAATTAGTGACGTTGGCGACGTACGCTAACACGTGCACTTGAAGAGCTGCCTGATGAAGAAGAACTTGAATTGCTCTTCTCTTTCTTCACCTTCGAAGCACGCTCGGTACGAGTCGAACCAGTGTTCTTAGTCTTGCCCTTTACCTTCTTGTTTGCAAGGGCTGCAGCAGCAATGCTGTCCTTCTTTGCCTGAGCTACAGAGTCAATTGGTTCAGTCCAGATATGCTCTTCGAAGTCCTTCATCTCTTTCTCGATACGCTTCTGTGCTCTGATGGTTGTAGAGTCCTTTGGAGCAGCCACATTCGCACTATCTGCAACCATCTGTGCGAGCGACTTGCCCTGCATGTTGGTTGTCATATAGATTTCGCCCTTGTAATGGTTGGTAGAGAAGAAGTCGTCCATTGACATCTTTGCAGCATTGTTCACGTTGCTGACCATAAGCATGTGGTTGCTGAGGTATGTCTTCACATCATCATACTTCACCCAGAACATAGGTGACTTCGATGCACTGAACGAGAAGTCATTGGACATATCGATAAGCGGACAGAGAGCAACGATACGCGAGTGGTATGTAGCTGTGTTCTGGTCGTAGTAACTTGACTCCTTCACATAGAAAGTCTTTACTTCAGCCGAAGGAATGTCACTGTCTTCCACCTTGATGGTGTTGCCTTCCACCTCATAGTAGATGCTGTAGTTCTCACACATCTCCTTGAAGTGAAGGCGATTGGAAGTGCGGAAGTCCTCCTTACCCGTATTGAGGTCGTGCTTGTATGCAGGTATCTTTCCTGCATTGAGCAACTTGAACAAGAGTGTGAAGAGATTCACCTCATTGCCCTGAGCCTGAATTGGATAATAGAGAGCAGCGTTCTCATCCTCAGTAAGATCGAGCTGGCGATAGATGTCGCGACGCCAGATAGGGTCTTCAGGCACATCTACAGCCGTTGGGAACATAAGGGCTGCACGCGAAGTGGCAGCAGTTGTTGTAGTGCCATTTCTGCGTGTAGTTGCAGCGTTCTTATTGTTATTGTTCTGCACACGACTCTTCTGAGGTTGAGCGTTTATAACGATAACGTTAACGATAACGAATGCTATAAAAAGAAGAAACTTTTTCATATATATCAAGTCTATCTTATTTACTGAATAATTACTTCTACCGGACTTGTCAATGTACGCTCGATACCATCAGGACCGATTACGCGGATACTACTGATGTTAAAGAGCTTGCCACGATTGAGCGAACGGATCTTTGCCAACTGACTTGGGGTGAACGAAGCGGAATTGCTTGCCTCAGGCACCACATTACCCATATTATCAACAAAGTATGTTTGGAAGCCAAGCACCTTGAACGTGATATCGAGAATACCATCATCGATAGCAGCACCGATACCACCGGCAGACATGATTGCCTGCTTCGAGATACGACCACCCTTGAAACGGGTTGTGTTACCCTTTGCATCAGTATATTGGATATAGCCTGTTGGATCAGGAAGCTTGCGGACATGGAATGTGAACTTACCCATTTCCTGTTGACGACCTTCGTTCTCTGCCGTAACAGTGAAAGTGACATCTTCACCCACCTTCGAAGGCACAGCGATGTACTCACCGTTTCCACTCTTTGTGAGCGAACCATTTGTCATCGAGAGGTTCACCTTATTGATAGGAACACCAGGAACAGATACGCTGATTGGGTTCTTGTAACCAGCATAGAGCATGTTCATAAGGGATGCAGAAACGGTTGCTGAAGGTTCGACAACTGTATAAGGTTGAGAGAATTCACGACGAATCATCTCACCATTACCATTACGCATTTGGATATATCCCTTGAGGGTGAAGTCTCCTGTCGAACCGCAGACCGTTTCGTAGCGACCATTGGAAGACTTGAGCAAGGTGTTGCCCACATAAATGTCAGGACGCTGGGTTGTATCGACAGCTGCCATAACAATCTGTGCTGTGAACTTGCCTCCGCGAACTACTGTCTGAGCATTCGGGATGACAAACGCACTAATTTGGTTCACACGGATATCCTTAACGTCGATATTCGACACAAGCTGGTGGAGGATTTCTCCTTCAGCATGACGAAGGTCGGTCTGAATCTTGGTAAGGAGGGTAACTGCAGCAACTACTGGAGTGTTTTCGAACATATACTCCTGCCAATTCTTACCGAGGGTCTTAGCTTTGAGAGGCACTTCGGTAGAGAGGTTGCTGTTGATAATCTTCTGCTGGGCAGAATCGTTGACCATCTTAACCACCTTCTCGCGGAAAGAGTCTATAGAATTCTTGAGTTGTCCGCCCTGACCAACACCCGGAGCAAGCATCACATGAGTTGAAGCCTCGAGATTGTCGCGGCTCTTTATATCGTTCAAATCCGCTTCTTCACCATCAGCCTCGCGAACAATCTTCAACTTCAGTTCTTCAACGAAGTTGTAGAGCGAGTCTGACATACTGCGAACATTCTTGGCACGATCGTACCACTCACGAGTCTTCTCCGGATTCTGCTTCATGGCAGCCTCAAGAGTCTGGTAAATGGCCTCGTTCTGAGAGTTCGAGTTGTCCTTTGAGCGGTTAAGTCCCTCATCCACAAGTTGGAATCCGTTGAGCACGTCGCTTGATACGTTCATAGCGAGCATCGCCATGAGCACGACGTACATCAGATTGATCATCTTCTGACGAGGAGTAAGTTTTTTTCGTATCATTATGCGATTTTCATCTTAAGTGCTTCGACCATCTTTGCATAAACCTCGTTGAGCTCTTGGAGCTGAGCGGCAAGCTTCTTAGTCTGCTCGTTGACATCATCGATAGTAGCAGACTGAGTACCTACAGACTTAAGCTGCAACTCGTAGAAACGGTTGATACCTGTGAGCGTGCGGTTCATTGTCTCCATTTCTTCCGAATCGCGAGTGAGACGTGCCGACTGCTCCGCAACCTGACGAAGCACATCTGTAAGTTCGTTAAGCTGCTCGACATAAGCCTTTGTTGCTTCTTGCATTTCTGGAGTCATACCACGGAATTGTGCTGAATTGAAAGCAGGAGCTGTAGAGATATTCTCTGCGAGTTCTGCTGCATTTACAATAGTGACAGGTGTTGGTTCGCTTGCACCAGCAATAGTGACTGGAGTTGGTTCTGCACCACCCTGTGCACCACCAAGATTAGCAGCTGCATTTGCGAGAGCAGCAGCAGTACCTTCGGAAATACCAGCACCTCCACCACCAATAACCACAGGACCAGCGGATGCGTTTGCAGCAACATTAGCGAGAGCGTTTGCAGTCTCTTCAGAGAGAGGAACGCCACGAAGTTCTGCATCTGGAATCACCTCACCGTAATCATCGATAGCCTCCTGAGGTTCGAAACCTGCGAGGAAGAACACGAGGACCTCAGTACCCATACCCAAGAAGAGCATGATGTCGGCACCCTGGATGTGAGTGAGTTTGAAGAGGGCACCGAGGATTACGATTGATGCACCCCAACTGTATGCGTAGTTCAGCAATGTCTGTCCTTTCTGACTGCGAAGGAAACGCTGAATACCATTATATTTATTCTTTTTCTTTGCCATCTTGTTATTTACGATTTAATCATTTTTTCACTCTGCCTGCAGTTCCCACCTGGCTTCTCACGCAACGGAAACCGATGAACGAACGTCCTACATTCTGGAATTCAGAAGTACGCCAAGCACTCTTAATAAAACTCTCTGGGTCTTTCCACGAACCACCGCGAACCGACTTCTTCTTCAATGCATAAGGGTCTTCCTTTGCTGCATTGTAAGTGAGTGTTGGATTCATATCCGACATGGAGAGCACGCCCGCTTCTGTATATACTGTGCTTGTCCATTCAGCAACGTTACCCGCCATATCGAAGAGTCCGTTTGAGTTGGCACTGTAGATACCCACCTTTGAAGTGATGAGGTTACCATCGAGAGTATAATTACCGCGATCAGGTTTGAAGTTTGCATAGAAACAACCCTTATCACTCTTCACGCCCTCTTGATTCCATGGGAGTTCGTTGCCGTCCTTACCACGAGCGGCAAATTCCCATTCAGCCTCAGTAGGAAGGCGATAACGCTGGATAAATTTGGCAGCAGAACCGAGTCCCTTGAGGAGATAGTCAGTTCGCCAGTTGCAGAAAGCATTAGCCTGTTCCCAATCGACACCAACCACAGGGTAATCGTTGTAGTTAGGGTGAGAGAAATAGAGACGGAGATACTGCTCATTCTCTGCATTTTGGAAGTCGTTAATCCAACAAGTAGTATCTGGATATACATTAACAATATAAGTGTTCACAAAATCCCACATCGAAGATAGAGGACGAGTGATAGTCTCGCGATGAATCATACCCTCATCATCAACATAGGCAGTATCCTTTGAAATCATAACGACTTCGTTAGGATCTATTTGTATATCGGTGTTGAGGTTACGCTGTGCTGGGTCGAGACGATACTTACGCTTAGCAGCCATAACATAGTCGAACACCTCATAGCGGTAGTTCATCTGCGAAGCATCAAGCATCTTCTCACCTGTGAAAGGATGAGTTGTGTAAACTGATTCGATAGCACGTTGCTGGTCCTCATCAGGATTACGCCAAGGGATAGCCTTGTTCCAGTTGAGATGTGGCTTGATTGGATCACCATTCTTATCTTCCTCAATCTTGTAAGCATCATCGCCACCGTATGCAGGGTCAGCAAGACGTTCACGGATGATAGAGTCGCGAACCCAATTGACAAACTGGCGGTACATCGAGTTTGTAACCTCCTTTTCGTCCATCCAGAACGCATCGACACTGATTTCGCGTGACGGCATCTTCTTACCCCAGAGACTGTCTGTTGTCTCTGTACCCATCTTGAGCGAGCCACGCTTTACAAGCACCATACCATAAGGGGCAGGCTCGCTTACCGAAGCAGCATTGTCACCTGTCACCTCACCGCCCTGAGCCGAACTGCCTCCCTTGGAAGAGAAGCAAGAAGCCACGATGAGCGATATGGCAAAAGTACATATTAAAAAAGTGAGTTTCTTCATATTGTTTATTTCATTCAGTTTACAATTTTGTTTTTTACAACCAACGGACACTCTTATGCAAGTTACGTCCCTTCTTGAAGAGGTCGAGCTCGGTCTGGTAACCTATTACAAGTTCGTGAGTACCATTTATCATATTTACGCCCGATGTGTACATTTGGTATGAATAGCCGAGCTTTATTCCGTGGAACATACCGCCCACCATGAAAGTGGCAGATGTGGCAGGACTGTATCCAACACCGAAATAGAGCTTCTTCTCTTCGTACTCGTAAGCGAGTTTGCATTGTATATCCTCGCGCCACGATGTCAGGTCTGTCATCACCATACACGAAGGCTGTAAAGTAATAAACGTATTTTTCAGTCGAATATTGCATCCACCCATAAAATAATACGATCGGGGGACTGTAACCTCATACTTTTCGCTCATCACAAGCGTTGGTGCCATAGCGTGAAGAGTGGAAAGACCAGCCCAAAACTTAGGGTGATAATAGTAGACACCAGCTGCAAGGTCCACATGCTGTCCATTCACCTGTGATGTAGGGAAAGCAGGGTCATTCGTCTGATCAAGTTCAACATCTTTAGGATCCACACTCTCACGAAGGAAAGCACCTTGCACACCGATAGCGAGTCGTCCCTTTTTGCCAATCTTCATATTGTATGCATAGTTGAGCGATATCTTTGTAGTTGTGAACATACCGATCTGATCGCTCAAGAGACTGACACCCGCACCATGTCGGGGCGAAAGGAAGTAGACAGGCAAGTCACCACCGATATACATGGTTCCCGGAGCATTCTCATAGCCCAAGAACTGCATTGAATATGCGGCATTCACGTTGAGTTTGCCTTCTGTTCCCGAAACGGCAGGATTATAAAACGACTTAAGGGCTGTGTAGTCAGAAAACTGCACATCCCACTGAGCCTTGACACCCGTTGTGATGGTAGTCAATAGCACAATAATCGTTAAGATTCGACGCGTCATACAATGTAAATAACGCATTTTGTTAAATATTATTGTATAACTAATGCTTTTTCAGCCAAACTTTTATATGTTTTTCAGTTTTATCCAAATAAAACGCCTAAAATATCTAAAACACTTTTTAAAAAGGTGAAGGTGCCGAAACTCACGTTCAGGCACCTCCGGTTAGTCATAAATGTATTAATCCAATGTATAAATGAAATGGTACAATAGTGTGTATGAAAAAAATCTTTATTTCCAATTATATAATTTTATTAACAATCTTCAAATCAAAATTAGAAGCCACCGCCTCCACCAGGGAAACCACCTCCGAAGCCGCCGCCTCCGAAGCCGCCGCCTCCACCAGGGAAACCGCCTCCGAAGCCACCTCGACCGCCATTTCCATCAGAGTTGCCACGCGAAAGACTTGGGACAAACACCTGTGCAGCCTGCACTGGAGTAAGAATTTCAAGGAACTTCTGGTAATACTCCTTATCAATTGCGAGCTGAGCTTCTGTACGAGCAAACTGCTTATCGACCAAAGTCTTAGCCTCTTCATCAGTCAACTTCTTGACATCAACACGTTGGTTCTGCTCTTCCTCCCCTTTAGGGTGAGCGGCATTATGGCGAGCAGCCTGATAGTCGAGATAAAGTACAGTAAAGACATCCTTCTTATCATCCTCCAACTTGAACTGCTTAACGAGTCGTTCAGCCTGGCGATTGTACATCTCAGTAGTGTTCATTCGCTGGCGACGATTGCCACGCTGCTGATTGTCCTGTGCCGACACGGAAACAGCCACAAGAGCAAGAGCAACAAATGCAAAAAATGTCTTTAGCTTCATGTGTATAATTAATAATTTGTAGTTCGATAATAGTTTTCTTTCACCCGTTTGACTATGGATAGTAAAGAAGGTTTAAAGACAAAGATAAAAAAATGCATTATTTTTGAAAAAAAAATGATTTTCCTCCATCAAATCGCCATCAACTAACCTTCAAATGCACTTCCATGATAGCCTTATATTGCTTTCCGTCGGTATGGGTATAAATCACAGCTTGGCGGATGACGTATGTCTTTCCCTTTGTCAAATGTCCTGGATACTGCCCCACATAACAGCCATACTTTTCAGGATAAAGCTCTGCAAACACAGCAGCAGAAGTGGTGTAAGAGCAAACATTGCCCGCAGCATTGAACCAGTGTCCATAGACTGTGCTTGAAGATGTGCTGGTAGTGGTGTTATAAGTGAATGTAGTTCCATTTGCATTCACTCCCGCAAACACGAGCGTACCCTTTGTGCCCGGCTGAGTGTTGCTCTTGAGAGCCTTCATCTGCTGGGTGCTCACACCGAGAGCCTGACTGATTGCATCCATATCATACTGAACACGAACGCTTGTGTATGAGCTTGCATTGTAAGCGAGGTTTGCATTGATGACCACTGTTGTATCCTTTCGAGCATAATCTTCAGGATAATCTCCGTAAGTACGACTTGCACCGAGCGGATCAGTACCCTCAAACTTCACAGCATAAGGCCATTGTTCGTTATTTCCAGAGAATGTACTTGAAGCAACTCCACTTGTCCATGAATGAGACCAATACTTAGTAGGAGCACCCATAACGACAAGCCACAAGTTCACACACTTTTCTGGAACGGTAATGCTTACTTCACCTTCCTTTTCTGAAGAAGAATCAGAATACACACGAGTTCCATCTGAACAATATGCCACAAGTCCGTATCTCCAACCCGCATATTGAGTATTCACCTTATTATAACCATCACAACCGGCAAGTCCCTTAAAGTTCACCTTAACCACAGTTCCCGCAGCAGGAACCTTCAATGGATTAGCATTATAACCATAGTTTTGTGGACAATAATCAGGGTCAACAATCCAATACAGATTATCACCACCAAGATATTTTGTAGTGATAGCATCCGATGGCTGTATGAGTCGCTGAGGCTCATTGCCAATCTTAGCCTGACTATTAGAATGTATGCCCTCTATATCAATGCTTGCAAGATGTGCAAATGCCTGATACATCTCATCACCAAACGACTTCTCATCAAGACCGAAGATACGCATATATGCCTGAGTTGGGTCTTCAGGCTTGTTTGCTTCTCTCCAAACACGACCTATAGTGTTCTTTCCATGAAGTTGGCACCAGTAATCCTGATAGTAGCAACTTGTATAGCGGATATCTTCGTGATGAATATTAAGATGGTGCTTATTGAGATACTGCTCATAATATTCGCCATCATTATACTGCATACTTGGATAAACCTTATATGCCTGCCAATTGGCACAATCTTCCCACCATTCGTTATCGCGACCTTCACCAAGTCCGTAGTTCAAACCGTGCGAAGTTCCGAGGTCTGCACTAACAAGATATTGGAAAGTATGACCGATTTCATGAGCAAGAGTATGTCCACTGCGACCTAAGGCAGCACGTGGAGTACAATGGAACACGCCTACTTTCGTAGATTTAGAGTTCTTTGTCGAACCGCTATAAGCATAATATGTAGCAGTGGTTCCACTACCATCCGCTCTCCAGTCCGAACCGTCCCAACTTGCCTTTACGATATACATTTCAATCTTCAAATTGTCGGTAGTAGACTTACCCGGAGTGAGGAAACTGAGGTCTTCAACGTAGCACTTCCAAATCTTCTCAGCATTTTTCAGCATAGTGTTCACATCGACTGTATAGCCACCGTAAGTGATTTTGCCTGCAGGAGTCTTGGTAAGACCATTCTCCCAGAATATCACGAAATGCTCCGATTCAGCCGAACGCTGAAAACAGAATTGCGAAGAAGCATTGTTGAAATCGACATTAGAATAAGTGCTCGACTTAGCGAGATATCTTTCTACCCCATCCATTCTGAACGCACCATCACTTTTAGGATAAGTCTTGCTGATAGACTTAACCTTTGTTTTGGTGGTATCATTATATAGTTTCATCGAAACCTTCAAGAACTCGATGGAATCCACTTTTGTGATGTCATATATTTCGTTTGCTATAAACCTGTCACTATACTTATACCATATAGTATCAGGCTTTTGAGCATTTGCAAAGAGAACAAATGCCATAGCAAGGAAAAAGGCAGAAAGTCTTTTCATATATTATTTCTTCATAACTTTGAACGATGTATTACCCACGCGAACCACGTATACACCTTTTTTATTATTAGAAAGATTTACGGTAGTGGTTCCTTCGCCAGCAACTATCGAAGCCTCAACCTCAACACCCGAAGCATCAAACACCTTAACATCCTTAGCCTCAGCTCCAACGATGAGCGACTTGCCATCAAATGAGTTAGCAGCCTTTGCGATAGCCTTTATCACTGTAGGGTCGTCCTCATCCGAGATAACAAAGTTCTTGATATTTGAAATCTCATAAGTATCTGTATTTACCACAAGGTTTCCATCCACAAACTTCATTACAGGATTCTTTTCTCCACCAAGAAGATAGTAAACCTTTGAGTTGTCAGACAAAGTGAAAACCACGCTCTTTGCCGATGCAACACAAGCAGTTGTCAGCAGAAGAAATAAAGCAAAAAGCTTTTTCATAGCGAGTAAGTTAAGTTATTAGTAAGTATTTTTATTTGTTCTGGTTTCTTTCTTTCCACAAATTGTGCACATTCTTTCCAAACCAAAAGACAGCAGCAGCACACACAACTGCCATCAGTTCGAAGAATGCTATATTCTGATCGCCATCAGGCAGTGCCCATGCCATCCAAGCACTTGCAACGCCTGCGATAAGCACAAACACCGTCGATACCGACATCATTATCAATTTCAGTTTTTCCACCTTGGTATTTACTATTTAATCATTTACCATTTA
>DCIW01000007.1 GCA_002317225.1 Prevotellaceae bacterium UBA1716 | reverse complement strand
ATCCATCCAGCGTGGTATGCTTCGTGGTGGGCACAAATCATCTATTTCCTTCTCTTTGCCCTTCTTTGCTATCTGGCTTATCTCTATGTTCATCGTCAGGTGAGAGCACGCAAAATTCTTGCTCGACATCGTCAGCAGCAGGAGATTAACGAGGCGAGAATTCAGTTCTTCATGAATATAAGTCATGAGATACGTACTCCGATGACTCTCATCCTTGCTCCGCTCGAAAGACTTATCCGCACAGATAAGGATGAGGAACGACAGCACAACTATAATCTTATCAAGCAGAACTCCAACCGTATTCTTCGTCTTATCAATCAGATGATGGATGTACGAAAGATTGAACAAGGCAAGTACCAGCTCGATTACCACAAGGTTGAACTTGTGTCCTTGCTTCAGAATATCTTTGAAGTGTTCAGCGGAAAGGCACAAGGACACAACATAGAGTATGCCTTCGAGCATGATGATATTTCGAGTCTCACCGCTATTGTCGACCCTGAGAATGTGGACAAGATGGTGATGAATCTTCTTTCAAATGCCTTTAAGTTCACTCCTGATGGTGGAAAGGTCACTTTGCAGTTGACTGCCCCTCAAGGCGCAAGTGCTGTATCTGTTGAGGGTGAGGAGAATCTCACAGATAAATTCGTAATCAAGGTTACTGATACTGGATGTGGAATTAGTGATGGTGAGAAGAAGAAGGTATTTGATAGATTCTATTCTGCTTCGCATAAGAATGGATATATTGGTACGGGAATCGGACTCAATCTCACTTCGATGCTTGTTCGCTTGCACAAAGGTAGCATCAAGGTTGTGGACAATCCTGAAGGAAAGGGTTCTCAGTTCGTTATCGAATGCCCGCTTCGTCCTGCCGACATATCAAATGTTCCTGTTGCCGAACCAATCGTGGAGAATGTGGCAGAAACACATAAAGATGAAATGACTCCTTTTGCAACTATTGCAGATGCGAAGAGAGGAGAGGGACATCTCATACTTGTTGAGGACGATGCTTCTATCCGTGAGTATGTATCTTCCGAACTTTCACGCGACTTTAAGGTTCACGAGTTTATTGATGGTCAGAAGGCTTGGGACTATATCGTTGCCCATCCAAATGAGTCGGATCTTATCATCTCTGATATCATGATGCCTGTGATGGATGGTCTCACACTCTGCCAGAAGGTGAAGTCGAACTTCAACACTAACCACATTCCAATCCTCCTTATGACTGCTCTCGGAAGTGATGCAGACCGTATCGTAGGTATTACTAATGGTGCTGATGCTTATATTTCAAAGCCATTCAATATCGATGTGCTTCAGTCTACCGCACTTGGTTTGCTCCGCAACCGCCTTCTTCTCAAGGGGCGCTTCAAGGGCGAAAAGGTTCAGCAGGAAGAGACTGAGCAGATTGAGATAGAATCGCCAGATGAGCAGTTCTTGAAGCGTGTGATGAAGGTTATCAACGATAATATCGATAACGACGAACTCTCTGTAGAAATGATTGCCGACAAGGTTGGTATATCTCGCGTACACTTCTATCGTAAGATGAAGGACCTCACAGGTCAGGGCCCTCGCGAATATATGAAATATGTGCGTCTCAAGGAGGCTGCCCGCCTTCTCTCAAAGAAGAAGATGGACATCACAGGTGTCAGCATCGCTTGCGGTTTCAAGACCGTGTCTTCGTTCTCTACAAGCTTCAAGGCTTTGTATGGCATCACTCCTACCGAGTGGATGAAGAAGAATATTGGAGAAGGAAATGAATAATTGAAATTATTCTCACTCAAAACTATTGATACAATACAAAAGCTCCCCTTCATCACGAAGAGGAGCTTTCCGCTTTTTAATACTATAAACATAACTTATTGTCTTATTAATTCTTTATGAGAAAACTTGTACTTCTTATTATTGTTTTGTGTTTGTTATCTATGGGATAATTAGATTATCATCTTACTTCTTCCTTTTTCCGATGCAAAGGTACGCACTATTTGCAAGATGCATTTACTCTCATGTTGCATTTTTTTTCGTTTTGTAAATATATTGATTTTCAGTCGAAAATGTTTCATGATAGTAAAATAATGTAACTTCATAATAAATAATAATAAGATAAGAGTAGTAATTTTGCAACCAGAAACAATTGGACCACTTATTGTGAAAAATGAAACTACTGATTAAAATTACTATTGCATTTTGCTGCACGTTGAACACCATGGCCCAAACTGTGGTGTTCAATCGTGCACATGGCTTTGTTGACAAACCTTTCTCTCTGACTATGTCGCTCAGCGAAGGCGAACTTGCTACGGGTCAGACTATAAGATATACACTTGATGGAACTGTTCCAACAACTAAGAGTCCAAGTTATCGTTCAGCAATTCAAATTAAGCATAACACCATTCTCCGTGCTGCTATCATACAGGCAGATACCGTTGCTTCGGAGGTTACGACTGCAACCTATCTCTTCGCTAACGATGTGCTTAGCCAGGGCAATTCGCCCGAAGGTTATCCTGATATGTGGGGACCATACAGCAGCATCTATGGAGATGCGATTGCCGACTATGAGATGGATCCTGAGATGACCGAAGATGCTACACTCAAGGATAAGATTGCGGCAGGTCTCACTGCTATTCCTACACTCTCAATCGTAACTGATAAGGATAATTTCTTCAACCATGATTATGATGAAGAAACGGGTGGAATATACATCTACACGGGTGCTCCTGTGGGAAACTCCGAAGGTCGCGACTGGGAACGTCCTATCTCGATGGAACTTTTCGGTGGAGCTCAGGAGCATGATCTTACGGTTGATTGTGGTGTGAAGATTCATGGTGGACATAGCCGACTTGCCGAGAAGAACCCAAAGCATTCGCTCCGTATCATGTTCAAGAGCAAGTTTGGTCCAAGCAAACTCAAGTATCGTATTTTTGGTGAAGAAGGACCTAAGAAGTTCGACCAGTTTATCCTTCGTTGCATGTTTGGTAATGCATGGCAGCATTGGGACTCGGGCAACCGCAAGCGTGCCCAATACACACGAGATATGTGGGCAAGAAATGTGCAGTTGTTGATGGGACATCCTTCATCGCGTGGGCAATATGTACATGTATATATAAACGGAATGTATTGGGGAGTTTACAATATTGCAGAACGAATTGACGACTATTGGTGCTCGTCCAATTTTGGTGGTGATAAGGAGGATTATGATGTCATCAAGGTTGAGGAAGTGGGCGGTCAGTATGTCGTTCCTGGTGATGGCACTATCGACAAATGGCGTGAGATGGTCAATCTTGCTGCAAAGGCTTCGAACACGCCTTCATCGTATGCTCGCCTTCTCGGACTCAATACCGATGGCACTCCGAGCGAAGAGTATGAACCCTTGCTCGATGTGGACAATTTCATCGATTATATGCTCATCAACTACTATGGTGCTAATTCCGATTGGGACCATCACAATTGGCTTGCCTACCGCAATCGTGTGAAGGGTGATGAGGGTTTCAAGTTCATTTGTTGGGACTCTGAGATTATCTTTGACGATGTGAAAAAGAATGTTCTCAGCACTAATAATTCCGGAAATCCTACATGCATTTTCCATTATCTGATGGAGAATCGCGGTTTCCGACAGCGTTTCTACGACCGTGTACATAAGCATCTGCAGACTCCTGGAGGCTTGCTCACTCCTGAAGGTGCGGTCGAGGTGTGGGACAGCCTTTACAATGTCATCAAGACTCCTCTCTATGATGAGGCTGCTCGTTGGGGCGATTATCGTCGTGATGTGCACCAATACACTTCGATGGGCGAACTTTATACCGTTGCGGGCAGATATACCAAGGAGCGCAATCGACTGAAGGAGGAGTATTTCCCAGCACGAACAGATACGCTTCTCAGTCAGTTCAGGGCTGAAGGATGGTACACAGATGTAGAAAAACCTGTTGTTCGTATCAACGGAAAGATAAATGAGGACATCGACACCATATCTTATAATGATATAATCACTTTGCGAATCCTCTCCACTACATACTTCACCATTGACGGAAGCGAACCATACGTTTGGTATTCGTCCACTACGGGTCACAAAGGCGTTACTGCGAGCAAATATGTTGCGGGCACGAATCTGCTTTCGGGATATGATTGGAACAATGGAAACACCATCACTATCCGTGCTATCAGCAAGGGTTCGCCTGAGTGGAGTGTCTCGATTTCGCGTACTTTCTATGTAAAAGATATCCCTACCGATGTGTTTGCTATCCACCAGCCATCAGTTTTGCGTGAGGGCATATACGACTTATCGGGTCGTCAGCTCCCTAATGATGCCGATTTGCCTAATGGAGTGTATATCATCAATGGCAAAAAGGTCATGATAAAGTAATTTTTGATTGTATGGGGGCAAATTTGGGGGCAAAAACTTTTTACTTTTATTTTGCTATAACTTATTAATATACAGTACGATAATACGCAAAAACGGAGTTGGGGGCAAAATGGTGTGAAAAACTTTTTATATACATACACACACGCCCACGTGATTTTAAAAAGGAGTATATATATAGGGTATTGGCAAAAAAAGGGCACATTTTGCCCCCAAACTCTGTAACTCATTGAATATCATATCGTATTAAGGCTTGTCGGGGCATGAGATTTTGCCCCCAATTTTTCCCCAAAATGCCCCCACAGAATAGTTAGAACCTTCAACACTAATAGTATGCCCCTCCACACACTAATAGTATTAAGCCCCACACACTAATAGTATGTAGCCCTTCACACTATAGGAGAAATATTAACTTTCCAAAGCATTTTATTTCTTTCCCTCAACATTATTTTAGCATTTTTCTTGAGGGTTTCGCAAATAGTTTGTATCTTTGCGACTGATATTGGAAAAATGTGCTCCTACGTAAAGGGGCGTTCGCTAAAATAATATGAAAAGAAGTGATTTTGAAATAATGGCACCTGTGGGCAGTCGCGAGAGTCTTGCGGCAGCTATCAAGGCTGGTGCTAACTCAATATATTTTGGGATTGGCAAGCTGAATATGCGTTCGCATAGTGCCAATCCTTTTACTATTGACGACCTCAAGGAGATTGCCGCTATATGCCACGAAAACGGTTTGAAGTCGTACCTTACGGTCAACACCATCATCTATGGTGAGGATATTGAAACCATGCACGAAATTGTGGATGCTGCAAAGGAAGCAAAGATAAGTGCTGTCATCGCAAGCGATATCTCCGTGCTTACTTATTGTGCTGAAGTGGGACAGGAAGTACATTTGAGTACACAACTCAACATCTCGAATATCGAGGCGTTGAAATTCTATGCACACTTTGCAGATGTCGTTGTGCTTGCACGCGAACTCAATATGTGGCAGGTGAAGGATATTTACGACCAAATCGTTGCACAAGACATTCGTGGTCCGAAGGGCGAACTCATCCGCATCGAGATGTTCTGCCACGGAGCACTCTGTATGGCAATTTCGGGCAAGTGCTACCTGAGTCTTCAGAATGCAGGCAGAAGTGCTAACAGAGGCGAATGCGTGCAGATTTGTCGTCGTGCATACGAAGTGAAGGAGATAAAGGATGATGTGGCCCCCCAGCCCCCAAAGGGGGAGAGTGCTGCGCAGAGTGGTGTGGAACTCAAGGTTGACAACAAATACATTATGTCGCCAAAGGACTTGAAGACCATCCAATTCACAGATATAATGATGAATGCGGGTGTGCGTGTATTCAAGATTGAAGGTCGTGCTCGTGGTCCTGAGTATGTTTATACGGTTGTGAAGGCATATAATGAGGCAATCAATGCAGTTATCGATGGAACTTTTGCCGAAGCAGACAAGGCAGAATGGGATCGCCAGTTGAGTACAGTCTTCAATCGTGGTTTCTGGGATGGTTATTACCAAGGTCAGAAGTTGGGTGAGTGGTGCGATGTATATGGAAGTAAGGCAACTGAAAAGAAGGTGTATTGTGCTAAGTGTACCAAGTATTTTGCAAAGATTGGTGTGGCAGAATTCCTTGTTGAGAACTGCGATATCACTCCTGAAGACAAGATGCTCGTTACGGGTCCTACAACAGGAGCGCTCATTCAGCAAGTGGGCGAACTCAGAGTTGATGATCCAAACGATTCGCATAAGAGTTATCCGGTTCCTATTGCAAGAAAGGGCGATATTATATCTATCAAGGTAGAGGATAGGGTTCGCTTGAACGACCGCCTTTATATATTGGTAAACGACGAAAGCCAGGGATTAACACAGAAATAGAAATGAAGCGAGTCTTATATCTTTTCCTAATACTAACCACCTTTTGCACTTTGCAGATGAGGTCGCAATCGACAGATGAAGACCTCAAGGGTGTGTTGGCATATATGAAAAGGACTATGCTCTTCAACAAGAGTTTGCCTCAGGAAAAGGTATACCTTCATTTTGACAATACAGGGTATTTCAAGGGTGAGACAATATGGTTCAAGGGTTATGTGGTTAGAGCGGATAATACCCACCCAACCGACTTGAGCAGCGTGCTCTACGTGGAACTCGTAAATCCTTCGGGCGATGTGATTGAGACTCGCAAGTTGCCCATTGTTGATGGTGAGGCAAATGGTGATATCAAACTCGATAGCATCTTCGGTTCGGGATTTTACGAAGTAAGAGCTTATACTCGATACATGACCAACTGGGGCAACGGAGGAATATTTTCCCGCGTTTTCCCTGTGTTCAATGCTCCTAAGAAGGAGGGCGACTATTCGAAGATGGTGATGGATAATATCACTTATAGTAAGAGGTTGCCGAATCTGAGAAATAAAGAGGAGGCCCCCCAACCCCCGAAGGGGGAGGCCATCCGGGATGCAAACGTAATATTGAGTGATGGTGGAGTTCGTGTACGCTTCTTTCCTGAGGGAGGGGACTTAGTTCAAGGGTTGAATTGTCGTGTGGCATATATTGTTACTGATAAGAATGGTGCTTCGATTGATACGGGAGGAATGCTTCTCGATGAGAATAAGGAGTTGCTCTCTGCTACGAATACCATGCGAGAGGGTAGGGGATTGTTTGAGGTCGTTCCCGATGGCAAACCAAAGTATCTCCGCATTGCTGACTCGAAAGGCAAGCAGCACGATTTCCGTTTGCCTGAAGCAAAGACCGATGGCATTTCGCTCATGATGAACACTATCAGTCAGGACATCAGCGTGGTGCTTTCTGCCACTCCTTCGATGGAAGGTAAGTTGCTCGGTTACACCCTCATACATAATGGTGTGGTGGTCAATGCTGACACTATCTTTGCCCAGAGCAAGATGGCGATAAGTATGCAGAGGGATAATCTTCCTGCGGGAGTGAGCCAACTCACATTCTTCACTTCTGATGGGCATATTCAGACAGAACGATTGTTCTTTGTGTGCCCTCCAGTTTCGAAAGCTGATTCGATTACAATCACATCGACCAATGCCTTCCCAAAGCCTTGCAAACAAGTAACTCTGAATGTTCACGCACAACCTAACTCGATGCTTTCGCTCTCAGCGATTGATGCTGCTACGATGGTCAACGGGAAATATGGTAACGCACAGACTTGGATGCTCCTTTCGTCTGATATAAAGGGATATATCGAAGACCCAGGATATTATTTTGAGGCAGACGACCATACGCATAGACAAGCCGCAGATCTCCTTATGATGGTGCAAGGATGGAGGCGTTACGATTGGAGGGTGATGAGTGGTGTATTGGACAAAGATGAGAATCTCTCTCCTCTCGACTATAAGCAACCGATGGAAGACAACCTCTATCTCTTCGGTCAGCTGAAGCGCAAGAAAAAGAAATTCCCCGTGGATAATGTGGACATGACAGTCCATCTCTACAACAAGCAAGGCAATGTGCTCAAGGGTGCTGCCGTTACCGATTCGCTCGGCAATTATGCTTTCTCCCTTCCAAACGTGAATGGGGAGTGGACGGTGCTAATTAATACAAAGAAGGAGGAGAAGGTGGCTGACTATTACGTTGGTATCGACAGGCATTTCTCTCCTGCCCGACGACTTCTTTCTCCTGATGAAACCAAGACTATCGAACTTCTGCGTCCTAACCTTTTCAACGATGACAAATCGAAGCAAGCGGCAGCAGATGACCACGAATACATACCTATTCAGAAGCGTGAGCATGTTCTCCCAACCGTTACAGTCAAGGCAAAGCGTCGCATCTACGAAGGTGCAAAGGCTGCTTGGGAAAGCGAGAAGAGCGGTCAGTATTGGGCTTCGCTCTATTACAATGCTGATGAGGATGCAGATAAGTTTGCTGATAATGGACTCGAGGTTCCGGGTTTCTACGAATGGTTGCACTATCGCAATCCTTTCTTCGGAGGTGAGAATGTGGATGAATCGATTCTTGATGTCACATCGATGTCGCTTTCTGCTGAGAGCATGATTTCGGATATGACAATGGAATCGTCTGATATCGTGAGTGATATGTCGGCAGATGATAATAATCAGCAGACTGATGAGATGGAAAAGGATGCTAACGACAGCAATGCGGGTCAGTTCGAATCTACCGATCGTCAGCCTCGTATCTTCGAGGGTGGAATGGGTTATAAGAACCGCCCTATCATCTGGATTCTGGACAACACTTATGCTGCTATCTCCAATATTGGAGTGATGAGACAATTCTCCACTTTCCAAGTTCTTGCACGATGTGTGGCAGACCTTCCTATCAGTCTTGATGAGGTGAAATCGGTATATGTCAGCGAGAATCCGAGTGCTTTCAGCTCGTTCCTCCTTTGTCCTGACATCATGGGAAGGAAACCTGTTACGGTATTCGTTTATACTCATCATAATGCTGCAAAACATATAAAGGGATTGCGCAGAACTCACTTCCAAGGTTTCAACGAGCCTTCGACTTTCGAAATGGAAGATTATGCTAATCTGCCTCCTATGGAGGACTTCCGTCGCACCATCTTCTGGGCTCCAAACGTGCATACAGATGCTAACGGAGATGCAAAGGTGGAGTTCTATAATAACAGCACTTGTCATGAGATGCACATCTCGTGCGAGGGAATCACAAAGGACGGAAGGCTGTTGGTGAATGAATAATATCAACTTAATAATACTTAAATAACAATGAAAACTCGTCTTACGATTATGAACTTCCTCGAGTTCGCAGCTTGGGGAGCGTATCTGACTTCAATGGGTGCTTATCTTTCTAAGGCAGGATTGGGCACAGACATTGGTAATTATTATGCAATTCAGGGTGTTGTATCTATCTTCATGCCTGCCCTTATGGGTATTGT
>DCIW01000133.1:1963-3114 GCA_002317225.1 Prevotellaceae bacterium UBA1716 | reverse complement strand
GAAGGTGAAAAGTATCGTGCTTTGGTTCGTACTCATGAGGGCAAGTTCATTGAATATATCTGCGACCATTTCGTTAATGCGATGGGTCCAGGTTCGGAGAAGTTTACCGATATGCTTGGCATTGATACCCGACTCTATCCAGTGAAGCATCAAGCATTTATCACTCGTCGTTTGCCAAATCTTGGTCCTAATGGCGACTCACTTGATATGATCATTGACCGCAGACATTATAAAGGTTTCTCTGCTGTATATGGACAACAGTTCTTGCACACTGGTCAGATTATCGGTTGTGCATCACCTGACTGCGATTCAGCTGAGGCAAGACAAGACTTGAAGTACAACAGTAAGGAATTCTTGCAGATTGTAAGTGAGATGTTTGCTGATTGGATTCCAGAACTTGCTTCGGTAGGTTTCCATGCAACTTGGTCGGGTTATTACATCGAACCACGTTATTATGTTGACCCAGAAGTTGGTTTGCTCACTGGTCTTCGTGGTCACGGATTCATGCTCAGCCAATACCTTGCAAAACTTTATGTTGACAAGTATCTTGGTAAGGATGTGCCATCTTACATGAAGGACTTGAGCATCAATGGAAATGGATTAAGTGAAAATGCGTTTAAGTAAGTTATGAGTTGTGAGTTATGAGTTATGAGTTGATTGATGGAAAGTGTAATTAAAATTGAAGGGGCGTATGAAAACAACCTAAAACATGTCTCGTTGGACATCCCGAAATATAAGATTACGGTGTTCACGGGCGTGTCGGGTTCAGGTAAATCATCGCTCGTACTTGATACTATAGCTGCTAAATCTCGTAGGGAACTAAATGACACGTTCCCTACGTTTGTGCAGCAATATCTGCCAAAATATGGTCGTCCACATGTAGAAAACATTGAGGGACTGCCTATTGCTATAGTTATTGACCAAAAGAAGCCTGCGCAGAATAGTCGGTCGACTGTGGGAACATATACTGATATTTATTCCCTCATACGATTATTGTTTTCTCGTGTAGGCAAACCTTTCGTGGGTTATTCCGACACCTTTTCGTTCAATCATCCTCAAGGAAGCTGTCCAAGATGTTCGGGATTGGGCGAGATTCGTGAGTTGGACATTCATAAGTTGGTGGACTTTGACAAGAGTCTTAATGATGAGGA
>DCIW01000133.1:0-1877 GCA_002317225.1 Prevotellaceae bacterium UBA1716 | reverse complement strand
TTTGATTTGGACAAGAAGATAAAGGACTATTCTCCCGAAGAACTCGAACTCTTCCTCCATTCACCACAGATAAAACTCAAGAACCCACCATCTAATTGGCCAAAGACAGCGAAGTACGAAGGATTGATTCCTCGTATGTACCGAAGCATCATCAATTCAGAAGAAGGTTTGCTCCATGCTGCGGTCTTGAATCCTATGTTGCAAATGGGAACTTGTCCCGACTGCGGAGGCACACGACTTAACGAAAAAGTGCGCTCGTGCAAGATTGGAGATATGAATATCGCCGATGCTTGCAGCATGTCCATACATAATCTAAACAAATGGATAAGTTCGATTACAGACCCTCTCGCCGTAGATATCAAGACAGCTATCACTCAACGACTTAATGCTCTCGAGGAAATTGGACTTGGCTACTTAAGTCTTGACCGTCCTATCGGTACACTTTCGGGTGGTGAGGCACAGAGGTGCAAGATTGCCAAGTATATCAATTCGTCGCTTGCCGATGTGCTATATATCCTTGATGAACCAAGTGTGGGACTGCACAATCATGACATCAAATTGATGAAGAATTCAGTTCGCAAACTTCGCGACCATGGCAATACAGTCATTCTTGTGGAGCATCACAAGGAGATGATTCGTATTGCTGACAATATCGTGGATATGGGTCCTGGTGCAGGTGCCGAAGGTGGGCAAATCCTTTATCAAGGAACTTACGAAGGACTCCTCAAGAGCGAAACTTCCACAGGAAAAATGATAGAGGAAACCGTCCCTCTAAAAACCGAAACTCGCACTCCAAACGAATATTTCAAGATAGAGAATGCCACCCTACATAATTTAAAAGGTGTAACGGTCAATCTCCCTCTCGGAGTATTCACCGTTATTTGTGGTGTTGCAGGTTCTGGAAAAAGCAGTTTAATGGAGGTGTTTAGGGCCCCCCAGCCCCCGAGGGGGGAGGCTATCCAGATAGCTGAAGAGAGTAATCCAAGCGCCAGCACGCCCCCTTGGGGGGATGGGGGGCTCATCTATATCTCCCAAAAGAATATAGGTGTCAGTCTCCGTTCGACTCCAGCCACATATATGGAGGTGGCGGGCGATATCCGTAAACTTTTTGCCAAGAAACATAAGGTCAAGGAAGAGTACTTTACCTTTAACGGTAAGGGTGCATGTCCGGTATGTGGAGGCAAAGGTGTGATAGTTTCGGAGATGGCATTTATGGATAATATCGAGACTGTTTGCGAAGCGTGTCAAGGTCTTCGTTATTCTCCCGAAGCTCTCACCTATTTATATAATGGACAGAATATTGCAGAAGTGATGGACTTCTCGGTCGAAAAGGCTTGCGAGTTCTTTGAAGGAACAAATATCGCCAAGAAACTCCAACCGCTCGTTGATGTTGGTCTATCATATCTCCATCTTAACCAAGCCCTCTCTACCCTTTCTGGTGGAGAACTCCAACGACTCAAGATGGCATCATATCTTGGACAAGAAGGCAAGATATTCATTATTGATGAACCAACCGATGGTCTTCATATCAAAGATGTGCGGCATATACTTGGTCTTTTCGACCGCATGGTAGAACGTGGCAACACGGTTTATGTCATTGAACACAATATGGATGTCATCAAGTCAGCTGACTACATCATCGAGCTCGGCCCTGGTGCAGGCGAAGATGGAGGAACAATTATCTTCATGGGAACGCCATTAGAATTAAAGGATTCGAAAGAAAGCATTACAGCAAAGTATTTATAAGCTTTTTTCAAAATCATCCTTTTCCTGGAGTTTTCACATAAGGTCGTGAAAGCTTTCATGACCTTACGTGAAAGCTTTCACGACCCTATGTGAAAATAGAATGAAAAGGACGTGTTATCAAATATGCCTAA
>DCIW01000255.1 GCA_002317225.1 Prevotellaceae bacterium UBA1716 | reverse complement strand
CGAGTCGTGTCATCCCGACCAACAACAAGAAGTTGAAATACTTCGGGCGTTTAGCTCAGCTGGTTCAGAGCATCTGCCTTACAAGCAGAGGGTCGGCGGTTCGAATCCGTCAACGCCCACAAAAATAAAAGGAAGACTTTGGGTCTTCCTTTTTTGTTGTAGATAATCAGAGGGGGGTGACTCTTTGGCTATCTATTTTTACTTCTTCACATAAATTCCATCGATAGTTGCCCAAGCTCCCCAATCATCTACTTGGCCCGAATTCGTTGCCCAGATGCACACGAACTTGCGGTCGATATATGCCTTGTATCTGTATTCGTCATGCGAACCTGTGAAATAACTGCCATTTAGCTTGGCTGTCTTTTTCTCTTCCGCGATGTTAGGTGTGACTGTGCAGACATTGTAATGTACTTGGCCATTAGTGTATTTCAATGTGCACGAACCGCCACAGTCTTCCATTCCGCTGCTGCGAGTATAGGAGAAGCTATATTCGCCGTTGATGGTTTGTCCTTTAGCGGGATTCAGATATTTGACACCGGATGGGAAGATAGTTTTCTCAACACTATTGATATCCAGTTCTTTCTCGTGCCAACTCCATGATCCTTCTACTGGCAGACCTTGTGCGTCGATTCCGAACACAAAAGTGCCACACTGTTTAGTACCGTCATATTCGGTCAAGAAAAGTGCATCGCCATTATAGAAACCTTGGTTATCAGCATTTTTCATCCAACCGTAAACCGGTATTTTTGCCACCTTGCCGTTTTTGCGGTAGTAAGTTGTTTCACCTGCAACTATGCCGTCACTGTTCTGTTCAAGGTCCATACGGAATGAGATGTCCTGTCCGAGTCGTCCACGGAAGGAATACTTTGTTTGTGCCATCAGAACATTCTGTAGGCACAATGCAAAGATTAATAGCAAATATTTTTTCATACAATTATTTATTATAGGATTATTTCATCATATCCTCATGGTATTTGAGGAGACTTACGTTGAGGAGTTCCATTTCGTTGAGTTCAATCTTTGAGTTGTTTCCTAATGGTTTGTACCATGGAAGAGAACGGAAATACTTATTCAACTCTGCATCATTGAACACCCATCCCTTGCGTGCATAAATCTCATTGCGGATAAGACGAAGGGTGTTGACATTGAGCATGCTGATAGCATATGTGTCGCAAGGATAGACACTGGTGTTGGCAAATCGTGGTATGGTCTTGTCGGCAGTGAGTGAAGCCACCAAGCGAGTGTTCTTGTAATCCATATCTTCATCGCTTATCTCAGCCTCATAGATGTCCATACCCTTCATGGTCATTACCAGTCCGTAGTATTTGTTGTTGACATCGATACAGTACTGTGGAGCACCGAGATTGTGGCATACAATATATTCAGCATCCTTGTCTGCCCATACACAACTGCCATCGCCCGATGAAAACGAGTATCGTCTTCCCTTTGAGTCCTTATATACACCTGCAAACATCTCCTTGATCTTATCCTCAGCATGTTCTCTGAGGTCGAGACTTGTCTGTTGGTATATTGATGTCAACTTACCATCCTGGTTGTAGCAGAGGAGTACGTCCATCCCTCTCACTTCCTTCCGTTTCCAACTCAACTGGGACTCGCCATTGTAACAATCGTTCGAAAGGATATTATATGCAAGGCCATCCTTGTCTTTTGGCATAGTCAACGGTTTTGATGCACTCTTCAGCTCATAGCTATCGGTACCCGTCTTCTTGATATTTAAGAGATAACCATAACCTGCATCAAAAAATCCACTTCCAAGGAGAAGTATCTGCGACTTGTTCAGTTGCTCGCAATAGAGCATCTCATTACCATTAGTCCATTGCAAGTCTTGCCAACTCTGTGCGTTGGCATTGAAAGAGCACAATGTGAGCATTGTGATCAGGAAAGCAAAAGTTTTCTTCATTTTTTTTGTTTTTAATGATTTCACGATACAAAGATACAACAAATATTTTATTCTAAATGAATAAGTCGGTCAAATATTTATATAAATGAATCAAAATGTACCTCTCACCATCTTTAGCTATGAAAATGCTCTAATACATATTTAATATGTGGCGGTTTATAGTTTGCGCCAAAGAAAGGATGAGTTATGAAAAATAAAAAAATTTTTTTTTCTTCTATTTTGGGCAAACATTCTACCAAATTACTCTTAACATATTGATGCTCAATATAAAATACTTGGTAGAATGTTGGCCAAACATTCTACCAACATTCTACCAACATTCTACCTCTTTCCAAACTATTAATAGAGGAGCAAAAATAAAAAATACATCCTTAAGAAATGACTTGTCCGTCTATACGGACATCGATGTCCGTGCAGACGGACTTTATCTTTCGTTACTAATGTGTATGTTTTATGATAGGTATTATTGTTCTGAAAAGTAAAATTGCCTCAATTACCATTGGTAGATAGTTGGTAGATAGTTGGTAGAATGTTTAGCCAACATTCTACCAATATGTTTGTATTGAAAATCAGTGCATTAACCTCGTGTTGGTAGAATGTTTGCCATTTTATGCAAAAAAAATATTTTTATGATGTACATTTGCTATGTGTTACAGCATTCACTTATTTACCTTCTTATTATTCTTGCTATAGATTAAAAAAGTAAAAAAAGTTTGAAATGTTCCACGAAAAGGTTTTGTTGTTCCACGTTTTTTTACTAACTTTGCAGATGAATTGAATGAACTACCAAAAAGAAAGAATACAAAATGGGTAAAATAATTGCTTTGGCAAACCAGAAAGGTGGTGTGGGCAAGACGACCACCGCAATCAATCTCGCTGCTTGTCTCGCTACTCTCGAGAAGAAAGTGCTCGTAGTGGATGCAGACCCTCAGGCTAATGCTTCGTCGGGTCTTGGCGTTGATATTCAGCAGGTTGATACTTCTATTTACGATTGCATCATTGATAATGTGGATCCTCACGAATCAATTTATACAACCGACATAGAGGGACTCGACATTATCCCTAGTCATATCGACCTCGTAGGTGCTGAAATAGAGATGCTCAACAATGATAATCGCGAAACTGTGCTCAAACGATTGCTCGACCCTCTGCGTGCCGAATATGACTATGTCCTTATCGACTGTTCTCCTTCGCTCGGACTCATCACAGTTAACTCGCTTACAGCGGCTGACTCCGTGGTCATTCCTGTGCAGTGCGAGTATTTTGCTCTCGAAGGTATCAGCAAGCTTCTCAATACTATCAAGATAATCAAGTCAAAACTCAATACGCGTCTCGAAATAGAAGGATTCCTCCTTACTATGTTTGACCAACGCCTCCGTCTTGCAAACCAGATTTATGAAGAGGTGAAACGCCACTTCCAAGAACTCGTGTTCAAGACGGTTATCATGCGTAATGTGAAGCTCTCCGAAGCCCCTTCGCATGGTGTTCCTTGTATCCTCTACGATGCCACATCGACCGGTGCAAAAAACTACATTGCACTCGCAAAGGAAATTGCGGCAAGAGGGTAAAATGACGGCACTTCAAAATTTGTTATCCCTAACCCCAAAAGATTTAATCCTAATAACACCCAAATGGCTGTAAAGAAAAAATACGCTCTCGGTCGAGGACTTGACGCACTCATCTCTACGGAAACTGTTCGCACAGAGGGCTCATCAACAATAAACGAAATCGATATCGAACTCATCGAGGCTAACCCTAACCAGCCACGTCGCGAGTTCGATCCAGAGGCTCTTCAAGAACTCTCTGACTCTATCGCAGAAATCGGTATTATCCAACCAATCACGCTCCGTGAGATGGAGAACGGTCGCTATCAGATTATTGCTGGCGAACGTCGTTGGCGTGCCTCGCAGAAGGCTGGTCTCAAATCAATACCTGCTTATATTCGTACTGCAAATGACGAGAACGTTATGGAAATGGCTCTCGTGGAGAATATCCAACGCCAGGACCTTAACTCTATCGAAATTGCACTTGCATACCAACACCTTATCGACCAGTACAAGCTTACACAAGAGAAACTTTCAGATAGGGTAGGTAAGAAGCGTGCAACGGTTGCAAACTATCTCCGTCTTCTGAAACTTCCTGCTCCTGTCCAGGTGGCTCTTCAAAATCACGAGATTGATAACGGACATGCGCGTGCACTCCTTGCTCTTGACGACCCAAAGCGTCAGGTGCAACTCTTCCACGAAATTCAGAAGAACGGTTATTCGGTTCGTAAGGTGGAGGAAATAATTAAGGAAATTAACGAGAATGGTGATGCTCCGGTTGATATGAAGAAGACTGCCAAGTCAGTCCAACTTCCTCAAGAGATTGACGATATCCGCAAGTCGTTCGCTCACAAACTCGGTCGCGACATCAAGATGACTTGTTCGGCTAACGGTAGCGGCAAGATGACTTTCTCGTTCAAGAATGCAGATGAATTGCGCCAGATTTTGGAAATGCTTAAATAATAATGGTTATCTAAGGTGCCAGCGTAGCATAATAATAAAATGGTAACAGCAGCAATAACATATAAAAGATTGTTCGTGTGCATCGTCATGTGCTTGATGACAAGCGTGATGATGGCACAAGATGTTGCTGTGCCAAAAGCTCAACAACGAAGGGAGAACATGAAGGATTCGCTCACTCTCAGGCAGATGACCGAACTCGACTCCCTTCAGCTTGACCTGCTCGAACACATTAAGGACAGTATCGCCAGGGTAGAAGCGATAAAGCTCGACTCGGCTGTGACAGTTGGTCATCTAACTGCTGATTCCATAGGAACTGCCGTTCAGAAAAAGGCTTTCATACCCGATCCTAAGAAGGCGCTCTGGTATGCTATCGCATTCCCTGGAGGAGGCCAGATATATAACCGCAAGTACTGGAAATTGCCAATAGTTTATGGTGGTTTCCTTGGTTGTTTTTATGCCCTCTCATGGAACAACAACATGTATCGCGACTACTCGCAGGCTTACATTGATATCATGGACTCCGACCCTAACACGAAGTCATATATGAACTTTATTCCACCTACGTATGATGTTGCAAGCAATGAGTCGTATCTGAAGCAGGTGTTCCAAAGGAAGAAGGACTTCTACCGCCGCTATCGCGACTTGAGTTTCTTCTGCATGTTAGGTGTCTATGCCTTGAGTGTTGTGGATGCATACGTTGACGCAGAACTTAGCAGTTTTGACATCAGTTCTGACCTTTCGATGAAGGTAAGGCCGTCTATTATAACCGATGGCAACAACTATCTTGCCCGTCATGGACTGGCAGGCAATTCATATGGGCTTCAATGCTCGTTTGATTTCTAAAACAATGAATAATAAACCAAAAAGAAATAATATATAATTCGATATGAAAAAGACTGGACTCTTAATTATAGCATTATTTGCTGCGTTCTCTACCTCCGTAAATGCACAAGAAGTTCTTACAGTTGAGGAAGATAGTGGAAAAGTGGAAACTATCGACCTGCCAGAAGGTATGCTTATCAGCGAGGAGGAACTCAACGATGATTATGCCAACAAGACAAATCTCACTCCAGGTACTGGAACTGTTCGCGAACTCTCGGCAAACGATTCGCTAATTATCAGCCGTTTGGCTCGCATACCAACCACCATTGAGATGCCACTCAACGATGTTACACGCAAGTTTATCGACAAATATATAAGTATGAGGGGTTCGGTAGCAACTATGCTTGGTTCTTCTAATTTCTATTTCCCAATTTTTGAAGATGCTCTTGAGCGTTACGGATTGCCACTCGAATTGCGTTATCTCCCAGTTATCGAGTCGGCTCTACGTCCATCAGCAACGAGTAGAGTGGGTGCTGCTGGATTGTGGCAGTTTATGATTGCTACAGGTAAGCGTTACGGACTCGAAGTGAACACTCTCGTTGACGAACGACGCGACCCTTACAAAGCATCGGATGCAGCTGCCCATTACTTGAGCGATCTCTACCAGATGTTCAATGATTGGGGTCTTGCAATAGCTGCCTACAACTGTGGTGAGGGAAATGTGCAGAAGGCACTTACTAGAAATGGCAACCAAGATGGTGCAGACTATTGGACAGTCTACAACCGCCTTCCACACGAGACTCGTGGTTATGTGCCTGCATTCATTGCTGCTACTTATATCATGAATTATTATTGTGAACATGGCATTGTGCCTCATGATGCAACCCTCCCGCTTGCAGCCGATACTGTTATGGTGCAGAGAGAGGTTTCGTTTAGTCAGATATCAAGTAGTTGCAGCGTGTCCGTAGATGAACTCCGCAGCCTTAACCCTCAGTACCGCAAGGATATAGTACCTGCTGGTTATATGCTTTGTTTACCATCTGAAAAGATCAACGATTACATTGTTTATGAGGATAGCATTTGTGCAAAATACGGAGTTACTCCAATCTCTATTTCGGATGTTCGTCGTGCTGTTACAGATGACATAAACGAGAGCAGAACGACCTCAACATCTTCGAGCAGTAAGTCTTCATATAATAGTCGCTCTTCACGCTCAAGCAAGCGTTCATCTCGTCAGTCACGACGCAACCAGTCGCGTCCAGTGACTACAAATATCAAGAATGGTGACACACTTTCAGGAATCGCAGCTCGTACTGGTACAACAGTAGCAAATCTCCGTAAGCTTAATGGAATCAAGGGCGATAATATCCGCGCCGGTGCAACTATTCGAGTGAAGTAATCAGTACACTCCTTGGGTAGTGTTAGTGAAATTATTATTCACTGTTCAACATATAATAATATGGAAGAAAAGATATTGACACAGGAGGAGAAGGAAGAACAACTTATTGACAAAACCTTCCAGGAACTTGTAGATTCATATCTTGCCTCTCCTCATCGCAAGAAAGTTGACCTTATCACTAAGGCATTCAATTTTGCCCGTCATGCACACAAAGGTGTGCGTAGGCTTTCGGGCGAACCATATATAATGCACCCACTCGCTGTGGCGCAGATTGTTAGTTCGGAAATTGGACTTGGTTCGACTTCAATATGTTCGGCATTGCTTCATGATGTGGTCGAAGATACAGACTACACAGTAGAGGACATCGAGAATATGTTCGGTCCAAAGATAGCACAGATCGTTGATGGACTAACCAAGATTTCGGGTGGTATCTTTGGTGATCATGCTTCGGAACAGGCGGAAAACTTCAAGAAACTGCTCTTGACCATGAGTGATGATATCCGTGTCATCCTTGTGAAGATAGCTGACCGCCTTCATAATATGCGAACTCTTGGTGCTCAGGCAGTTAACAAGCAATATAAGATTGCGGGCGAGACGCTTTACATTTACGCTCCACTTGCCCACCGACTTGGTTTGAACAGCATTAAGACCGAACTCGAGGACCTCTCGTTCAAGTATGAGCATCCTGATGATTATGCTATGATTGAGAAGAAACTCATGGCTACGGAGCAGGAACGTAATGCTGTCTTCGATGAATTTACTGCACCTATCCGTTCCAAGCTCGATGCGATGGGTGTACGATACACTATCAAACAGCGTGTCAAGTCTCCTTATTCTATATGGAGAAAGATGCAGAAGAAGCATATCCCGTTTGAGGAGATATATGATATTCTAGCTGTTCGTATCTTATACGATTCGGATGATATTGATACCGAACTCAATGAGTGTTTTGATATCTATGTGGCTGTTTGTAAGATATATGAGTCACATCCAGACCGACTCCGCGACTGGATTTCTCATCCAAAAGCAAATGGCTATCAGGCTCTCCATGTCACACTTATGTCACATAAGGGTGAATGGATTGAATGTCAAATCCGTTCTCGTAGAATGGATGAGATTGCAGAAAAAGGTCTTGCTGCCCATTGGAAGTATAAGGAAGGCGACAAAGACAAAGAGGCAAGTGAAAATGAACTTGACAAATGGCTTGTTACCATCAAGGAGATTCTTGACGACCCACAACCGGATGCGATGGACTTTCTTGATACCATCAAACTCAATCTCTTCGCTTCGGAAATATTTGTCTTCACTCCTAAGGGCGAACTCCGCACCATGCCTGCTGGGGCAACTGCACTCGACTTTGCCTTTTCTATTCATACGCTCGTGGGCACACATTGTATCGGGGCGAAGGTAAACCACAAACTTGTACCTATTAGCCACGTTCTTCAGTCGGGCGACCAGGTGGAGATCATCACTTCGAAGGCGGCTCATGTGCAGAAGTCTTGGTTAGATATCGCTACTACTGCCAAAGCTACCACTAAGATCATGTCAGTGCTTCGCCGAGAGGAAAAGGAGAACATGCAAAAGGGCGAACAGATACTTGACGAATTCTTTGCGGCCAACGACATAAACCGCGATTCGCTTGTAATCGAGAAACTCGCTCAGCATCATGAGTTTGTTCGCGTTGACCCATTCCTTGTCGCTCTTGCCGAGGGCAAGGTGACACTTGGTCAGGACGATGTAAATGTGCTTCGCAAGAAAGAGGAACAGTCGTCGTGGAAGCGTCTTTTCGCGTTTGGACGGAGGAAGATAATAGGACAGAAGACTTCGGACGACGGACTGGTTGTGGCTGATAAGTCGTTTGACAGAAAGCAGATTCTCATTCTTAACGAGGAAACCATTCCTGCCAAATATAAGCTCTGCGAATCGTGCAAACCTATCCCTGGAGATGCTGTTATGGGATACATTAACGATGACCGCCACATCACCATCCATAAGCTTCAATGTCCTGAGGCACAGATGCTAAAGGCGAAGCACGGCAACCGTGTACTCGGTGCTCGATGGGAGATGGGCAATATGATGGACTTCCAGGCTGATATCGAGATGAAAGGGCTTGACAAACTTGGTCTGCTCAATCAGATTACTCAGGTCATCTCCCAACTGCATAACGTGAATATCCGCCGTCTTGAGATAGAAGTCAATGATGGCATCTTCGAAAGTCGCATCAGCATCTATGTTCATGATACTAAGGACGTAAAGGATATAATCTATAGTTTGAAGCAGATTCCGGATATAAAGGAAGTGGCAAGAATTTAATGCTTGTGATAAAAAAAAGGGCTTAAAAAGTTGAAACATATTGCAAAAAGTTGTATCTTTGCAACAACTAAACTTTGCAACTCAAAATTAAGTCAACTTACATAATAAATAACTCTAATAATACCAATTTTATATGGCAAATCAAGGTTATGAACATGATGACGATGAGTTGAAGCCGATTGAACTGAAACTACCATTCTTCATTTCTTGGGTAGCATGGTTTCTCGTGGCGGTGATAGCGTTTTTGATGGTAAAGTTCACAGACTCTACATCGTTGGCATTCGGTCAATATCTCATTGATGCAATCGCCTTCTTCATGATAGGCATCTTCTTTTATTTTCTTTATGTCCGTTTAAAATATCATAATCGTAACGCAATGGAACTCAAAATAATATCAGCATTTGCAGGTGTAGCATCACTTGTCAAATTTATACTTGCAGTAATCAGTTTGACCTCTGCAATCAGCTCTAACGTAGTAATGGATATGTATGTGGTTGCAGATGTTGCCATTTGGCTGCTTCTTTCCATCTTCTTCTTCATGTATTGGTGGCGTATGCACGACTACGATTTTGAGTCTAAGTTTGATAATAGCGATGATGATGACTAACTCCTCTTGCCGTATTGGCTAATAAAGGCAGTTGGTATGTATCTTCTCGAATAATACATCCCTTTTACATAAAGTCGTGCAGTCAAATCCTTTATTTTGGGATGGCTCCACGACTTTATGCTTTTTGCGAATCAAGTTTTCGATAATTGTATACTTAATCTTGAAAGAAAAGAAAAATGAAAAAGACTTTGTTATTTGTTCTTGTCGCAACAATGAGTTTAATGTGCCAGGCCCAAAACAAACTCGGAATGAAGGTTTATCCTGCAGACGAGGCTAAAGGAACAAGCGAGCGTTATCTCTATACTGATGGTCAGATGGCATTCACGTTGACCCCTGTTGAGGATGACGTTAAGATTTCGGCAATGCTTCTCGCTCCAAAGGGAAAGAAGTTCAGGGACAGCACTTGCCACTTATGCACTATCGAACTATGTACGGCTGAAGGTGAGGTTTTGAAGACCGTTAAATATTATACCGGGGTCCAAAAGTCGAACGATCGCCTTCTTTTCTACGAAGATTCTATGCAGGGGTATCATGCAGAAAATTGTGGTGGCAACAAACTATGCAATTGCTACGCATCAGGAAAATATACTCTCGTTGACTTGTGGAACTTTATTTGCAATGAGGATGGATTTGTACGAGTGAAGTCTCAGACCAAGGACGGGGATATGGAAGACTCGTTCTGGACTGTCGTTCACAAGTAGATATGGCATTTTTGCGTTTTCTTTTGGCATCGAAAGCATGGCATAGTGTATATATGGACATTTATTTATAATATTCTTTTTCGAGATGACTTTTATTTGAAATAAAAGCACTATATTTGCAGAAAGAAAAATGGTTCGCTTATGCTATTTATGACGCTTATTATTGTGGTGGTGCTTGTGCTCGGATTCGTTCTGATGAGCACTGAGCAAGTTACTCACCTTAATCGTGCTGCAGTATCAATGTTCTGCGGTGTGATTGCTTGCATACTTTATATGCTTCAGGCAGGTGACTATATCCAACTGATGCATCCCGATGAATATGCTGAGTTCTTGGCGGGCGAAAATTCTACTACGGCATTCGTAAAGCAGTTTGTGGCTGATCATGTACTTGTGAAGTATATATCGGAGGCATGTGCTGTCATCCTCTTCCTTATTGCAACTAATACGACGGTCGAGGTGATGCACAACAACGGTGTTTTTGATCCACTTGTCCGTTGGCTACGCATGCGTGATAGTCGTCGTTTCCTTTGGATAGTAACTTTTCTGACGGCTTTTGTTTCTTTTAATATCGATAACCTCACTACGGTTATCATGATGATGGCCCTCGTGAGTAGGATTGTGAAATCGCAATCGCAGAAGATCATCTATTCTTGTTCCATTCTGTTTGCGGCAAGTGTGGGTGGTTGCTGTTCGGTCATCGGTGATATGACTTCGCTTTCGTTGTGGATTCATGGGGTAGTGACTCCAACTGCATTCTTCACGGGACTCGCTCCTGCATGCATCACAAGTCTTGTGGTGTTCAATATCCTGATGAGTTTCATGCTTAATGGAAGGGTAGAGGTCTTTTCGATGCTAAATCAGTTTGATGGTGACGATTCGACTCTACGCCCTTGGCAGAAAGTTGTCATGCTTGTGCTCGGTATTGTTGGTATATGGTTCATTCCGACTTTCCATTACATCACAAAATTGCCTCCTTTCCTAGGCGCTCTTTGTGTTATGTCGCTTATTTGGTTGGTCGAAGGACTTTTCAATATCAAGCGAAACCTCATTTCGGTCTTTGTGCAGAGGAATTATTTCCGCAATACCGAATTTATTGGTATGCGAATTATTCTGTATTTCCTCGGTGTATGCCTTTCGGTTGGTGTGCTTGCAGAGTGCGGTGCACTTCAATTCATAGGTAATATTTTATGTACATATATTAATAATGTGTATATTTACGGACTTGTTACCGCTGCTTTCTCTTGCGTGGTAGACAATGTTCCGGTTGTCCTTATGGGACTCAATATGTTCCCGCTTGATACGGTTGAGGCTTCAACTTCTGACTTCATCCAGAACGGTATCTACTGGCAATTGCTCTCCTATTGCTGTGCTATGGGTGGTGCACTTCTCTTTATGGGTACTTTGGCTGGTCAGGCTGTACTTCAGGTCGCTAAGGTTCATCTCAAGTGGTACTTCAAGAACTATGCTTGGCGTGTACTTCTTGCTTGGATGGCAGGAATGGTAGTTTTCTATCTGACACATATTTAACAATACAACACAAAATACTTAAAAAGAAAATTAGTTATGACAAAGATTAATTGTATAGGAATTCTTACTTCCGGAGGAGACTCTCCTGGTATGAATGCAGCCATTCGTGCGATTACACGTTCGGCTATTTGCAAAGGTTTTTCTGTAAAGGGAATCTATCGTGGATATGATGGCCTTATTAATGATGAGATAAAGACTTTCACTACAGAAAGTGTGAGTAACATCATAGCACGCGGTGGCACTATATTGAAGAGTGCTCGTTCTAAGGCTTTCACAACTCCTGAAGGCCGTCAACAAGCTTACGAAACAATGCAGAAAGAGGGTATTGATGCTCTCGTCGTAATCGGAGGAAATGGTTCGTTGACAGGTGCTCGTATATTTGCTAAGGAGTTTAATGTTCCTTGTATCGGTCTGCCTGGCACTATCGATAACGACTTGTACGGTACTGACTTGACAATCGGTTATGATACAACACTTAACACTATCGTAGAGTGTGTGGATAAGATTCGTGATACCGCCAATTCGCATGAACGAATCTTCTTCGTCGAAGTAATGGGACGCGATGCAGGTTTTCTTGCGCAGAATAGTGCTATTGCAAGTGGTGCGGAAGCAGCAATCATTCCTGAAGACTCAACTGATGCAGACCAGTTGGAGCATTTTATTGGTCGTGGTATCCGTAAGAGCAAGAACTCAAGTATCGTAATCGTGAGCGAGAGTCCGAAATGTGGTGCTATGTTCTATGCTGATAGAGTGAAGAAAGAGTACCCTCAGTATGATGTGCGCGTAAGTATTCTTGGACATCTTCAGCGTGGTGGTTCTCCATCTGCTCGCGATAGAATCCTTGCAAGTCGTCTTGGTGCAGGTGCTGTTGATGCCATCCTTGATGGTCAGCGAAACGTAATGGTTGGCATTCGTAACGACCAAGTTGTATATGTCCCATTCACAGATGCCATTCGTTCGGACAAGGCTTTGAACAAGGGATTGATTAAGGTTTTGGACGAATTGTCAATCTAATTTAATTCATAACTCATAATTCACAATTTCTAATTGAATAAAATATTAACAATACTCGGTCCTACAGCGTGTGGCAAAACTACTTTTGCCGCACACTTGGCTTTACTTCTTGATGGGGAGATTATCTCTGCAGATAGTAGGCAAGTGTATCGTGGTATGGACATTGGAACGGGCAAGGACTTGTGCGATTATGAAATTGATGGTCACCATATTCCTTACCATCTAATAGATATTGCTGATGCAGGCGAGAGATATAATGTCTATGAATATCAACGTGATTTCGTCAATGCCTATGATGATATTACATCTCGTGGAAAGACTCCAATCTTGTGTGGAGGAACAGGTCTTTACATCGAGAGTGTGATAAAAGGATATGAGTTTGACGGTCGCAAATTGCCTCCTTTCGATAGCTTGAGCATTGGTCTTAAGATAGATCGTGATCTTCGTCGCGAGAAGATAACTCGTAGGTTAAAGGCTCGTCTTGAAGAAGGCATGGTGAATGAAATCAGAGGATTGATTGACAACGGAGTGCCTGTGGATCGCTTACTCCGATACGGACTTGAGTATAAGTTTGTTACACAATATATTATTGGTGAGTTACAATATGATGAGATGGTCAACCTTTTGGAGATTGCCATACATCAGTTTGCTAAGAGACAGATGACATGGTTTCGTGGTATGGAGGAAAGACGTGGCATTCCAATCCATTGGATTGATTGTGCATTACCTCTTGACGAACGACTTGAAATCGCAAAACAATTATGGCAGAACAAAATCGCTGGGGAGTAATTTACTCTATAAATCCTGGTTTTCTGAAAGTGCATAAACGCTGGAAGAAGATTCGTCAGTATATCGAGCAGAAGGGCGTTCAGTATGACTTTGTGCAGAGCGAAGCTTTTGGTTCGGTAGAGCGACTTACAGGTATGATGTGCGAGAACAGATATAGGACCATCGTCATTGTTGGTGATGACAGTGCGTTGTATGATGCCATAAATGCAATTATGACTCATCGCGAACAGTTGCCAGATGACTTTGCCTTTGGTGTTATTCCCGTTGGTGTGGGTCATGACTTTGCCCGATTTTGGGGAATATCACAAGATGATTATGAAGAGGCAGTCGACCGTATCATTGAACGAAAGACTCGCTCGATAGATGTCGGTTGCATAACATATAATACTGAGGGTAGGGAAGAAAAGCGGTATTTCCTTAATTGTATCAACGTTGGTCTTGGTGCCCGTCTTGTAAAGATTACTAATGACATGCTCCGAATCACTCACTCGAGCAAGTTGAGTATTATTCCAATCTTTGCACGTAATATATTTGAACGCCATCAGTTCAATCTACAGTTTCAAATTGAGACGGAGGTAGTTGACGGTACATATATGTCTGTATGTATTGGTAATGCATTAGGTTATGGGCAGACTCCTAACGCTGTTCCTTATAACGGAATGGTGGATGTGTCAACTGTTACTCGACCACTTTGGTGGCAGATGTTCGAGGGATTTTGGTTGCTGGGGAAAGGACGTTTCCTTAACTATAAAAATGTGCATCCTTATCGTGCCGAACGTGTAAAGGTAATGGATGTAGGCAAGGCTCTCGTGACTCTTGACGGCAGAGAATTAGTCGCAAAGCATCCCGCTCCTTTTGTGGTTTGTGCCGAAAAGGAGGTTGTGAACTTTATCGTTTAGGAAACATAAAATAATTGAAGTGATGATTAGCCAATCTTGCTAATCTTCTTCAATGATTCGATATCTACAAACTTAATCTTTCTTCCATTAATTTCAATCAGCTGTTCTGTTTGGAATGCAGAGAGTGTGCGGATTGCATTTGATGTGGTCATATTTGACAAGCTTGCAAGATCTTCGCGTGAAAGACAAATAGACATGGTTGCATTGTCTTCTTCCATACCGTATGTGTCAGCAAGGAAAATGAGTGCTTCGGCAAGACGTCCTCGTATGTGCTTCTGAGTCAAATTTACTGTTCGTTCATCAGAAACTCCAAGTTCAACAGCGAGAAGGCGGACAAAATATATCGCAACCTTATTGTTTTCCTCCATCCACTTGTTGACAAGCTCGATAGGTATCATGCAGATAGTACAATTCTCGAATGCACCGGCATTGTTGACGTAGTTTTGGTTTGCAAGGTATGCACGATAACCGAAGAATTCGACCGGCTTCATCACTCGCATTATCTGGATTCTTCCTCCGACCCCTTCCTTATAGAGTTTCACCTTTCCACTCATAAGGCAATGCAGATACTGGGGCACTTCGCCCTCACGGTAAAGCACTTCATTCTTCTTGAAACGCTCAACACTCACCTCGCTCTTCAGCTCTTGCTTCTGTTCGGGTGTGAGCAGTGAAACGAACTCGCTGAGTCGTTCAAGCATTTCTTCAATTATCTTTGAGGGTTTCATTAGTCCGAATAAAGTTTTTACCTTAAAAAATATATAGTATCTTTTCCTTTGCAAAATTAATACTATTTGCTTAATTACGCAAATTTTTTCCTTCCAAAATATGTTATATAGCATAAATTCACCCGATTTAGGACCCAAAAGTAACTTTAATGCAAAAAATATTTGCACATTATTTGTTTGTGTCGAAAATAATTGCTAATTTTGAACAATCTTAATCATTAGATTAACTCAAAAATAATATCAGAGAACTCAACAAACAATTATAAACCTTAAAATACAACTATGAGTTATTTGCGTTTCGACAAAAGCCTGACTGCAAATCTCCAGGAGTCATTGCCTAAGGAGATTCTTCGTACTAATAAGTCAGGTGCGTACTCTTGCTCTTCCATAGTGGATTGCAATACGCGTAAATATCACGGTTTGTTAGTTGTACCTGTTCCTGAGTTGGATGACGAAAATCATGTACTTCTCTCGTCACTCGATGAGACAGTCATCCAGCATGGAGCTCAGTTCAATCTCGGTCTTCACAAGTACAGTGGTGGTGCTTACAGCCCTAATGGCCATAAGTACATCCGCGAGGTATCTTGGGACCGTCTTCCAACAACTATCTACCGTGTTGGTGGTGTTATTCTTAAGAAGGAACGCGTGTTCCAGCATTTTGAGAACCGCATCCTTATCCGTTACACACTGCTTGATGCACACTCAGCCACAACTCTTCGTCTCCGTCCGTTCCTCGCTTTCCGTTCGGTTGCAGAATGCACTCATGAGAATTCAAATGCAAGTCGCGACTACGAGATTGTAGACAACGGTATCAAGACTCGCATGTATGCTGGATACCCAGAACTCTACATGCAGATGAACAAGAAGGCTGAGTACATCTTCGAACCAAACTGGCACAAGGGCGTCGAGTATCAGAAGGAACAGGAACTCGGATATGATTACACAGAGGACCTTTATGTTCCTGGTTATTTCGAGTTCAACATCAAGAAGGGCGAAAGCGTTGTCTTCGCTGCTGGTGTAAGCGAACTTAAGAGCAACCAGCTCAAGAAGATATTCGACCATGAATACGATGTTCACGTACCACGTACAAGCTTCCATTCTTGTCTTGTCAATGCAGCACACCAGTTCCATTATGAGAAGGATGGCGAGAACTACATCATCGCTGGTTATCCATGGTTCAAGTGTCGTGCTCGCGACATGTTCATCGCTCTTCCAGGTCTCACACTCGCTATAGATGAGGCTGAGTACTTCGAAAAGGCAATGGTTACTGCTGAAAAAGCTATCCGTCAATTCATGGATGGAAAGAAACTTACAGTCAATCTCGCTGAGATTGAGAAACCGGATATCCTTCTTTGGGCTATCTGGTGCATCCAGCAGTATGCACGATTCGTGACTACTGAAGAGTCAGGAAAGAAATATGGCAAACTTGTTAAAGACATTGTCGACTTTATTATGGAAGGCAACCATCCTAATCTCTACATTCAGGATAATGGACTGGTTAAGATTGATGGTCGTAATCAGGCTGCTACATGGATGAACTCTGAGGTTAACGGCAAACCAGTCGTTCCACGTTCAGGATATGTAGTTGAAATCAATGCACTTTGGTACAATGCACTTCTCTACAATGCCGAACTCCTTTCACTCGAAGGTCGCACCGCAGAGGCAGAGCCATATATTAAACTTGCAGATATTGCAGCACCAGCATTCAAGTCTATCTTCCTAAATCAGCATGGATATCTCCTTGACTATGTGGACGATGGCTATACAAGTTGGAGCGTTCGCCCAAATATGCTCATTGCTACATCGCTTCATTTCAGTCCTCTCAATACTGCAGAGAAGAAGCGTGTGTTCGATATCTGTACTAAGGAACTCCTTACACCAAAGGGAATCCGTTCACTCTCTCCAAAGTCTGGCGGTTACAACCCATATTATACAGGTGGACAGATACAGCGTGACTCGGCATACCATCAAGGAACTGTATGGCCATGGCTCATCGGTTTCTATCTTGAGACATGCCTTAAGGTTTACAAGCGCTCAGGTCTCTCATGGGTTGACCGTTGCTTCGTGGGTCTTGAGGAAGAGATGAACTACCACTGCATCGGAACACTCCCTGAACTCTTCGATGGTAACCCTCCATTCTCTGGACGTGGTGCCCTCTCATTCGCTATGAATGTGGCTGGTGTTCTCCGTGTCGATAAGGTACTTGAAAAATTCTATAATAATCAATAAGGAGGAAGACTATGAAAGTATTAATGTTTGGTTGGGAATTCCCACCTAAGATTTATGGCGGTCTTGCTGTTGCTTCTTACGGTATCACTAAAGGTATGGTCGAAGGTCAGCCAGACGCAGAAGTAATGTTCTGCCTCCCAAAGCCAACTGGCGAAGAGGAAGGATTCCTCAAGATCATAGGCATGAACCAGGTGCCAATCGTATATCGCGACTACGATTACGACCGTGTGAAGAATGGTCTTTCCACTATGTCACCTGAAGATTACTATAACTATCGCAATCACATCTATGCTGATTTCTCATACATGCACGTCAACGATATGGGCTGTATGGAGTTTGC
>DCIW01000124.1 GCA_002317225.1 Prevotellaceae bacterium UBA1716 | reverse complement strand
TCAAGCGGCACTTACACCAAATCGGGTGCAAAGATACGTTTAAATTAGGAATTAGGAATTAGGAATTAGGAAATTTTTTATAAAAAAAGTAAAAAAATGGATGTTCATGTGCATGAACACCCATTTTGCTATCTGAGAGTTTACAATCTTAACTAAACAATTCCTCTACCGTGGCACTGCTTGAACTTCTTACCACTACCACATGGGCAAGGATCGTTACGGCCAATCTTAGGACCGTTGTTTACGATCGGAGTTCGTGGTTGTGGAGCGCGAGTGTCAGAGCGCTGTGCAGCCTGCTGCTGTTGCTGTGTTTCAGAGAGTTCGTCAAGGTTCTCCTTTGTCTCCTGAAGACGCTGCTTTGGTTCTTCTGGCATTTCTGCCGGTGCCTCCTGTACTTCCTCTGGATCTGCGATTGGAATAGAGCAACGCATGAGAGTAGAGATTGTACGGTTGTTGATCTCGTCGATCATATTGTCGTAGAGGGTGACTGATTCGAGTTTGAAGATGAGAAGTGGGTCCTTCTGCTCGTAACTTGCATTCTGTACAGAGTGCTTGAGTTCGTCGAGTTCGCGGAGGTTCTCCTTCCAAGCATCATCGATAGTGCGAAGGAGGACAATCTTTTCAAAGTTTACGAGAATTGACTTAGCCTCAGACTCGTAAGCCTCCTTGAGAGGGATGCTGATCTGGTAGATGCCACGACCGTCGCTGATTGGAACAAGGATATTCTCATACATGTGACCTGCTTCTTCGTAAACACGCTTGATTACAGGGTAAGCAACCGAAGCAAGACGGGCAGTGCGTTCCTTGAAGTGATTCATCACCTTGTCGTAAGTTTGATCTTCAAGTTTCTCGCGTGAAGAGTTTTCAAATTCCTTAGCGGTAAATGGAACTTCCATTGCGAATATCTTGAGGAAGTCTTCCTTAACCCCTTCGTAATCATTGCCTAAGAGGATATGGCAAACGCGATTCCAAATCATGTCTGCGATGTCCATACCAATACGCTGTCCCATGAGGGCGTGACGACGGCGCTTGTATATCACCTGACGCTGCTTGTTCATCACATCATCGTATTCGAGGAGTCGCTTACGAACGCCGAAGTTGTTTTCCTCTACCTTCTTCTGTGCGCGCTCGATACTCTTATTAATCCAAGGGTGGTCGATAACATCACCATCCTCGAAACCAAGTTTGTCCATAATCTTCGAGATCTTCTCAGAACCGAAGAGACGCATCAACTTATCTTCGAGAGACACATAGAATACAGAAGAACCTGGGTCTCCCTGACGACCAGAACGACCACGGAGCTGACGGTCTACACGACGAGACTCATGACGTTCAGTACCGATGATTGCAAGACCACAAGCAGCCTTAACTTCATCTGAAAGTTTGATATCGGTACCACGACCTGCCATGTTGGTTGCGATAGTGACAGCACCAAGCAAACCTTCCTTCTCTACCATCTTACCGTTCTCGTCCTTCTCAAAGTATTTGCCGTAGTTGCTCTGACCAGCGAGTGCAACGATGTCTGCCTCTTTCTGGTGGAGTTTAGCGTTGAGTACCTGATGTGGAATCTTACGCATAGAGAGCATACGAGAAAGGAGCTCAGAGATGTCGACTGCAGTAGTACCAACGAGAACAGGACGACCGGCATTACGCATCTTCACAATCTCTTCAATTACAGCGTTATACTTTTCTCGATTAGTCTTATAGACGCGGTCGTTAAGGTCGAAACGTGCGATTGGACGGTTGGTTGGGATTTCAACAACATCAAGCTTATAGATATCCCAGAATTCACCAGCTTCAGTGATAGCAGTACCTGTCATACCTGAAAGCTTGTGATACATACGGAAGTAGTTCTGGAGAGTGATTGTGGCGAAAGTCTGAGTTGCAGCTTCAACCTTAACTCTTTCCTTTGCTTCAACAGCCTGGTGGAGACCATCTGACCAACGGCGACCTTCCATGATACGACCAGTCTGCTCATCCACAATCTTAACTTCACCATCCATCACAACATAGTCGTCATCCTTAACGAACATTGTGTAAGCCTTGAGAAGCTGCTGCATTGTGTGAACACGCTCGCTCTTGACAGCATAATCCTGCATGAGAGCATCCTTCTTTGCGAGCTTTTCTTCTTCGTTCTCAAACTTCTGGTTTTCGAGTTCGGAAAGTTGAGTAGTGATATCTGGGAGTACGAAGAACTGATCGTCCTTCACGATGTTAGCAATGAGTTGGTTACCCTTATCAGTCATCTCAACGCTCTTCTGCTTTTCGTCTACTACGAAGAAGAGTGGGTCGGTAGCCTCAGGCATACGACGGTTGTTGTTCTCCATGTAGATTTCTTCTGTCTGGAGCAAACCAGTCTTGATACCTGGTTGTGAGAGGAACTTAACGAGGGCGTTATTCTTTGGCATACCCTTGAATGCACGGAAGAGAGAGAGGAAACCTGCAGTAACATCATCCTTTTTGTCGCTCTCGACGAGTTTCTTAGCCTCTGTGAGATAATTTTGAGTGAGTTTGCGCTGAGCTTCAACGAGTTGTTCAACGATAGGGCAGTACTCCTCGAACATCTGAACATCGCCCTTTGGAATAGGGCCAGAGATGATAAGAGGTGTACGAGCATCATCCACGAGGACAGAGTCGACCTCATCGACAATAGCATAATTGTGCTTACGCTGAACGAGTTCTTCAGGCTTCATACACATATTATCACGAAGGTAGTCGAAACCGAATTCGTTGTTTGTACCGAATGTGATATCAGCCTGATAAGCCTTGCGACGAGCCTGAGAGTTTGGTTGATGCTTATCGATACAATCTACGCTCAATCCGTGGAACATATAAAGAGGACCCATCCACTCAGAGTCACGCTTTGCGAGGTAATCGTTGACAGTTACGACGTGAACACCATTGCGAGTCAATGCGTTAAGGAAAACTGGGAGAGTTGCTACGAGAGTCTTACCTTCACCGGTTGCCATTTCGGCAATCTTACCTTGGTGAAGAACAACACCACCGAAGAGCTGAACATCATAGTGAATCATGTTCCAGATTGTGTCGTTACCACCGGCAATCCAATGATTGTGCCAGATAGCCTTGTCACCATCGAGAGTCAAGAAGTCACGACCTTCAGCAGCGAGTTCGCGGTCGAAGTCTGTTGCTGTGACTGCAACACCATTATCACTGCTCTCAGCGAAACGACGTGCTGTGTCCTTAACTACAGCGAATACAGTTGGGAGAACTTCGTTGAGACCTTCCTCGAACTTTTCGAGAACCTTCTCTTCGAGTTTGTCGATTTCGTCGAAGATAGGTTTACGCTTGTCGATGTCTGTCTCTTCGATTTTTGCATTGAGATCTTCAATCTGTTTGCGGAGGTCCTTTACAGATTCCTGAAGATACGCTTTGATTTCATCTACCTTGACACGAAGCTCGTCGTTTGAGAGCTTCTCGATTTCTGGGTAGACAGCCTTCACTTGGTTAACGAAAGGCGTAATCTCCTTGATGTCGCGAGATGCCTTGTTTCCAAAGATGCTGGAAATGAATTTGATTAAATTAAATGCCATATATTTATGTTTTTATTTTTATTCGTTGTTATTAAGGGGGCTTTTCGCGGACGCGAAAAAAACGGGGGCTGTGGGCTGGTTGAGCTGCGTGTTGGGCGGGGTGCCGGTTAGAAGAGTGGGGCAGCCTTGCAGGCGTTCGGGGCCCTGATGCGGATGTGGTGGGCAATGGTTGGTGCGATGCAGTCGGTGGTGATAGGTGTTGTCACCGTTTCGTGCTTGAGGTCATAACCGTAGAAGATGAGAGGGAACTCGAAGAATGAGTCACGCTGCATTCTGTTTGAGTTGTTATCTTCGTTGGTAATCGTCCAACCAGGCTCAACAATTATCTGTATGTCGCCCGAACAGTTGGTGTTGAATCCCTCGTGAATCTCCTTGAGGCCCGGAGTGAGTGCTCCTTGTACTATGCGTGACGATGTAAACACATCGCGGACACCGGAGAATTGGAAGAGGAAGTCTTCGCAGCAGTCGAATATCTCTGCGAGCTTTAAGTGCTTCTGTTCGAGAAGGCTATGATTGAGATATAATTGGTTTCCGTAGTATGCTTCCACATATTCGCCTTGTCCGTAGATTGCAACAAGATACATGTTGAGCAACTTAGCACAGCGGTTGATGTAGAAGTTTCCCGAAGGAATGCGGTATTTTGTCAGTGCATCATTAGGAGTGTCATCATAACCCGTTGATGTCACGTAGATTAGAGCCTTATCAAGACCTACAGCCTTGTCGATTGTGTTGAGAAGTTCGGCAATCTCATTGTCGAGGCGGATATATGTGTCTTGAAGTTCGGTAGTCGTTTCGGAAATCGACTTGCAATCGTAATTGCCTGCGTAATAGCAGATTGAAAGGTAGTCGGTAGTGAGGTCGGTAGCAACTTCATTGCTATAGATACATTGCTTTGCAACAGAAGTCACATCCTCGTTTACAAGAGCACTGTTCTTGTATTGGCGAACGGCAGCATCACCCTTGAAAGAATGGTTGAACTCCTTCTGTTCGCTTGCAAGGTAGTAATTGTAGTTGAGCACATGCGATGGTGTCCACTGAAGTTCCTTGATGCGTGCAACACCACCATTATTGATGCTCTTAGCCCAATTAGGAACCTTGCCGTAGTAAGTCGTTCCAACCCATTGGCCAGACATGCCGTCAATCCACATTGCCCAATCTGCTGCATGACCTGCAGAGAGTACGGCAGCTTCGCGGTTTGGGGCGATGGCATATACATGTGCCTTGCCGTTGGAAGCGACCTTGAGTTCGTCGCCTATAGTCGAAGCACGGAGGTTCTTTGCTGAAGAACCATCGCTTGTGTTGTAACCAGGATATTGGGCATCATCCACGCAAAAGATTGTGTGGAGCTGCTTGCGGTCGAGCCACTGGTCGCTTATGATGCCGTGGTTGTATGGTGAAGTGCCTGTTGCGATGGATGCAATGGCAGAAGCACGGTCTACGGTCTTGAAAGGATATTGGACATTGGTATATACCTGTCCGTCGTTGAGGAGTTTCTTGAAACCACCTTCACCATAGAGTGGGGCAAATGCCTGGAGATAATCAGAACGCAACTTGTCGATAGTGATACCCACAACAAGGCGAGGCACAGACGGACGAGTCTGAGCCAAAGCAGCGGAGATGGCTGCATAAGCGAGGAGGGTAGTGAAAAGTTGCTTCTTCATATTAGTGCTTTTGGATGAGGGTGGTTGTTATGGTGCGCATCAATATAATTGACGCTATTATATAGACGGGAAGGGGGATTGATTGGCCTGTGAGGGCGATGATTATAAGGGATGCAATCGTGATGCCAGCGATGAAGAGTGACAAATTGTCCTTTTTCTTTTTGATTTGGCAGTAAATAATGTAGCCTGCGTAGATGAAATAGAGAGGATTGAAGAGCAAAACCTGCCAATTTGTGCTTACTGCTGGATGAACCGAGAAGAAGAAGAGGTAGGCGATGATGATGCCGGCACAACCTTGAGCGATGTGGAGGATGACATCGAACCATGCTGAACGCTTCAGTCTCCTATAGTCATAAATGCAGAGTGCTATTGTGATGAGAGCCAAAAGGCAGAACACTACAACAGGAGTGATTGGTGTGTCGCTAACCTTATTGAAGTCCTTCTCGTCGAGGATATTTACCTTGTCGAGGACAAGTTTTCTTTTCGAACCGTCAGCATTGATGATGATTGCGTTGTCAAGGTCGTTCTCGTAATGTGCAGGGATGAACTGCTGGATATTGCGAGGGGCAAGAGTGTCGATTTCTGTTCCGAGCAAGAGGTCGATACCGAACTTGAGCCAAGAGTCGTTAGAGAGACATTCGTGGAGTTCGTCGCGAGCGCTGAGGGATGGGAGCTCGTTTTTGTATGCAAGTTTGCCGTTGATAGCCTTGTTAATCATGTCGCGTGCACGAGTGGTGCAATTGTCGTAAAGCCAATTGTAACGGTAACCGCGATTCTCAGGCTGGATGTTAATGACGAGAAGATTCGCTAACTCGAGTGCTTCTTCTTGTGTGAGGTTGAGAACTTGTTCGCTTACACCGAAACCGAGTTGGTTGTATCGTGCGAAGAAGTAATCTGCTGGTTCGCCATTAACCACATAATCAGTTTCTCCCTTGATGAACTTAATCACGAAATCAGTCTGCGAAGAGTCGAAACAACCGTAGTTGAACACCACATCAGCACCGTTGGTATAGTTGATGATGCGGAGAGCAGTATGTCCGAAATGGGCATACACATCTGTGCCAGGAGTACAAGTGATTAACGTAGCACGAATGCTGTCTTTCTCAACGATTGTGCTTTCGTCTTCGCTTGTAGGCATAGATGATTCTTGTGCTGAAGTCAGAGTGGCATTCAGCAGGAAGAATGTGATGATTAATATGTAATGATAAATTGTACGCATAATATGAGTGCAAAGGTACGAAAAAAAAGGCAAATGCCGAAACATTTGCCCTTTTTTCTTATGATTATTTAATAATAAATTATTAAACACGGGGATTGGGGTGTTTAATACCACCTTTGTGCTTAGCGCCATTTGCTTCGACCTTCTTTCATCGGTCTTGCATATGTCGAGCACTGCACCCTAAGCCTTCAAAATCGATACTTAATCGATTTCTCGTCTTATCCACCGAAGTTATCGAAGTCGATCATATCATCTTCAACACCGAGAGAGTGGAGGAGGTCGAGAACTGTCTTGGCCATCATTGGAGGACCACAGAGGT
>DCIW01000199.1 GCA_002317225.1 Prevotellaceae bacterium UBA1716 | reverse complement strand
CATACGGCGAGAATTATTCTCAGGGCTCATATTATCTCAGTTCGGTGGCAGACTCCGTTCTCGTAAATCCTAAGGGTATGCTCGAATGGAGAGGTATGGCTGTGCAGACATTGTACTATAAGGACCTTCTCGATAAAGTTGGTGTTTCGATGCAAGTATTCAAGGTTGGCACTTACAAGAGTGCCGTAGAACCTTACCTTCTCAACGAAATAAGTGAGGCAAACAAAGAGCAGATCACTACCTTCTCAAGCGAGATTTGGAAAGAGTTGAATGAGGACGTTGCAAAGAGCAGAAAAATTTCTACCGACAATCTCAATGCAATTGCCGATTCAGGTGTATTCTTCGAAGACCCAACGGTTTACAAGAAGTTGAAGCTTGTTGACAAACTCGCCTACCCAGACGAAGTTCCAAGCGTAATTGCAAACCTTATGAAAGTAGACAAGGAAGATTACAAGACTATTTCCGTTTCAACCCTTGCAGGCATTTCCGAAAACGAGCCAAAGGGCACAAGCGGCAATATCATCGCAGTATATTATGCATACGGTGAAATTGTGGACGAAGAATCTTCAACATCACTCAATCAAGAGCACGCTATCGTTGGCAAGAAGACAGTCGAAGACCTTCAGAAACTTGCAGAAGATGATGATGTCAAGGCAGTTGTGCTTCGCGTGAACTCTCCTGGTGGTAGTGCTTATGCATCTGAGCAGATTTGGCATCAGGTAATGAACATCAAGAGCAAGAAACCTATCATCGTAAGTATGGGTGGATATGCTGCCAGCGGTGGTTACTATATCAGTTGTGCTGCCGATTGGATTGTTGCCGAACCAACCACACTTACTGGTTCAATCGGTATCTTCGGTATGTTCCCAGAGGCAAGCGAACTCTTGAACAAAAAGCTCGGTCTCCATGCATATACTGTGAAGACAAACGAGTATGCAGACTTCGGCGATTATTCTCGCCCAATGCGTGAAAACGAGAAGGTTCTCTTGCAGGGTTATATAAACCGTGGTTACGAACTCTTCACAAAGCGTTGTGCTGATGGTCGAAAGATGAAGCAGGACGATATCAAGGCAATTGCTGAAGGTCGTGTTTGGACAGGTGTTCATGCAAAGCAGATTGGACTTGTTGACCAACTCGGTAGTCTTGAAGATGCCATCGCTGTAGCAAAGAAGAAGGCAAAAGTGGATGAATATACTCTTCAGACTTATCCAGGAAAGACAAGCATGTTCGAAAATCTTCTCAACGAAGCATCCGGCGACTCATACGCTGACCGTAAGATGAAGGAAGCATTCGGTGAGTACTATGACATGTTCTCTAACATGAAGAATGTGAAGAGCAAGACAGGCATCCAGGCAAGTCTGCCATATTATTTGATGTTTAATTTGTAACGATTATTCACTATTCACTTTTCACTATTCACTTAACTAACGATGGAAGGTGACCACATCAAAATCTACGATTACCTACTGCCACTCGCTTGGTTGTATGGTATAGGGGTGAGATTCCGCAATCTGCTTTTTGATTTCGGAATACTCAAGTCCCGCTCGTTTGATGTGCCGATAATTGATGTGGGCAACCTTACCGTAGGTGGAACAGGCAAGACTCCGCATACGGAATACCTTATTCATCTATTGAAGAAGAAGTACAACGTGGCGGTGCTCTCGCGTGGATACAAGCGCCAGTCGAAGGGATATGTGCTCGCCCAAACCGACACTCCTATGCACACGATAGGCGATGAGCCTTATCAAATGAAGCAGAAATATCCCGAGGTTACGGTGGCGGTGGATAAGGACCGTTGTCATGGAGTAGAACAACTCCTCAAACCTTCGGTTCAGCCTCCTGTGGATGTGGTCATACTTGATGATGCGTATCAGCATAGGTATATCAAACCTGGACTGAATATCCTCTTGATGGATTACCACCGACTCATCTACTTCGACAAACTTCTCCCTGCTGGACGACTACGCGAACCTCGTTCGGGAATCAAGCGAGCAGACATCATCATAGTCACAAAGTGCCCTCCTTACATCACACCGATGGACAAGCGAGGAATAGAACGCACTCTCGACCTTGAAAAGTGGCAGAACCTCTTCTTCAGCACCTTCCGATATGGCGCACTCTACCCTCTCTTCCCTTCGGGAGAAGGACAGCGTAAGAAGTTGACAATCGAAGAGTTGAAGTCGTTCGATGAGGGAATACTGCTTGTATCGGGAATTGCTTCGCCTCAGCAGTTGGAGTATGATTTGAGCAAGATAACCACAAAGTTTGAGTCGTACCGATTTGCAGACCATCATCAGTTTACTGATAAGGACATCAGCAATGTAGACAGCAAGTTTAAGGGCGGAATAATCGTAACCACAGAGAAGGATGCCTCCCGACTGAAGGAGTTGGGCGAAAAGGCATTCCCTCCTCAACATGCCCGTTCCATCTATGTGCTTCCTATCGAAGTGGAATTTATGACTGGCACAGGCGAACGCTTCGACTCGCTCATCACAAATTATGTGACTACTGATTCGAGAAGTAGCACTTTGAGAAAGTTAGGAGTTAGGAATTAGGAATTAAAAAATTATTGGTGTCTGGTAAAACTTTTTTTCAAGAATTTGTGAATTTATGAAGGTTGCACTTAGACTCTTTGAATTATTAAGAATTTGTGATAGGAACATTCTGTTCCTTACCATCCGGATGGCCAAGGCCGTATAGGCCTCTTCACTCTTTCTTATTAATTCAAATATGCTACATGCAACCTTCATAAATTCACAAATTCTTGACAGAAAAAAAACAAATTGTACAACTCGTAATAATTTACACAAATAATGCAAAGAACAGAAATAGCAACTCTTGGTGAGTTTGGTCTCATCAAGCATCTCACAGATAATATCGAACTCAAGAACGAGGAAACAAAGTATGGTGTGGGCGATGATTGTGCCGTACTCTCATATTCAGATGATAAGGAGGTACTCGTCACTACCGACCTCCTGATGGAAGGTGTACATTTCGATCTCACTTACATCACGATGAAGCACCTTGGTTATAAGAGTGCTATGGTCAATCTCTCCGACATCTATGCAATGGGAGGAATGCCAAAGCAGATTACTGTGAGCATCGCACTCGGAAAGCGATTCTGCATCGAAGATATGGAAGACTTCTACGAAGGACTCCGTCTTGCATGCAACGAGCATAATGTGGATATCGTGGGAGGCGACACAACTTCCTCACGCACAGGACTTGCCATCAGCATTACTGCTATCGGTGAGGTGGAAAAGGGTAAGGCAATCTATCGTAATGGCGCAAAGGAGACTGACATCATCTGCGTGTCGGGCGACCTTGGTGCGGCTTATATGGGATTCCAACTTCTCGAACGTGAGAAGCAGGTTTACTACAAGCAACTTGAGACTGCCAAGACCGATGCAGAACGTATGGCTATCTCCCAACCCGACTTCTCAGGAAAGGAATATCTTCTCGAACGACAGATGAAACCAGAGGCACGTCGCGACATCATCCTCAAGCTTCGTGAACTCGGTATCCGTCCAACTTCGATGATGGATATCAGCGATGGACTCTCTTCCGAACTCATCCACATCTGCAATCAGAGCAATGTAGGTTGTCGCATCTACGAAGAACGCATTCCTATTGATTATCAAACTGCTGTGATGGCAGAAGAGATGGACATGAACCTCACTACTGCCGCTCTCAACGGAGGCGAGGACTACGAACTCCTCTTCACCATCCCTATTGCCGACCACGACAAGATTGAGCAGATGGAAGGAGTAAAGGAGATTGGTTACATCACAAAGAAAGAACTTGGCCAGGCTCTCATCACTCGCGATGGCAATGAGTTTGAACTCAAAGCGCAAGGTTGGAATCCGTTGAAGTAGGATTGGCACTTATATCTCATCAATCAAAAACATATCACCACGAGATATGTTCCATCATGAGCAGAATCTCACAGGCTGAGTAGGCAGCAATTATTCGTAAAAAAAATGGTAATTCGGGATTTAGTGTGAATGATGATTTGTGCCCTTCGGGCCATGTTAAGAAAAACCACTAAGAACCTTTAGCTCGGCGAAGCCAAACAGAACAAAAACAAGAAAAAACCAATAATAGAACCTTTAGCTCGACGTAGTCAATTGTTTTTTTATGTTTTTATTGTTTCTTCTATGTTTTTTCCATTGGCGCGAAGCGCACCTTTCACACAAATCCCTGAAGAACCAAAAAAATAAAAAAATGTTTTTGAACGAAAAACAGCAAACATCCTACCAAAATAACAATATCACTTTGGTTTTCAGAGTTTTATATTGGTAGGATGTTGCGATAACATCCTACCAACTATCTACCAACATCCTACCAATTTTGGGTGGATAGTAATCAAGATGAATAAATGGGAATAGTAGTTGAAAAGGTTATTGCTGGTAGGATGTTGGTAGGATGTTGGTAGGATGTTACAGCAACATCCTACCAATACTATTTTACGTATAATCAGGAGGTTATATACAATTTGGTAGGATGTTTGGCATTTTTGAGCGAAAAAAAAATTTTTTTTTGTTTTTGTTGTTCTCCGTTATGAATGCAAAGTCCGTAATAACGCACATCGATGTCCGTCTGCACGGACATGGTAAAACATAAGGATATTTAATCGGTTGGATATAGGTTATGTGAAGCATTAACCTCATATTATTCGCAAGCGAATATTCTTTTTGGAACGTAGCTATCGCTCCTCAAATGTTCTTCAATTATGACTGCAATGATACTGCAATGATAAAATAAAACATTGCAGAAAAATTGAAGAAACATTGCAGTGAAATTTGAGCGAAGCGTTCCTCTAAATAATTCGCTTGCGAATATTCTTTTTGGAACGTCGCCATCGCTCCTCTTATCGTTTCGAACATAAGGACGACGTTCTAATCATAAGTTAAAAAATAATCAAGTAGAGGGGCATGTACTTTCTTATAACAATAAACTAGCAAATTATACACATTTATTCCTTTTTAAAATACAAAAAAGGACATCAAGATAAAAAATGTACGTTTCGTTACAATTTATTTAATAAAAAATGCGTAACTTTGCGCTCGAAATAGTGCGTATTGGCACCATTTGGTAAAAAGAATGCAAATTAATAACATATAAAATATTAAAAAGAAATGACAAGAAAATTTTATGAAGAGCCTCAAATCCTTGTTATGGAAATGGATGAGGAGGAAATCATTGCGACTTCAGAAAAAAATGGAATTACACTTCAGTCTGTACAGGACGCTGATGGAGGTAATGCTCTTTTTGATTGGAATACAAATCAGACATGGGTAACTCCAAGCAATGATTAATCTAATTTATTATTGTATTTAATCAATTTATATAGAATATAGCAAAAAAATGATGAAACAAATTACTATACTCAGTATTTTAGCCAGTACAATGCTAATTTACTCATGCACAAAAGATAACGAAGATTTGCATAATAATGACGATTCACAAATAATAACATTCGCTGTAAGTTCTGAAGATGCACAAACAAGAACAAAGTTAATTGACCTCGGCACACGCGAGCCTAAAATGAGATGGCAAACTGGCGATGCATTAAGTGTTTGGGCTACTCATACTGGTGATATACATAGAAAATTCACTATTAATAGAGATTACAAAGACGATGATGCAAAGAATTTTGCTTTATTCTCTGGTCAGGCTATCGATAATGCTACAAAGTATTATGTTTTGTATCCATATTCGGCTAATTCAAAATTTGACGGTTCATCAACTATCTCATCTGTCATTCCTCCAAATCAGGCACCAACTAATGGTTCATTTGACCGTTTAGCAGCTTTGATGGGAGGTGCAACATCTGGAGCTGCTGACAAATCATTGACTCTATATCATCTTTGCGCATATTTAAAGATTACAACTACAGGTAATTCTTGTAAATCAATAAAAGTACAATCTAATGACCCTGCTTGGCATTTTACAGGTAAAGTTAGATTCGAGCCTAGTTCTTCTGGTTCTAAAATAACTTCATTTGGAGAATCGACCGAAGAGTATGATTATGTAGAAATAAACCCAATCGGAAACATTGCCCCAGGTACTTATGTAATGGCTATAATTCCTACAACAGGAGCTCCAAGTTTTACTGTAACTATCACAGATGTTAATGGTAAGACATTATCTAAAACTCAACCAGCAGGAAAGGCGCTTAGCACAGGTACGATTTACAATCTTGGAACAGTTAACATACCAGCTAGCAACTAAAGATCACAACATATACAAAAAATCCGCAGAACACCATTTCTGCGGATTTTTTTATTTCCATCTCAATGTAACATATTGCATATTACATATCAAAATAAGTGACTTAAACAATCCCACTCTACTTATACAAATCATTCCCCACAATATACTCAATCACTTTAGCATTCAACCATTTGCGAGGGTATTTACCTTGACGAATCTTCTCGCGGAGTTGGGTGGAAGATATATCGTACAGAGGCGTATCAACTATCTTGACATCGGGCGAGAGCGGATAGCCAGGACGATTATAGACGAGAATCTCGTAGTTGGCAATAATCTCCTCACTCTTGTACCATTGTCCGAAGCGTTCCCAATTGTCTGCTCCGATTACGAGGACGAATTGGTGCTGGGGATAGGCCTTGGAGAGTTCGTTGAGGGTGTTGATCATGTAGGATGGACGGGGGAGATGGTTCTCGAAGTCGGAAGCCACAAGTCCTTTATGATGCTTGACTGCGAGTTGCGTCATGCGGAAACGATCATCGTAAGGTGCGAACTCAGATGTCTGTGCCTGCTTGAACGGATTGAGGGGAGAAACAAGAAGCCATACTTCATCGACCAAGCCTTGCTGGATGAGCGACTTGGCTAATGAAGTATGGCCTTTATGTGGCGGATTGAATGTGCCGCCGTAGATTGCTATTTTCAAATCAATTAATAATTTGAATTAAGGTATTACTTAATTTATGTGAATTGTTTTTATGCCCTTTGGGCCAATTAGAAAAACCTTCAAGAAACAGAACAAAAACAAGAAAAAACCAACAATAGAATTGTTTTTTTATGTTTTTATTGTTTCTTCTATGTTTTTTCTATTGGCGCGTAGCGCACCTTCACACAAATTAAACCAATAGTAGGTATTACTCCTCTAAGAAGTCCTCGATAAGTGCTTCTGCTTCAACTTCGGCTACTTCGAGGACATCGTTCACGATGACTTCATCGAACTTGTCAGCGAAGGTGAGTTCGTACTCGGCTTTGGCAAGACGCTGTTCGATAACTTCCTGAGTGTCAGTGCCACGACCTTCGAGACGACGACGGAGTTCCTGAAGACTTGGTGGTTGGATGAAGAGGGAGAGAGCACGGTCACCATACTGCTTCTTGATGTTGATAGCACCCTTCACATCTACATCGAATATTACATTCTCACCTGCCTCGAGTTGCTTCTCAACTTGTGACTTGAGTGTGCCATAGAACTTGTCGGTATAGACTTCTTCGTATTCGATGAAATCATCTGCCTCAATATGAGAACGGAATTCTTCTGGAGTCATGAAGAAATAATCCACCCCATTCTGCTCTGTGCCACGAGGAGCACGAGATGTTGCACTTATAGAGAAGTGTAAGTTAAGGTCTTCGTTCTGACGAAGATAACCAATGATGGTTGACTTTCCGCTGCCTGATGGTGCAGCGACGATGATAAGCTTTCCTTTTGACATATTATATTTTATTATTTCATTTAATCAGTCGTAACTGCTCAGCTATAACCCCAAAGGGGTGATTTTGTACAGGGCAGGGTGAAAACCCTGTTATCAAAATCGATACAACCTACGCAAAACCCCATCGGGGTGACAGTATTGACCATCAAATTTCCAATGTAACAATGCCACCCCGTTGGGGTTGGCTAACGAGATCCCGCTAATTATAACAGGGTTCACACCCTGCCCTGTATAGTTTCACCCCGTTGGGGTTATAGCTGGATAGTAATAATCATTCTAATACAACCCGGAAGGCTTCCCCCTTCGGGGGTTAGGGGGCCTTACATCACATTCAAAACTTGCTCCTTTATCTGTTCCAACTCGTCCTTCATCTTGACAACGATGTTCTGCATCTCTGCCTGGTTGGACTTGGAGCCAGTAGTGTTGATTTCGCGACCCATCTCCTGGGCGATGAAGCCGAGTTTCTTGCCTTGACCTTTGCCATTCTTCATAGTCTCGAGGAAGTAGTTGAGGTGATTGGTGAGACGCTGCTTCTCTTCGCTAATGTCAAGTTTTTCAATATAATAGATCATCTCTTGTTCGAGACGATTGTTGTCATATTCAACACCGAGTTTCTGTTCAAGAGCATCGAGGATACGCTGGCGAATCTTCTCGGTACGCTCCTTCTCGTATGGTTCGATGCTTGCAAGATATGTGCGGATATTCTCAATCTTCTCGGTAAACTTCTTTGCGAGAGCCTCACCTTCCTGCTTACGGAAATCAACAAGATTCGCGATGGCACCTTCAACTGCCTTACGAGCCTCTGCCCATTCTTCTTCGGTGAGTTCCTCCACCTCACTGCGACTGTACACATCTGGCATTCGGAGAAGAACGCTCATCCAGTCGCGAGCATCCTGCACTCCACTTGCATCTAGACCGAGAAAACTTGAAGCATCCTTCAACTGACGATAGTATTCGCCGAGAAGTTCCTTATTGATCGTTGCTGCTTGAGTAGCCTCATCCTTCTCAACCCAAAGATTGAAGTCTACCTTTCCACGTTCGAGACTCTGCTGAATCATCTGGCGAACTTCCATTTCCTTCTCACGATAGAGGGGCGCGATGCGAGTGCTCAAGTCGAGTGCTTTGCTGTTGAGCGACTTCACTTCTGCGTGTATTTTCTTACCATTATATTCGACTATGCACTTGCCATAGCCAGTCATTGATTGTATCATAAATCAAGTGATGAATTATAATTTAGCATTTGAATTTAAGACCTCTTGAGAGTCTCAAATCTTAAAATTTGTGCAAAAGTAATGTTTTTTCTTGAAATGTTAACAAGAAAATGGTTCTTTTGTTGTATTTTTGCACTTTAATATGGTTTATTGTATGCGAGAATGCTTTCTCCGATGACAAAAACCACCATCAAAGGACAATTATTACCCAACACAAAAATGTCAGTAATTTTACATATAGAGACCGCCACAGATGGATGCAGCGTTGCTGTGAGCCAAGACGGGGCAAATATATTCAACATAGACAATTTTGAGGACTTGAAGCAAGTGGGCAAGAAGGACACAAACCATTCGAAGCGACTCGGTGTGTTTGTGGACGAGGCAATGTCGTTTACCGATAGTCATGCCATCCCATTCGATGCAGTTGCTGTGAGCAGCGGACCAGGTTCGTACACAGGTTTGCGAATCGGAGTTTCGATGGCAAAAGGAGTATGCTACGGGCAGAACCTAAAACTCATCTCTATCCCAACACTCCAAATCCTCTGTGTGCCTGTGCTTCTCCGTTACGATGATCTGCCTGAAGATGCATTGGTTTGCCCTATGCTCGATGCACGAAGGATGGAAGTGTTCACCGCTCTCTACACTCGTGCCCTCCGACCAGTAATAGATGTTCATGCAAAGGTAATCGACGAAAACTCATTCAAGGAGCAACTCGACCAGCATCCTATCTACTTCTTCGGTGATGGTGCAGAGAAGTGCAAGGGAGTAATCAATCATCCTAACGCACACTTCATCGATGGCATCAAACTCGATGCAAAGTACATGTCACCATTGGCAGAAAAGAAGTTCTTGCGCGAGGAATTTGAGGATGTGGCATACTTCGAGCCATTTTACTTGAAGGAGTTTGTGGCAATCAAGGCAAAGAATTTATTATAAACAAGCAAAAGAAAAAACACTTAATATACGTGGAATACAATACAACACTTGAACGACTGAAGATGTCGGAATATGGCCGATGCGTTCAGCAGATGGTAGATTATTGCAAAACTATCCAGGAAAGAGATGAGCGACTTCGTTGTGCTCGTACTATCGTCAGCGTAATGGAAAAGATGGTTGACGAAGAAGACGATACAGACGAAGTGCAACTCAAGCTCTGGAACCATCTTGCTGAGATTGCCGACTACGATCTCGACATCGACTACCCAGTACAGATTGAACGTCATGATGAGGACGAAAGCAAGCGTCAGCGTGTGCCTTATCCAAAGACAAAGATAAACCGCCGCAACTACGGTCATATCATCGAATCATTCACCGAGGCAATCAAGGGAATGGAGAACGAGAAGGAACGTATGGAACTTGCGGGTCAGGTGGCAAACCAGATGAAACGCGACCTCGGCAACTGGAACGTGGATGCTATGAGCGACGATAAGGTTGCAGACGATATGGCTCGCTATACAGATGGCAAGGTGCTTCTCGATCCATCGAACTTCCAGTTCATCACCGATGGCGAAATCCTCAGCAGTCTTATCTCAACTTCAGTTAAAAAGAAAAAGAAGAAGTAACCTACTTCCAAATTTTTAATTTTGAATTATTAATTATTAATTTTCATGGCATCATTCATCATCGAAGGCGGCAAGAAACTGCATGGCGAAATAACTCCTCAGGGTGCGAAGAACGAAGCGCTCGAGGTGATTAGTGCCGTATTGCTTACCGACGAACCTGTTGTGATGCACAACGTTCCCGACATTCTCGATGTCAACAACCTCATCAACCTGATGAGCAAGATGGGCGTTAGTGCGAAGAAGACAGGTAGCCACGATTGGATTTTCCAAGCCAACAATATAGATAAGGAATATATTCAGAGTCAGGAGTTCGTGCAGAGATGCTCGAAACTTCGTGGTTCCATCCTCCTTCTTGGTCCACAACTCGGACGATTCCATCATGCTTATGTAGCCAAACCAGGTGGTGACCAGATTGGTCGTCGACGTCTTGACACACATTTTATCGGTGTTCAGAAACTTGGTGCTAAGTTCGACTACAATCCAGACAAAGGTGTTTACGATATCAACGCAACCGAACTCAAGGGCACTTATATGCTTCTCGACGAGGCGAGTGTGACAGGTACAGCCAATATCATTATGGCTGCTGTGCTTGCTAAAGGCACAACTACCATTTACAATGCCGCTTGCGAACCTTACATCCAGCAACTCTGCAAGATGCTCAACCGAATGGGTGCTAAGATTACGGGCGTTGGTTCGAACCTCATTTATATTGAAGGTGTGGAAAAACTTCACGGAACAGAGCATACAATCCTTCCAGATATGATCGAAGTGGGTTCGTTCATCGGAATGGCGGCTATGACAGGAAGCGAACTCACCATCAAGAATGTGAGTTATGACGACTTAGGAAATATTCCAGACACATTCCGCAGATTGGGCATCAAACTCGAATTGAGAGGCGACGACATCTATATCCCAGAACAAGACCACTATGAGATTGACTCATATATGGACGGCAGCATCCTCACTTTTGCTGATGCTCCATGGCCCGGACTCACACCAGACCTCTTGAGTGTTATCCTTGTGGTTGCTACTCAGGCAAAGGGTTCGGTGCTTGTTCATCAGAAGATGTTTGAGAGTCGACTTTTCTTTGTTGACAAACTCATCGACATGGGTGCTCAGATTATCCTTTGCGACCCACACCGTGCAGTGGTGGTAGGTCACGACCGCAACATCCAACTTCGTGCAGCCAAGCTCTCAAGTCCCGACATCCGTGCAGGTATTGCGCTCCTCATAGCTGCCCTCAGTGCTAAGGGAACAAGCATGATTAGCAATATTGAGCAGATTGACCGCGGATATGAAGATATTGAAGGACGATTGACTGCTTTGGGAGCGGCGATTAAGAGGATATAGGAGCCCCCTCTAACTCCCCCCAAGGGGGAGGACTTGAGGTTACTATTTGACAGGTAGGTTTCCATATGAGACAAGTATAAAAATTATTAACAAATTAAATAACGCTCCGTTTATCTCAGTATATAAAGTTCCTCCCCTTTGGGGAGGTTGGGTGGGGCTCTTCTATGATCAAAAAAGAAGATGTATATCAAATAGGTAAGCTGACAAAGGCTCACGGATTGAAAGGTGAAATGAATTTTCAGTTCACGGATGATGTGTGGGACCAAATCGAGAGCGACTACCTCATTTGCGAAGTGGACGGCATCCTCGTGCCTTTCTTCCTTGAGGAATATCGTTTTCGAAGCGAAAGCACTGCCCTCGTGAAGTTCGAGGACTTGGATAGTGCCGACGCAGTTCAGTTTCTTGTCAATTGCGAAGTGTTCTTCGAGAAGAAATACCAAGAAGAACTCGATGAAGATGAGGTTAGCCTTAATTACTTCATCGGATTTAAGATGGTGGAGGATGATGAGGAAATCGGTACTATCATCGACATAGATGATAACACCGAAAACTGGCTCTTCATCGTTGAGCGTCCTAATGGAGAGGAAGTGATGATTCCTGCTCACGAAGAATTTATCGCAGAGATTAAACAAGAAGAAAAAGTAATGGTTATGGACCTACCGTTGGGACTTTTGGAACTTTGAAGCCCCCCGACCCCCCAAGGGGGCGGCCTGCCGGATAGTTGGAGTCCCCTATTACACAAATGGGTGGGGAGTCTGCCGGATAGTTGTGGTTGGTGTTCATTGAGAATAATAAAATTGATAATAACAATATTTGGTCATCTCCCCCAAACCGGATGGCCGCCCCCTTGGGGGGGCGGGGGGCTTTAATGAAAAAAATTTGCATCCTTGGTTCTACAGGTTCTATCGGAACTCAGGCTCTCGATGTTATCGAGCAGCACCCCGACCTGTACGAAGCATACATACTTACAGCATACAATAATGCTGACCTCGTAATCGAACAGGCTCGCAAGTTCAAGCCTGAGGCAGTTGTGATTGCCAACGAGAACAATTATGATAAGGTTCGCGAAGCACTTGCCGACCTTCCAATCAAAGTTTACACAGGTGCAAAGGCACTTTGTGATGTAGTGCAGGATGATAATGTGGACATCGTGCTTGCTTCGATGGTTGGTTTTGCAGGTCTTGAACCAACAATCGCAGCTATCAAGGCAAAGAAAGTGATTGCTCTTGCTAACAAGGAGACACTTGTAGTTGCAGGCGACCTTATCACTCGTCTTGCTCACGAGAACCAAGTGCCTATCCTTCCTGTGGATAGTGAGCACTCTGCTATCTTCCAGTGTCTTGAACCAGGCAACCGAATCGATAAGATTCTCTTGACTTGCTCAGGCGGTCCATTCCGCAAGTTTGATGCTGAGCAGATTAAGCATGTCACAAAGACTGATGCTCTCGCCCACCCTACTTGGAACATGGGAGCAAAGATTACCATCGACTCAGCCACATTGATGAACAAGGGTTTTGAAGTGATTGAAGCAAAGTGGCTCTTCGGAGTTCGTCCTGAGCAGATTCAGGTGGTGGTTCATCCTCAGTCTGTCATTCATTCTGCAGTTCAGTTTGAGGATGGAGCAGTTAAGGCACAACTTGGTGTTCCTGATATGCGTCTCCCTATCCAGTATGCGTTCAGTTATCCTCAGCGACTCTCACTTGAATGGCGATCGACTCGACCTCTTCAAGATGCAGAGCCTTACGTTCGAGGCACCAGATACTAACCGTTTCCCTTGCCTCCGACTCGCTTACGAAGCTCTCGACAAGGGCGGCAATATGCCTTGTATCGTGAATGCTGCAAACGAGATTGTGAACCGTGCCTTCATCGACGACCGCATCCCTTACACTCGCATTGCTGAAGTTATCGAAGAGACCATGCAGAAGGTTGCGTTCTCTACCGACTCATCTCTCGATACATATTTGGCTACTGATAAGGAGGCACGTGCTTATGCAGCCTCAATTTTGTAAACATTCAGCCTATATATTATTAAAAAGGTATTAATTAAAGACTCAATAATAGTTTGGAAACATTTTTCATCAAAGCTTTGCAACTCATTGTTGCACTCTCACTTCTCGTAGTCCTTCACGAAGGAGGACACTTCCTTTTCGCAAAGTTATTTAAGGTAAGAGTAAAAAGATTCTATCTCTTCTTCGACTTCCCATTCTACCCAAAACCACAGTTCTCGCTCGTGACTTACCAGAACGGCAAAATCCGATTCTTCGTTCGTCGCAAGGAACTCACCCCTGAGGAGGAAGAAGCAGAGAACAACCTTCCTGAAGACCAGTTCCACACAGAATATGGTATCGGTTATGTGCCACTCGGCGGTTATGTCGACCTCATCGGTATGATTGATGAGAACAAGAAGGAACTTTCTGCAGAAACTCACCCTTGGGAGTTCCGCACAAAACCAGCATGGCAGCGTCTCCTCATCATGCTCGGTGGTATCTTGATGAACTTCCTCACAGCATTTGTCATCTATGCAATGGTACTTTTCACATGGGGCGAAACTTACGTGAAGAGCACTGATATGGAGTATGGTCTCAAGTTCTCTGAACAGGCTAAAGCAGATGGTTTCCGCGATGGTGATATCATCGTGAAGATTGATGATGAAGAACTTGAATCGTGGAAGACTGCCTACCTTCAAGACCTCTCAAACGCAAAGACAGCCACTGTGCTTCGTGCTGGTAAGGAAGAGGTTATCAACCTCCCTGGAAAGATGTCGCTCCTCGATATGATTCAGGAGAATCCTATGTATGCTTCAATCCTTCTTCCTATGAAGATTGACAGCATTCTCCCTAATACTCCTGCTGAAAAGATTGGGTTGAAGAAGGGTGATGTCATTACACAACTCAACGGAACAAAGATTGAAAGTTACAACGACTTCGCATATTACACATCTATCCTTGGGGAGAATCTTACAGCAGAGTCAACTCATCTTGACAGTATGAAGGTGCGTAACATCACTCTCGTTGTAAACGGAAAGGACACTATCAAGACCACCCTCTCACCTGAGTTCAAGATTGGTATCGGTCCTGCTAATCCATACGAAGACAAGATTACAACAAAGGAATACGGATTCTTCGAGGCTTTCCCTGCGGGTGTTGCACTCGGTTGGGATCAGATGAAGAGTTATGTTGACCAGATGAAGTATCTCTTCACAAAGAAGGGTGCTCGTTCTGTAGGCGGATTCATCGGAATCGGTAAGATATTCCCTGATGCTTGGGACTGGATGAAGTTCTGGATGCTCACTGCATTCCTCTCTATCGCACTTGGTGTGATGAACGTGCTCCCTATCCCTGCACTCGATGGTGGTCATGCAGTCATCACAATCTATGAGATGATTACCCGTCGCAAACCAAGCGAGAAGTTCCTCGAGCGAGTGCAGATTATCGGTATGTGGCTCCTCATCGCCCTCATGCTTTTGGCTAATGGTAATGATATATTGAGGCTGTTCGGATTGTAGAAGCACAGCCCCTTTCCCCTGCCCTTTCCCCTAAAGGGGCAAGGGAGTTGGTTACTTTCAAGTCAGGTTTAATAATATAATAGACAATATACTTACGCTCCGTTTATCTCGGTATATAACTCCCTTGCCCCTTTAGGGGAAAGGGCTGGGGTAAGGGGCTGGAATTTAATTTTGTCCCATGAAAATTCTCGCAGTCGGCATGAACTACACCGCTCATGTCAAAGAATTTGAAACCCTCGAAGGCAATAAAACCGCCCATCCTTCGTTTATACCTACAGAGCCAGTGATATTCTCCAAGCAAGAATCATCACTCCTCCGCGACCACAAACCGTTCTTCGTTCCCGACTTCGCAGAGCGATTCGACTACGAAACCGAACTCGTCATCCGCATTGCACACGTTGGAAAGGACATCAGCGAACGATTTGCACATCGCTATTATAATGAAGTGACCGTAGGCATCGACTTCACCGCACGCGACCTCCAAGCCAAGTTGCAGAGCAAAGGTCTCCCTTGGGATCTCTGCAAAGGCTTCGATGGAAGTGCCGCAGTTGGTGAGTTCGTTAAGATTGCCGACCTCGGTGGCAATATCCAAGACATCGACTTCCATCTCGATATCAACGGAGAGACTGTACAGAGCGGCAACTCACGCGACATGATTTTCACGGTCGACCAAATCGTAGCATACTGCTCTCGCTTCTTCACCCTCAAGACTGGCGACCTTATCTTCACAGGCACTCCTGTTGGAGTTGGTCCCGTTAAGGAAGGAGATATCCTCGAAGCCTTTATAGGCGATCAAAAACTTTTGAATCAAAAGATTAAATGATAAAGAAGATCCATACTCTGCTAATAATGATGGCATTTGCACTCGTTGCTAATGCACAAAACACGTATACTAAAACCTCAGTGCTTTCAAAAGGCAACTGGGTGAAGATTCGTGTGAAGAATGAGGGTGTTTACCAACTCACACCTTCTGCTCTCAAGGGTATGGGTTTTTCAGATGCCAACAAGGTTCGCCTCTACGGATACAATCTTCCTGTTCTCCCCGAAGCAAACATCCAACTCCTTGATGACGACCTCACTGAGATTCCTCTCTATCATAACCCTTCAGGCAATCTCCTATTCTATTCACGCGGAACTACCGAATGGAAGCGCAAAAGTGCTACCACAACGGAGTTCACCCACCTGAACAACCCCTACTCCAACTACGTCTACTACTTCCTCACCGAAGATGCAACAACTGCACCTTCCACCCTCAAGCAAGTAGATGCCGCAACAACATCTGCAGCAACCCAAACAACATACTACGCCCACTCAATCATCGAATCAGATGCTTTCTCATTCCTCAATTGTGGACGTACTTTCTTTGAGTCGTATGACTTTGCAACCGGAAGCGTCAAGTCATATACCGTTCCACTTGCAGGTGAACCAAAGGGAAATATCTCACTTAAAGTCCAGTTCGGTGCGGCAGGCTCAAGCGCATCATCGCTTACAGTTGCCACTAACGGCACAAGCATAGGAAAGCTTTCCTTCACAAAACTTGTTGACTACCTCTACGCAAGCGTAAGCAATAAGACATTCTCCGTAAGCGGCATCACTTCGAACAAACTTCCGCTCACATTAACTCACGACCGTTCATCCGATGTAAAGGGACATCTCGACTACATACAGGCATGCTATGAGACAAACCTCTCGCTCACAAGCAGCAACTATGTCGCTTTCACTCCAAACACAGCAGGCGACAAGGTATTTGGCATCACAGCATCCAACAAGTCGAACATCGTACTTCTGAACGTCACATCACCTTCATCAACTTGCGAACTCACTGGCACACAAGCCACTGACTCCTATAATGCATCTGTCAAGAACGCAAGCATAAGCGATCTCTTCGTTGCTCTCGACAAGACTGCCACTTATCCCGAACCGGAGAAGGTAGGAAAAGTTGCAAACCAAAACCTTCACGAACTAACAGGCATCAACCTTCTTATCATCGTTCCTTCATCAGGCAAACTCACTGCTCAGGCTCAGCGACTTGCCGATGCACATACTGCAACCGATGGAATGAAATGTGCCGTTGTTACAGCCGAACAGGTTTACAACGAATTCTCTTCCGGAACTCCTGATATCACCGCTTATCGTCGTCTTGCAAAAATGCTTTACGATCGCGACAATAGTCTTCAGAATATTCTCCTATTTGGTGCATGCTTTTGGGACAATCGCTTAGTAACAAGTGGCTTTTCATCTAAGAATTCCGACGATTATCTCCTTGTGTGGGAATCGGAAAACTCATGGTCCCACACCGATTCATATACTTGTGAGGAATACATCACCCTTCTCGATGATGGTGAAGGCGCTTCTCCACTCAAGGATTTGCCCGATGCAGGTGTAGGTCGTATTCCTGTTACCACAGAGACAGAAGCGAAAGGTGTGGTTGACAAACTCATCTCATATATTAATAATGAACAGGCGGGCGCGTGGAAGAACACTATCTGTATGCTCGGAGATGATGGTAATGCCAATATCCACATGGATGATGCTGAGAATGTGCTCCAATATACGCAGTTGGCATTCCCCGACTATCGCTTTAAGCGAATCTATTGGGATAGTTATGAACGTCAGCAGTCTGCTACAGGAAATAGTTATCCTGGTGCATACAACGACATAAACCAAACCATGGAAGAAGGTGCTCTCATCATGAACTATACTGGTCATGGTGCAGCATATACACTCTCGCACGAGCAAGTCCTGAAGACTGCCGACTTCCAGAACTGGTCTTCTCCTCGTCTTCCACTTTGGTTGACAGCGGCATGTGATGTTTGTCCATTCGACATGAATACAGAGAACATCGCTTGCGAGGCTGTGCTCAATCCTAAGGGTGGAGCAATGGGTTTTGTGTCAACTGCCCGTACAGTTTACTCATCTCCTAACCGCTCAATCAACCGCCACTTCATGCGCAGAGTTCTTGATTCGAACGATGAAGGCGAACGATATACAATCGGTGAAGCACTCGCCCTTGCAAAGTGTGATATCATTAACAGCAGGTCTTCTTTGACTAAACTCGACTCCATCAATAAGGCACATTATGTCCTTATAGGCGACCCTGCAATCCGACTCCTCACTCCTACATATAAGGTGCAAATCGACGAAATCAGCGGCAATACTGCAGAGGACGGAAAACCAATCCTTTCTGCTGGTTCTCGAACCACCATCACAGGTCATATCGTTGATGAAGATGGCAATAAGGTTACAAACTATAACGGTTTTGTATCTCCAAGTATATTTGACTCAGAAGAACTTATTACTTGTTACAATAATGATGGTTCTGCTGATTCGCCTTTCACTTATAAAGACCGCCGACGCACCATCTATTCGGGCACAGACGCTATTAAAAATGGTGAGTTCAGTTTCACATTTGCAGTACCGATGGACTTGAACTATAGCGACCTTGTTGGTCAGATGAAGATTTACGCAGTGAATACCGATCATAGCATTGAGGCTCACGGAACATACGAGGACTTCTATGTAGGCGGTAAGGGCGATGCTGCATCAACCGACACAATAGGTCCTAAGATTGCTGTTTGGATCAACAACGTTGGTTTCCACAACGGATTTTATGTAGGTCAGAACTCTACTCTCTATGCATCGCTTTCCGACCCTTCAGGCATTAACACTACTGGTAATGGTGTTGGGCATGACATAGAGGCAATCATCGATAACAACGAGGCAACTACTTATTCTTTAAATAATTACTTCACGCAGACCATTGGAGATTTCACTTCAGGTACAGTCACATTCCCTCTTCCTGAACTCTCTGTTGGTCAGCACACACTCACGTTCAGAGCGTTCGATATCTTCAACAATCCAACAACCGTCTCCATCTACTTCAATGTTTACGAAGGAGAGATGAGTGCTGTGATGTATGACATGAGCGGTCGAAAGTTCTCTGCTGACTATCGCACAAGTCTTCCAAAGGGTGTTTATATTCGCCACATCACTTGGACAAAGGACGGAGAAGTCATTGATGAAAAGACTGAAAAAATGTTTATGAAGTAGTTAATAAATGTTGTCTTTATATATAATAGGTATATAAACACAATAAAACACCGCATTTCACGTTATTATATTTAGCGTACTTTCCCTACGTATCTATAAGATTATGAACAATAAGAACATACTTCGCTCCCTCATTCTCCTGTGCATCGCCCTATTCGGCAATGTCAATGCTAACGCACAGGACTCATGGAGCCAACTCAATCCAGTAAACTATGCAGTGACATCACTTGCCATTGCACCAGATGCTCGTGCAGCAGGTTTGGGTGATGTGGGTGCAGCAACCGACCCTGATGTCAACTCACAGTACTGGAACCCTGCAAAGTACCCATTCTGTATCTCGCGTGCGGGAGTGGCACTCAACTACACACCTTGGCTTCGTCAACTCGTTAGCGATATCGACCTTGCCAATATCACCGGTTACTATCGTCTTGGCAATTACGATGCCCTCTCTGCTTCGCTTCGCTACTTCTCCCTTGGTGAGGTTCTCGCAGACGACATGACTATTCGTCCTTATGAGTTGTCTGCCGACATCGCATACTCACGAATGCTTTCCGAGACATTCTCTGCAGCGGTAGGACTTCGTTTCATCTATTCCGACATGCAGATGAAGGACGATTCCACTTATCCAGGTAAGGCCTTTGCTGCAGATATCGCCCTCTACCACAACGGATATATCAATCTTGGCAATCATGAGAGCCAACTCGGTTGGGGTCTCAACCTCAGCAATATCGGTTCTAAAATCAGTTACGACCAAGGAAACACATCTGAGTTTATCCCTGCTAACATGCGTTTCGGTATGTCGCTCATGGTACCTCTCGACGACTATAACACACTCTCTATCTGTGCTGATGCTAATAAGTTGATGGTGCCTACAATGCCTACTTACAAGCAGTTCGTCAACGATTATCTCGAGACATACGAGCCAACTCTCGCTCCCATGAGTCAGGAAGATAAGGATCGTGCCATTTCAACTGGTAGTTATTCAAGCGACTACAATACATGGTTGAACGACGAAGGTTATTACAACGTATCTCCTATCACAGGTATCTTCAAGTCTTTCTCTGATGCTCCAAACGGTTTCAAGGAAGAGCTTCAGGAAATCCAGTGGTCAGTTGGTGCTGAGTATTCGTACAACAACCAGTTCTTTGTTCGTGCAGGTTATCACTACGAGCATCCAAACAAGGGTAACCGTCAGTACTTCACCGTAGGTGCTGGTTTCAAGATGTCTATCTTCTCCATCGATGCAGGTTATGTGATTTCAACAGCACAGTCCAACCCACTCGACCAGACTCTCCGCTTCTCCCTCGCATTCGATATGGATGGTATCAAGGATTTGATCGGAAAGAGGAGATAGGAAGCCCCCCGCCCCACGAAGGGGGAGGTTGAAAAACAGGTATTTTTGTCTGGATTTTTTTATCAAGAATTTGTGAATTCATGAAAGGCTCCGCTTGTTGTCTTGAATTAGTAAGAAGGGGTGAAAAAGGCCCAAGGCCTTGCCTACCGGATGGCTAAGGCCGTATAGGCCTAATTTCACTTATTCTTATTAATTCATGTATGCTACATGCAAATTCACAAATTCACAAATTCTTGATAAAAAGAAAAAAAGATAGAAAATGGAAAAT
>DCIW01000058.1 GCA_002317225.1 Prevotellaceae bacterium UBA1716 | reverse complement strand
CGAAACCGACAACATCGTTACAAGTTATTTTTTTAATCATTACTAAATAACTGTGCTTAAGATAAATATAATATAAATTAACTATTTTTAATAGACGCTAGTGATGAAAACACCATTATTATTGGTTGGAGGCGGCGGCCACTGCAAGTCAGTTATGGAGGCGGCTGAAAGTGCAGGCTATACCATTCTTGGAATATTGGATAAACCGGAGGAAGTAGGCAAACAAGTTCTGGCATACAAGGTCATAGGGACTGATGACGATATACCACAGTATGTTGACAAGGTTGAGTTCGTTATCACAGTAGGCCAAATCAAGAGTTGTGAGATTCGCCATAAGATAGCTGAACGGATTGAGAAAGCAGGAGGAAGATTAGCTACTATTATTGCTAGTGATTCCACGGTCTCCAAATATGCCACAATTGGAGAAGGAACAGTAGTCCTTCATAAATGCGTTGTGAATGCAGATGCCATAATTGGAAAGAACTGCATAATCAACACAATGGCAAATATTGAACATGAGGTTGAGATAGGAGATTTCTGTCACATATCCACCGGCACAATGGTTAACGGAATGACAAAAGTGGGACACGATACTTTTATTGGTAGCGGCTCTGTTCTTTACAACTGTATTGAAGTTCCAAGTAATAGTATCATTCCGGCTGGAACAATACTAAGAAAATGAATCATACTCTCATCATAGCAGAAGCGGGAGTCAATCACAATGGCTCTGTACAGATAGCCAAACAGCTCGTTGATAAGGCTGTTGAGGCTGGAGTGGATATTATCAAGTTCCAGACCTTCAAAAGCGACAAACTTGTTTCCAAGTCGGCGAAACAGGCAGATTATCAGCAGAAGAATATTGGCAAGAAGGATGAAGGTCAACTAGCTATGTTGAGGAAGTTGGAACTCTCTGTTGAGGATCATTACGAATTGGTTCAGTATTGCAAAGAACGGAGTATTCGTTTTTGGTCAACAGCTTTCGATATGGAGAGCGTTGAGTTTTTACGTTCTCTACAGATGGGATTGTGGAAGATTCCTTCAGGTGAAATTACTAACTATCCATACATCAAGAAGATTGCATCTTTCCATGAACAGGTTATTCTCTCAACAGGTATGTGTGAGCTATCTGATATAGAGGCAGCTCTTAATGTTTTGATTGAAAATGGTACTAAGAAGGAGAATATCACTGTCCTTCACTGCAATACTGAATACCCGACTCCTTATCAGGATGTAAACCTGAAGGCTATGATTGAGATTGGGAATAAGTTTGGTGTCAAGATTGGTTATTCCGACCACACCAAAGGTATTGAAGTGCCAATAGCAGCTGTGGCATTAGGGGCGACAGTTATTGAGAAACATTTCACGCTTGACAGGAATATGGAAGGCCCAGATCACAAGGCCTCTCTTGAACCGGATGAGTTAAAACAAATGGTTTCTTCCATCCGTAATATCGAACAAGCATTAGGAACTGGACATAAGACTGTATCAGATTCCGAGCGCAAGAATATAAAGATTGCTCGCAAGAGTATTGTGGCTGCCCATCCAATTAGGAAAGGAGAAGTGCTGACGGAAGAGAACCTGACAGTCAAACGTCCTGGAACTGGTATCAACCCTATGCGATGGAATGAGGTAGTAGGATATATAGCCATCAAGGATTATCAAGAAGAAGATATGATTGTGCTATGAGAACGATTTGTGTAGTTTCAGGTTCACGGGCTGAATATGGAATCCTAAGAGGGTTGATGTCGGCCATCAAGAATGACCCGAAGTTGACACTACAGGTCATTGCTACAAACCAGCATCTTTCTAAACTACAGGGAGAAACTTATAGGGAGATTGAGAAGGATGGCTTCACTATAGACTACAAGGTTTATATGGCAGATGATGAGGCTCCAGATAATGCCAATTCAACTGCCAAGTCCATAAGCCGTGGGATGAGTGGCTTCGCTGATGCTTTTGATGCTCTGAAGCCAGATCTATTGCTAATACTTGGCGACCGTTACGAGATGTTAGCTGTCGCTTCGACGGCTCTAATATATAAAATACCAATTGTTCACCTGCACGGAGGTGAGATTACCGAAGGCGCTTTTGATGATGCGATTCGTCATGCTATTACCAAGATGAGTCATCTACATTTTACATCTACCGAAGCTTATCGGAAGCGTGTAATTCAGCTTGGTGAACAGCCGGAACGGGTTTTCAATGTGGGCGCTCTTGGGGTGGAGAATATCATGAAGAATGACTTCGAGACGAAAGAAGAGATAGAGCATAGTCTCAACTTCCAGTTGACGGACAAGTGTTTCCTTTGCACTTATCATCCGGTTACTCTATCCAACATGTCCTCGGAAATACAGGTTCTAAACCTACTTGAAGCTTTAGACAGTTACAAGGACCATCATATTATTTTTACATATTCCAATTCTGACACTAACTCTCAAATTATCATCAAACGGATACAAGAGTATGTGGATGGAAATGTTGAAAGATGTATGTTTATACCTTCATTAGGGCAAATACGTTATTTCTCAACACTACAGTATGTGACGGCAGTCATAGGAAATTCATCAAGTGGAATTATTGAGGTGCCAAGTTTTGGAATACCAACACTCAATATTGGTGAAAGACAGAAAGGACGAATTACTGCAGATAGCGTAATCAACTGCGGCTACTCAACAGAAGATATCAAGGAAGGCCTTGCACAGGTTGTCGCATACGGAAAGAAGGATACTGATAATCCATATTACAAGGAAGGTACGTGTGCTGCAATATTGGATACCATCAAGACATATCCACTTGATAACTTAGTACAAAAGCATTTTTATGACTTATAAGATGGAAGATATTTTGGTGGTAATTCCCGCTCGTGGGGGTAGCAAGGGCCTCCCTGGAAAGAATATCAAGGAACTTTGTGGAAAGCCATTGATAGCATATTCTATCGATGTGGCTCGTGCAATTACAACAGACGAGAATATGTGTGTTTCTACTGATGATCAGAAGATTATTGATGTCGTGGAAAATTATGGTTTGAAAGTTCCTTTTGTCCGTCCTGCAGAATTGGCGACTGATACAGCGACTACCAATGATGTATTGCTCCATGCAGTGAACTTCTACGAGAAACAGGGAAAGCATTTCGACAAGATTTTATTACTACAACCAACATCTCCGCTAAGGACCACTGCTGAAGTTAAAGAAGCGATAGACCTGTATCGGGACGACATTGATATGGTGGTGTCGGTAACAAAATCACACGCCCCAGCTGTTCTTTGTAACGACAATGAAGATGGTTTTGTAGAAATAGTTTATAATAAGACGGTCGGAGGCCGTCAGTCTCTCCCTACTTTTTATGAGTTTAATGGAGCAATATATGTGATCAATATCAATTCTCTCAAAGCGAAGGGCCTCGGTGGATTTGACAGGCGCATAAAGTATGTTATGCCAAAGGAGACATCTGTGGATATTGATGATATCTACGACTTCATGCTGATAGAATCAATCATAAAAAGCAAGAAATAAGTATGTTCGCTAATTATTTAATATCAGAGGTTGCCACTGTTTTGGATGCCCTGAAGGTTATTAATACGATGGGACGAAACGGAACCCTTACTTTGTTCGTCCAAGATAAAGATGGACGAATAATAGGTGCCCTAACAGATGGAGATGTCCGTAGAAGTCTTATTGATGGCAAGGATTTGACAGCAAAGGTTTCAGAAATCGCTAATCGAAAGTTCTCTTTCCTTTGTTTTGATTCGTATGATGTCCGTCAGATACATGTTGCCAAAGAAAAAGGAATTGAACTCCTTCCTGTTCTCAATGAGCAGATGAAGATTGTGGATGTGGTGAACCTCAAGAAGCAGAAGTCATATCTTCCTATAGATGCTGTTCTGATGGCAGGCGGTAAAGGTGAGCGGTTGCGTCCATTAACCGAAAAGACTCCGAAACCACTCTTGGAGATGGATGGTAAGGCCATCATTGATTTCATTGTGGAACATATAATATCTTATGGTATCAAGAATATTTCGGTTACGGTCAACTACCTGAAAGAACAGATTGAAGAGCATTTCGCCAGTCCGTTTCAGGGTGTTCAAGTCAAGACAGTTCGTGAACCTAAATTCTTGGGAACCATAGGAAGTTTGAAATTTGTTGAGAAATTCCAAAACGACACAGTGCTCCTTATGAACAGTGATGCCATCACAGACATCAATCTTGAGGATTATTATCTTCATTACAATGAGCATAACGCTGATATGAGTGTGGCTGCAATACCGTATACAGTCTCTGTCCCATACGGCATTTTTGAATTAGACGGACGTGAGATAAAAGGCGTGTTGGAGAAACCGACATACAACTACTATGCAAATGCCGGAATCTACCTTATCAAGAGAGAACTGCTTGATCTCATCCCTAAGGGCGAATTTTTCAATGCGACTGATTTTATGGAACTGATAGTTGAAAAAGGTTACAAGGTTATTCGCTTTCCACTTAATGGAACATGGATTGATATCGGTAACCCGCAGGAGTATCAGAAGGCTATGGAGTTGGTAAAACATATAAGTAACGATTAAAAAATAACATG
>DCIW01000224.1 GCA_002317225.1 Prevotellaceae bacterium UBA1716 | reverse complement strand
CTGTTACTTCTGTAAAGAACAACGCAATGTTCAACCTTGCTGGTCAGCCAATCAATGCTCCTAAGGGCATCGTAATCGTAAACGGCAAGAAGATGTTTGTTAAGTAATCACACCTTATATAATTATAATAAGCGGCAAGCTCTATAAATGAGTTTGTCGCTTATTTTTTCTAGTTTTTTTATTTATGACATTTTGTCAAACAATCTGCCTAAATAGCATACTCTACCCCATCGGCATCAATATTGTCCATTGGCGTCATTGTAAACAAACCCTCAATAAATAATAATAATAATAATAATTTTATGATGACGAACAATCAAAATCAGCAGCAAGAGCAGAAAGCTCTTCAGAAGTATGCTACCGACCTTATTGCACAGGCTCGAAGCGGCAAGCTTGACCCCGTGATTGGTCGTGATGAGGAAATCAGACGCATACTCCAGATTCTTAGTCGACGCACTAAGAACAACCCAATACTTATTGGTGAACCAGGTACTGGTAAGACTGCCATCGTTGAAGGTCTTGCACACCGAATACTTCGTGGTGATGTACCAGAGAACCTGAAGAACAAGCAACTCTACTCTCTCGATATGGGAGCACTCATAGCAGGTGCCAAGTATCAAGGTGAGTTTGAGGAACGACTCAAGGCTGTTATCAAGGAAGTAACCGAATCTGCAGGAAACATCATCCTCTTTATCGATGAGATCCATACACTTGTTGGTGCAGGTCAGACAAGCGGTGCGATGGATGCTGCAAACATCCTCAAGCCAGCACTTGCTCGAGGTGAATTACGCTCTATCGGTGCAACAACCCTCAACGAATACCAAAAGTATTTCGAGAAGGACAAAGCACTTGAACGTCGATTCCAGACAGTTCTTGTTGACGAACCAGATGTGCTCTCAAGCATTTCCATCCTTCGTGGTTTGAAGGAACGCTACGAGAATCATCACAAAGTTCGTATCAAGGATGAGGCAATCATTGCAGCAGTCGAACTCTCAAACCGTTATATCACAGAGCGTTTCCTTCCAGACAAAGCCATCGACCTTATGGACGAAGCAGCAGCAAAACTCCGTATGGAACGTGATTCGCTTCCTGAAGAACTCGATGAACTGACTCGTCGTCTCAAGCAACTTGAGATTGAACGCGAAGCCATCAAGCGTGAGAACGATAAGGACAAGCTCGATGAACTCAACAACATCATCTCAACTCTCAAAGCTGATGAACAGAAGAAGCGTGAGAAGTGGGAAGCAGAACGTAATCTTTTAAATAAGATTCAGCAAGGCAAGCAGACCATCGAGCAACTCAAGTTCGAGGCTGACAAAGCAGAACGTGAAGGCAATTACGGTCGTGTAGCTGAGATTCGTTATGGTTCAATCCAAAAGATTGAGAAGGACATCGAAGAAACTGAGAAACAACTTGCTACTACTCAAAGCGGTGATGCAATGGTGAAGGAAGAGGTCACATCAGATGATATAGCAGATGTAGTTAGTCGTTGGACTGGCATTCCTGTTAGCAAGATGCTCCAGAGCGAACGTGAGAAACTTCTTCATCTCGAAGAAGAACTCCACAAGCGTGTCATCGGTCAGGACGAAGCAATCATAGCTGTTGCAGATGCTGTGCGTCGTAGTCGTGCAGGACTTCAAGATCCAAAGCGCCCTATCGGTTCGTTCATCTTCTTGGGAACAACAGGTGTTGGTAAGACCGAACTTGCAAAGGCACTTGCCGATTATCTCTTCAACGATGAAACTCTCATGACTCGTATCGATATGAGCGAATATCAGGAGAAATTCAGCACTACCCGACTCATCGGAGCTCCTCCGGGATATGTTGGTTATGATGAAGGCGGTCAACTCACTGAGGCTGTGCGTCGTAAGCCATATTCAGTAGTCCTCTTCGATGAGATTGAGAAGGCACATCCTGATGTGTTCAATACCTTGCTTCAGGTACTTGATGATGGTCGATTGACAGATAATAAGGGTCGAACCGTAAACTTCAAGAACACTATCATCATTATGACTTCGAACGCAAAGAAGGAACAGTTGCTCAACATCTTCCGACCTGAGTTCCTCAACCGAATTGATGATGTAATCACGTTCCAATCACTTAACGAACAAGAGATTAAGCAGATTGTTCGCATACAGATTGATAAGGTTATCAAGATGGCGAGTGAGAACGGAATCACGCTTCAGGTCAATGATGATGCTATCGGTTTCATTGCACAAGCAGGATTCGATCCTCAGTTTGGTGCTCGTCCTGTCAAGCGTGCCATTCAGGAACACTTGCTCAATGAACTCTCAAAGCAAATGCTTTCGGGCAATATCGATAGGGAGAAGCCAATCGTGGTCAAGCTCAATAACAACGCACTTGCATTCGAAAATTAATAATAATAATAATAATAGGATACTCCGCAATGAAGTATCCCCTTTATTTTTGTATCATTATTTAAATCTCATAGTCCAAACAAGTACGCTGAACTGTGTAAGGACGAACTTTGCCGTTTGCTACTGCAACATGCTCTGGGTGAACTGCATAGCCCTTGAGTGCTTCGGGCGATGAGAGTGTGCTGTCGAGCATAACGTCGCAAGTGGATGAGTCGAGACGGCCATCGATATTTACTTTGCATTCGAGCAGTCCAGGAACTTTGCCTACAAGTGATTCGAGACCTTCCTTGATACCGAGCTTTACTGTCTGCTTCTCTTCTGCTGAGAGGTCTGGATTGAGTGTCCAGAGGATAATGTGCTTAACCATAAATTGAATGTTATTTAGTTTGTTATTCTTCTTCGTCTTCTTCGCTGAATATAACTTTTATTGCATATTTTAATAATGCTTCATTGGTATCACCATAATCGTAGAGTTTGGAATTACCATACTCATCAACCAAGTGGTTTGGAGTGATCGAACCCGACTCCAACTCATTGCACTCACCGTTTCCGTCCAACACATAAGCCACTGCAGGATAGATGTGCAAGTAAGGTTCATAATCACCACTATGCTCAGTAATAAACTCTTGACCAGCAGTAACTTCACCAATCGTAAATACATTATCCGAACCCAAAGCATACTGCAATCCCCTGATTGCCCATTCTGCAGCACCTTGCGTGTATTTGCCTACAATAACTACCACATAATCGAGTTCGAGGGTTTTGCCTGCAAGGGAGGTGTCGAACGTAATGATTTGGTTCTTAGATGCATACTTACTGCTGTATTTGGTCTGGGCAAACACCTTGCTCAACGATTGCGATGGAATGATGTACGATGCAAGACGACGTGCCATCTCGATAGAGCCGAAATTGCACATGCGTAAGTCGAGTACCAAATGATTGACATTTGCCGAACGGAATTGCGACATTATCTCATCGAGTTGTGCAGAATAATCGATTGCAGCAGCTTGCTCAGGAGCATTTGGCGTGAGTCGGTTGCACATCAAATAACCAATCTTCTCGTTATTGATATTGAACACCTTATTTACAGGAAATGCCTTATCCTCAACATATTTCGATGTAGGCAGAACAATGGTCTCAGTCGTATCCCATTCGTAATCGCCAGTCGTAGGATTTTCTGTGATTCGACGAACGACCAAATCCCTCGATTTTCCGTTAATCAGATAATCTATGTTGTTCTTTGTGAGTTTATTATTGTCGTACGATTCGATAAAATCATTACGCTTCAATCCCGCCTTTTCGGCAGGCGAACCTTCATATACAGTTTTTACTCGCGCATACGAACGAGTGCTTTTTCCAGTCGGATCTGAAATCAGAGTGAAGTCGAAACCATAAGTGTTTATGTGGTTGAAGTTTCCACGTTCATGCGGGTCATAATTCAACGTATCGACCAAGATATACGAGCCATTATCCTTTTCACCGTATTTGATGACTGAGGCAAAGAAATCAACTGGTTGTGCGAAATACTTCTTCCAATCCATTTCCTCACTATTCAGAGCATCTGCCCAAAGGTACACGTCCTTCATCTGTTCATGTATCCAGATGTTATGTTGGGTCTTCTCCTCATACTCATGTGTGCGGTCTTCGCCACACGATGCGAGCAGGACAAGTGATAAGTATAATATGATGTATTTGAAGTTCATTTGTTTAAATAACATTAAAAAAGTTCATCAAAGTTTTCTTTGATGTTGCAAAGTTACGAATTATATATTATCTTTGCGACATCTTTTTGTATAAATAACTATTAATTAACAAAAAAACATTTGGAATGAAAAAGATTTTTATCGCTATCGCTGCTGTTGCAGCAATGACATTCGCTTCTTGTGGCAATCAGACTGCACAGGGCGAAGGTACTGATTCGGTTGCAATTGACACAACTGTAGTTGAGGAAACTGGTGTTGCAGAAGCTCAAACAGAGGCAGAGGCAGTAGTTGCTGGTCTCGCTGAACAACTCAATGCAAACAATGCAGAAGGTCTTGCTCAGAAGGTTGAAGCTGCTAAGGCTTATGTTCAGGAACTCGTTAACTCTGGCAAACTCGAAGCTGCTAAGGTTTATGCTGAAAAGATTCAGGCTTTTGTTGACGAAAACAAGGAAAAACTTGATGCTATCACTTCAGGCAATTCAACTATCAGCGAACTTATCTCTACAGTCACTGCCCTTCCATCATCTGCTTCAGAGGCTGTAAGTGGTGCTGCAGAAAGTGCTGAAGGTGCTGCTAACAGTGCTGTTGACGCAGCAAAGAGTGCAGTTGAATCGGGCAAGTCAGCTGTTAACGATGCTAAGGATGCTGCCAAGGCAAAGGCTAACGAAGTTGTGAATGAAGCAAAGACTGCTGCAGAAAACAAAGCTAATGAAGCAGTTAACGATGCTAAGGCAAAGACTAACGAAGCAATCGACAAGGCTGCAAACGAAGCTAAGAAGAAGCTTGGTTTCTAATTTAAAATAATAATAATAATAATAAGTAAAAGGTAGGCACCCGCTGTGGGTACCTACCTTTTAATATATATAAGTCGGAATTACTTTCCGATGATGGACTTGCGCCACTTACCTTTACCTTTTTTCTCAATGAGTTTAGCTTTGAGAAGTTGCGTTATCTTATTCGAGGCATTCTGGGATGCGGAAGCCATACCTTCGGCCTGGAGTGCAGCCATCATATCGTTTACATTGAATGAGTCAGCGAGATGAGAGAGAATCTTCTTGTTGGTATCTTTAGCCTTATACTGGTTAACCTTTTCGTTGATCGAAGCGTTAATCTTGTTTTGCGAAAGCTTATCGGCATAAAGTATCCAAAGATTTTTGAGACTTTTTTCAGCGACATAAAGTGCCCAATCTTCAACAATCTTTCCTTCTTTCTGGCCATTGAGAGCAAACATGATAGTTGCAACACGAAGACCAGTTTGACAGCAGCGACCAGCGAGCATCACCTTCGAAGGGTCAGCATTTGGATCTTTCACTTTCTCTTGTTCATATTCCTTTACGATGTTTGCATACCAACCATTAAGACATTTCTTGGTCTGCTTGAGGTCGAAGGTTCCTTTTGTGTTCTCAAGAGTATCGAGCATATCATTGATAACCTGCTCACCTGCTACATCGGGGAATTTAAATGGTTGAACATTTGCAGAGATGATATCGGGTTGAATGTGAAAATAAACTCTTGATGGGAGACCATCGAAACCATCACCGAAGAAATCGTAAAGATATGATGCTTGAGTCGCAGTGCATGAGCCAATCTTTACATGGCAGCTGCAGTTGACAGAAGCTGAAGAGGCTGTATCGTTGCGAACCACACCATTGTTGAATCCCTGGCGAAGAAGCTCCGAGAGCGAAGCAAACGAGTTTCGCTTCTCGTATTGCGCTAATGGCTGGAGCTCATCGGTCATGATGACCTGACAGAGTCCATTAGTGTTTACTGCGTAGCCAAGAATCTGAGTACGAGATGCATTGCTGAAGATACGGACACGTGGAGTTGGTTGAGCAGAGAGAGTACCTGTGCCATTCTTCTGCACCTTCTGCTGACGCCACTGCTCGAGTTTCTGACGTTCCTGTGCATCGCTCTTTTCGACGCGGTCAGTGATATATCTCGTGATCTGACGCATAATCGCTGTCTTGCCTCCGCCGAAACCAGCAATTGCACAAGTATTTAATACTATTGGTTCTGCATCACCGTTAGCACCTACTGTCTCAAATTCAGAGCAGTAGAGCTGGAGCGAACCGAAAAGCATATTGCAAGCCATCTCGCGATAGTCTTCGGGAAAGATGCTGAGGAACACTTTAAATCCTGCTGGCATCTGCTGAGGCATTAGAGAGCCTTGAGTGTTGAGGAGCGCAGAAGACTGCTGAGGAGCGGTTGAGGAGGTTGTTGGAGTTGTAGCAGTTGAGACCGTTGTTGGAGTAGTTGCAGTTGAGACTATTGTTGGAGTATTTGCAGTTGAGATTGTATTTGCAGTTGTTGCTCCTCCATTCTGAGCACCACCATTTCCATTTAACTTACCCACGATCTCCTTTAACTTATTAGGAATCATACCCATAGTGCACTTAAATGCATCCTGACAGATACGCTGCTTGTCGCCATCATCGTGATGTTTAGCAATGTTCTGTACAGCAAAATAAAGCTCCTGTGGATTGGTGGTAATACATGTTAATGTGTGAACCACTGACAAAATTGCGCTGTGTGCCTCGCCTTTACAATCGAGGTCTGAATACTCAGAGAGAATCAACTCCTCAGCAATCTTATCAATGCTTACACCGCGCCAAGTTAATGGTTTTGGAGTGAGCTGAGAAGAGGGATTTGTTGCAGTACTTTGAACCGCATTATTGCGGAATGGGTTCATAGTGCTTGCATTATACTCGAGAAAATCAAGAGAGATATACTTGATGTCCGACCACTTCGTAAGGAAAAGCTTTCTGCCATAGTGAACAACCGCCTTATCGAAGTAAGCCTCACATTCAGGCACTTCTTGTATGAGCTTCTGGAGCAATGTCTGTTGCTGTTCCTGAATCCATTTGTCTCCAGCCGAGTTGCTCTCAATCTGCTTGCCTGCAAGAACATGGAGCGAACCGTTGTTCATCTTCACACTGTGGCGAACACCGTTCTGCACAAACTTAATATTCCACTCTTTCCTTTTCTGCACTACTGCATCAACAAGCTTATCGTAAACATCGATTGGCATGTGGTCGAAATCGAATGGAACGATATCATTACCAATCACGTTTGCTTTCTCAAAAGCCTTACCCTCCATTAGTATGCCAGGGCAGCAGATAGCAATGCAATTGAGCTTGAGTTGGTCAACTGACTTGCCTGCTTCGTACTCTGTACGAATCTGGTCGATAAGGGTTGTGTACTTTTGTGAATTGAGGTGTGACTTAAGCTCTTCGTTTGTCGAAACATATGCGAAAGGCTGCTTTGCGAACACACCATTAAAAAGTTCTAATTTAGTCATAATAAATCTTTTATTAAAAAGGAATGCCCCCTATGGAGAGGGCAATCCCTCAATCTTAATTATTAATCCGAAAGAACAGCGACATCAGTTGCCTGATCGCCAGTAATATCAGTAGATGCTGTAGTGAATGGAGTTTCGAGAACGGTCTTCTCGAGCTTATAAGATACAAGCTTGAGCTTCTGAACATAATAATCTCCATAACCACCATTCTTGAGTTGAGCAGTGTAACGGAACTCTGGATCACTGATAATATCGCCTACTTCGAGCTCATCAAACTGCTGCTTTGTGATAGAAGCGTTGATTGACTGCTTGTAAACTGCGGTAGTTACCTCTTCTGCGAAAACCTTCCAATATGGGTTTCCATTCATGTTGCCTTCAGTGAAGGACTTAACTTGAAATTTAATCATAATTATATATTCATTTTTAAAACACTAATTACAGCTTGTAAAAGTGCTTCTGCATTCTTTTCGTTAACGTTTTTACTTAAAAATTCGTCAACAGATATCTTACGATCGTTATCTTTCATTGGCAAATCCTTATCACCAAATCTATCGATAACATACTTTGAAAATGCCTTAATTTGCGAACAACCAATTAACTTCTCTCCTTCTTCAGGGAGATAGTTGTTGTTAAAATCGTTAATTAAGTATTCAATATAACTTTCCTTTAACTGTGACTGCCATTCTGTAGCAGTAAGTTTCTGAAATGTTGTTTTTTTCATTTTTATTAAAAATTGTCTTACCCTCGAGTCTCCGCTCACAGCTTCCACCTTATTATATATATACGCCATTAGGGAGCGGATGACACATATACACAACTCAGCTTCTGCTGGTGAACTCCCTGCTTCGAACACGAGGAGTAAGAACGCGTTTTTTGTAAGCAACTTCCCACATCAGCAAAATACGCTGAAGCTTCGTTTGCGAGTGCAAAGTTACGGAAAAGCTTTGAAACTGATTAGAACGAAAATGGGAAAGGAAAAGACTTGTTTTTTCCTTTCCCATAACCACACAAAAAACGGGAACACTTATTAAAAGTATTCCCGTCTTTTAAGATTTAAGACGCGATAGCGAGCAGGGTCGCTTTCATCTTGTAGTATTCCTCGTCAAAACCTATTCGCTTGGCAAGTGCATTAGCTTTGGCTCTATTATACTTGCTTGCATGCTTAACCTTCATCACCGTGTACAAGTTCTTAAGTGAGATTCCAAACTCCTCGTCGACCTTGTTGGAGGATGGCCAAGTCTCAAGACGATCCTCGTCACCAAAAAAGTGTTCACAGAAGCAGCAAATGCACGCAAGTAGCTTTGTGTTGGCTAACTTCTGACCGCAAGACTTAGAACCGCGTGATGGTTTTGACTTTTTTATTACATCTAATTCTCCTACTAGTTTATTGTAGGCATTTTTTTGCGTGTCTTCATCAAACCTGGTTTGTGAAAGACGATTTTTTATGATCTTAATTTTCATATTTACGAAATCGGCTGTACGAATCATGTTCGTTTACCAGCCTGTTTGGGAGAGGTAAAGCAATTCAACGTTTTGCCCCTTCTTGTTATGGACAGGTTAACTCCTGCCCCGATTTCATAAATAATCCTTTCTTTTAAAAATTAATAATGATGTAGATTGTAATCTCTACATTTAATGTCGCTGCAAAGGTACGCGATTTCTGATTACGTTCCAAATCTTGCACTTAAAAATTGTCGAATTCTTCATTTTTTCCCATTTTGGGGGGATGAACATGGTTCTTGTAATATAATACAATAATAGATAAGGGGGAGAAGAAAGATGTAATAATTGTATTTTATAATAATAATAATAAAAATAAGTTGCACCTAAATTATTATTATTATTATCGTTTGAAAGACCACGAAAAAACACCGCATTCTCTTCCTCCTCTCTCCCCCACTTAGCAAGGCATCGCCCATTCAAGAACGACACCTTAAAAACAGAATCAAAAATATTTATTCATTTGATTCATAAGACATTAGACTGAATCAAGGTGAATCAAGGGGTCTGACCCCTTGATTCACTTTCTAATAGAAAAACATAAAAATGAAAGAACAAAATAGATTTCATCAACGGCTACAGGAATGAACTGCCACCGAGGAGTGCAAATAAAAACGAAATGATCACGGCTGTAAGCTTAAGCACCATCAGCATTATACGTTTAAATTGCTGTGTCATGAGTTTTACGATTGGTTAATTGATTAGAAATCGATTAGTTGCCGTATGTTTGTTTCTTTGCTTCTGCATCGTCTTTCTTTGTGAGGACACGCTCGAACTCAGACTGACTGCGGAGATTTTTGAGAGCACTGCTTGGGGCATACTTTACATTTACACGTTTGATGTTCTGAGCGGTAAAGTCGTCGTAGGTGCGAGCACCGATGCTCTTGATGGAAACGTAGAACTTGCCGAGTTCGCCAAGCTCGACTGCGTTGCCGGCGAGGAGATTCTCCTTGATACAAGAAACGGCCATAGTGAGGATGCCGACTATGTCGCCCTTTCCGTACACGCAACCGTGAGATACGATGTGGTCAGCGAATGCATTGATGTCGAGAACGTCTTTTGCCTGTGCATTAGCATAAGCACGCTTTGCAGCGGCAGGATCTGAAGGATTGCCGCGCATTGATAATGAGTAATTTATCATATTCCAAATAGATTTAAAAAGGTTAGTAATAATCGACAGCACCTTTAGTCTGAACCGTTAGGTCGTTTGGCGCCATACGAACGTACGATTTGACTGCATCGTGCTATCCATGTATAAGGAATTGATAAATTATAGGCCGATTTTGTAGGGTTAAAGCTATGTATTTTGAGGGAATTATGAAAAAAAAGTTGGTCTGATAAAGTTTTCGGCATGTATGGATAAAAACATAGAGTTTATCTTTGCCTTCGGTGAACGTAAATTTTTCGTAAATGGAACGTAAATTTGAAACGTGAATTTTTACTTGGCATATTAATTTACGGTTCAAATTTACGTTCTAATTAACGGACAATTTACGTTAACGAAACTTATAATCTTCAACCTGATCTGTTGCAATATTTTTACTTGATATTCTCTTCCACATGTATGCAAGCGGTTACTGCAAACGTAATCAAGCAGAAGCCCATCACGATGAGGAAGAACTGGAAATAACCTACCGAGTCGCTAATAAGTCCCGACACCATTCCTGGTAGCATTGCACCACCAAAATATTGGAATGCTGTGCAAATGGAGAATACTGCCGTGCTGCGTTCGCCACGAGAGAAAGTAACCAGATAAAGTGTGTATGCAGCAAATCCAAGTCCATAACCAATCTGCTCAATACATATACAAGTGCCAATCAACCAAAGACTTGCATCGTTGAAATATGACAGATATACGTACACCACATCAGGCAATGTGATGCAAAGAACAAGTGGCCAAAGCATCTTCTTGAGTCCATAACGCGATACGAGCCATCCACCAATGATGCCTCCAAGTAGAAGTCCGATAACACCAAGCGTACCATATACCAAACCGTACACTTCGTCGCTCATACCAAGACCACCTTCGGGTACGCTACGAGTGAGGAAAAGCGGTACGATCTTTGTAAGCAATCCTTCAGGCAGACGGAAAAGCAATATGAAGAAGATGCTCGAAATAATGAACGGTTTCGAAATGAACACTTTCAGAGTCTCGACGAATTCAAGCATCTGCTCTTTAAATTCGAACTTATCGTGCAGTGGAGTCTCTACCTTTGGCAATATGAACGAATGCCACAATCCGAGCAACAGCATCAATCCTCCAAGGATGAAGAACACCACCATCCACGATGATGCAACTGACTGAACTGCAGCACCAAACGTACCATTCTGCATAAGACCTGCAAGCGAGATGAGTCCACCCTGACCTATCACCATACCGATGCGGTAGAACGTGTTTCGAACGCCCACATACAGTTCCTGTTCTTTATCTTCGAGACCGATGATGTAGAATCCATCAGCCGAAATATCATGTGTAGCACTCGAGAATGCAAGCAACATAAAGAGCGCCAACGAGCCTTGCAACCAGAACGAAGTTGGTATGGTTAGTGCCACAAGTCCAAGTGCAACTCCCATTACGAATTGCATCGTGATAATCCACCAACGTTTAGTCTTGAGGTTATCGATAATCGGACTCCAGATTGGTTTGATAACCCAAGGCAGACCCAACCAACCCGTATAGAGCGTGATCTGTGCATCGCTCAATCCAAGTTCCTTGAACATAATTATCGAAACCATCATCACGGCCGAGAATGGCAACGATTCTCCAAGATAAAGGCTTGGAACCCAAAAATATGCTTTAGTTTGAGTTTTCATCTGACAGAAGTTTTGTGCGTATTTTAAATGCAAGCAATATTACCCATGCAACGATTGCTGTTGATGCATTTAAGATAAAAAATAGTTTATAATTCAGTATTTGGCACAGCCATCCACTCATTGCCATAGGAACGAGCATCACTCCAGCAATCATCGGGATGTAGAGATAACCAATCGTGTTTCGATACCTTTCGCCCGAAATGTAATGCACGAACGGACGACAAATATTCAGTCCGAACCCGAAGAAGAGTTGTGCAAGAAGGCACATTACGCTTATCGCTAACATATTACCAGTCAGTGGGTTTTGTGCCATAAGCATATATAAGGCAGGCGAGAGAGTAAGTGGGATGGACATAATCCAAAACATCTTCTTAGTTCCGTAATGCTCGAGCAGATACCTGCCGAGTAGCACTCCAACACCAAATGCAATCACACCGATGGTTCCTTGTGCAAAACCAAGTTCGGGAACGGAACAACCCAGTCCACCTTCTTCTTCCTTAGATAATAAGAAGAACACGCGCGTGTAGAACATCAATGATTGCGGAAGGAGAAGGAAGAAAAGTGCAATTATCAAACTGAGCGAATGTTCCTTCTGACGTATGCGTTCGATTATCTGTATCTCGCGTTGGAATGCAGTCTTCATCGACTCGTATCGATAAGGATTATGGATGCGAGGATTCTTCAAGGTTAATAAATTTATCATGAAGAACAATAAGAATGCACCTGCTATCATGTAGCATTCCATCGACCATGCCAGTCGTTTGGTTTGCACTTCGGTAGGCAT
>DCIW01000130.1:7619-15827 GCA_002317225.1 Prevotellaceae bacterium UBA1716 | reverse complement strand
CCGTCGGCTTTGCCGCCGAGAAGGCAGATACGTTGGAATGCTCAAAGAGCGAAGGAACCAACCGCTACTTTTCTTCTTTCCAGAAAGTCAATAATTCGATGAATCGGCAGATTGATGTTCCGATGAATCGAGAGACAAAAGCCGATAAAGGCATATTCAGGTGGCTTTAGCCTTGGGGTCCCACCTCTTCCCATCCCGAACAGAGAAGTTAAGCCCAAGCGCGCCGATGGTACTGCACCGCAATGTGGGAGAGTAGGTCGCCGCCTCTTTTCAGGAGAAGTTCCGAGTGAGCAATCACTTGGGACTTCTTTTTTGTATTGAATAGGATAATGTAACTGTATTTGTAAGGTTTATTTATTACGATTGGTTTACTTTTTTATTTTAATGGGCATGATATTAAATAATAATGTGTATCTTTGCAGAAAGAATATCTAAATAAATAAAATATACTAATTGCTATGAAGATTCAAGAAGGATTTATGCCCTTTATGGGCTATCAGACTTACTATAGAATAGTAGGTGAATGTAAGGAAGGAAAAAAGCCTGTGATTCTAATTCATGGAGGTCCGGGAAGTACACATAATTATTTTGAGGTTTTAGATTCGATTGCAGAAAGTGGTCGAGCTGTGATTAGTTACGACCAGATTGGTTGTGGACAGTCATACCTTGACGGTCATCCTGAAATGTGGACTTTGGAGACATGGACAAAGGAACTTGTAGCTTTACGAGAGCATTTACATCTTGATGAATGCCATATACTTGGACAGTCATGGGGAGGAATGTTGATATTGTCTTACTTGACAGATTGTGAGCATAGAGGAGTGCGTTCGGCTATACTTTCAAGTACTAATCCAAGCGCTTCTGTATGGAGTAGGGAACAGCATAGAATGATTGCTTATATGTCGCAAGAAGAGCAAGATGCGATTGCTAAAGCTGAGGAGACTGGAAACTTTGATGAACCTGGATATGTTGCTGCAAATGCGCACTTTATGGAGTTGCATTGTGCGGGAAAGGTTACAGAAGATAGTCCTGAGTGTTTAAGAAGACCAAAGAAGGCTGGTGCAGAAAGTTATCTATATGGTTGGGGACCAAATGAATATGTTCCAACAGGTTCACTTGGTAATTTTGAATATCTTGAGAGGTTGGGTGAGATAAAGGAACCAACTCTTGTGATTAGTGGTACAGATGATCTTTGTACTCCGTTGATGGCTAAGGCTATGTATGATGGAATTGAAAACAGTAAATGGGAACTGTTTGAAGGTTGTAGACACATGCCATTCGTTGAGGATAATGAAAGATATTGTAAAGTATTGAGGGAATGGTTGGATGAAAACGATTAGTTGGCTTGATATGGGAGGGCACGTTCAAAAATGAACGTGAACGGGGGCTGACTATGAGATAGATAGCTGAAAGAAAAAGCAGAAGGAAAAGCAGAAATAAAGGCAGAAATAAAAGCAAAAATTTGAATTGTATTAATAAAGGGCCTACTCTGTTAATCTTGGTGATTAATGGGGTAGGCCTTAACTTTATTATCTTTGAAATGGAAATGGAAGGTTAGACATTGTTGTGCCAAGTATAGTAATTGTAATCTTTTACTATGTCTTGGAGGAAAGTGTTGGGATTTCGGTCGCCAAGATCGAAGTTGTAGGTTTGTGCAATCTTTTGGGCGAGAGCGCGGATGTTATTTTGGTCACGCTTGTTGGCTGCATAGAAACCGAAGCGGTAAGTGGTTTCATTGATGAAACATACTTGTCCCCATGTAAGATTGGAAGCAAAAGGATATTTAGGTTCGTAAGTGCTGGAAAGTGAGGAGAATAGGGCGAGGGATTGGTAGGAAAGGGAACTGGTGTTCTCCCTAATAACGATTGTTCCTGCCGCCATATCTCCGATTCGCATGTTCATCTTGTTGCACATCATCGGGATAATGCCGATACAGAAAAAATAAACTTCTATAAATGAAAGAACCCAACGCAGGAAACACGAACTGAAATTGACAGATTGTCCGTCTTGCATAACAACGCGAATACCCGTAGCCTTTTTACCGATGGTAAGTCCGTTAAACATCCATTCGCTTATGAGAGGGTATAATACAGGCAGCAGATAGAGAATGATGGCGATTATTGCGGGAATGATTGACTTGAAATCAAAGAGTGTTGCTGTGGAAGAACCAATAATTATATAGTAAATGATACAAATACCTCGGTCAATCATTTGGGCAAGAATGCGAAAACCTATAGCGGCTGGAGTCTGTTCGATATGAACAAACTGACTGTTTACTATGTTATGCTTTTTGTATGCCAAAACGAGATGTGCTAAAGATATAAGTATTGTTTGCAATGAAATTATTACCTAATTCGTTGCAAATATAGTGTATTTAGAGCAAAAACATATTATTAATGTCATAAAAACCTTTAATAATGATGATATTGGGATAAATATTAGTACATTTGTAATCAAATTGGAATTCTTAATACCATATATGAAGGAAATCATCTTTATACAAAAGAATTTGGATAAGTGGAAGGTTACTGAAAAATCGCTAAAAGAGCTCGGCAAGATAGAACCTGCAGAGATAGCGAATATGTATCAGGATATTTCATCCGACTTGGCCTTTGCCCAAACCCATTATTCCAAGTCAGAGATAGTTCCTTATCTCAATTCGATGGCACTCAAGCTGCATAATAATATATATGGTAATAAGCAGCAGAGATGGAACTCCATTCTATTGTTTTGGACAAAAGAAATACCAACAGAAATGTACAGACAAAGGAAGTTTATGATATTATCCTTTGTAATCTTTATTACCGCAAATATAATTGGAGTTGTATCCCAACTGGGCAATGAGAACTTTGCCGTTGACTTCTTTGGAGATTACTACATTAACATGACATTGCAAAACATAAAGGAAGGCAATCCGATGGGCGTTTATGGAAAGGAAGCTGAAAGCTATATGTTTGCGGGAATTACCATAAACAACATCAGAGTATCTTTTATCGAATACATCAGTGGTGTATTCACATTCTTTATGACCGGTCTTATTTTGTTGAACAACAGCATCATGTGTGGCACGTTCCTTACGTTCTGCTACCAACATAACGTGTTGTCTGACTGTATGCTCGCAATGTGGATGCATGGAGTAATAGAGATATCATCCATAATCATAGCGGCAGGAACAGGTTTCGTGTTAAGCAGCGGATGGATGTTTCCTGGTTCTTTGCCCCGACTTGCTTCGTTCCGTTTGGCGATGAAGAGTAGTGTGAAGATAATCATGGGACTTGTACCGTTCTTTATCGTTGCAGGATTTATTGAGAGTTACATAACCCGTCATACTGATGCACCTAATATAATAAGGTTAGGAGTTATCTTCGGTAGTTTGGCATTTGTCATTTATTATTTTGTTGTGCTCCCATATAAGGTTCACAAGAAAGCTGTTGATGCAGATGAATGAAGAAAATGAATTGATACAAGACCGAGAGTTTGGTGACAAGTTCAATGAACTGACAAGCTTCATCTACGACAACTTTTCTGTATTGAAAGGTTGGGCGTTGAAGTACATTGTGCCTTGTTCATTGGCTGTTGCTGCACTAAATTTTTTCATGCCCGACTCGGCAGGAAACCCCATCGGTTGGATACTTTTCTTTGTTGATTTGCTGATAGTTTGTATGCTGTCAACAGTTTTTGTGACTGTGCTAAAACCTTACTTTCTTGAAAATAAAGAATTGAAAGATATTAGATTACGTAGTCTTCTTCCACAATTACTACGCAATGTGGTTACAAGTCTGGCAAGTGCTTGCATTCCTTTGGTATGCATATTCGTGATTGCTTATCTGATGAGTTTCTTGAAAGAAGAACATCATGCAGGCGACTTTTTCTTGTCCACAATGAAGGGTATAGTTTTGATTATTGTCTCAATCCCAATATTCATGACCATAATCGTCAATGTGATAGAAGGAAAGACAGGCATGAAAAACCTTTCCCGTTCGTTGAACTTGTCCAAATACGATATACTTGTTACTGCAATAATCATCTTTTTCATCTGCATTATCGGAAGCATTCTGCCGATGATTTCTGAAATAGTGACACTCATTATATCTGAGATTGATGATCTTTTCTTCTTCCACGACAATAGTGAGGTGAACGAGACTGTGCAAAATATTCTTGAATATTTGTCGTTTTCGGTTACTTTCTTCTTCCTTATTTTCCAACTGTTCATGATTACATTCGCCATGCTTCTTGAATACGGAAACGCAGTTGAGGAGATAGATAACTTGCACTTCCTGAACAAGTTCAATAATTTCGATAACCTCTAATCCCACTAATCATGAGCCAGCGAACAGATACATTGACATTCAATCAAGCACTCATAGAGAAGTGGAAAGACCAGGGCATCAACTATGAACGTGACTTGCAATTGAAGAAAAAGAAGGAGACGAAGGAGGTTAAGGACGATAGGTCCTTGAACATCAACAAAAGTTATAACAACTTCTCCATGACTATGTCAATCGTTCTTGCAATAGCTCTTATCGTCGGACTTATCATATATTTCTCCAAGAACTTTGCCGATGCACAGAAAGTGGAAGTCGATTTGACCGACGAAGACACTATCTATGGAATAGACTTTGAGAAAGTGATTCGAGAGATGGAAAGTCAGGGCAACTATTTCCAATGCATCCGAATGAAGTATCTCCAGCTTTTGCGACAATTGCATGACGAGAAGTACATCTTCTGGACTATCGCAAAGACTCCAACCCAATACACTTATGAACTGAAGATACTCGAATTCAAGATGTTGACCAATATCTTCATGAAGATAAGGTATGGCAATTACCCTGCAACACAAGACTTGTACAATGAGTTTTGTCAACTCTGCCAAGTGCTCAATTCGAAGAAAGGAGGCATGGAATGAAGAGGGTGATGTACTATATATTGATACTTGCGGCATTAGGACTTGTCGCCTATCTTTTCTCGACCATAAAGACTCCATACGATTGGAGTACCACACTTTCGAGGGATAGCAGGGAACCTTTTGGCATGGCTCTTTTTGATGAGTTGATGACCGAATCGCTTCCGGGTGGTTATGAAGTACAGAATGACTACACCGAGACTATGAACCCTGATTCGGTAGCAATTCTATACCTTAAGTATAATGCAAGTTTCTGGGCGAATGATTCGATTGAAACCGACAGGGCTATCAAACTACAGGCTTTTGCTATTCAGGGAGGCACAGTAATCTATGCGACCACCTCTGCTAGTGAAACCGTTGTGAAGGATAATATATTCTGCATGAGACGAACTCGAAAGAGTGACACTCATTTTAACTATGGTATCCTCCCAAGTTTTATTAACGATTATAAAGAAAAAAAACTCCCCAAAGACTTAGTTACTTGTGTTTCAACATCCAAGGACTACAAAGTTAACCAGTTCCTTATCCTCAACCATAATCTCTCGGCCCAATATGACAAGAGACGGCATACTCCAATTCTTTACTACGAAAAATGGGATCATATGCTTGCATATAGTATGAAATATCCATCGGGCGGAGAAGTCGAAATTGTCTCATCCCCCTTGTTCTTCACCAACTATGCAGTCCTTGATGATTCTGCATCACAAGTGACAAAAGAACTGCTCAAGGTAGTAGGCAACCGCCATCTTGTCCGCATCATTGGCGAAAATATAAACAAGAAAACAAGCGGGAAAGGGGATAATCATAGCATATTCTCATACATTCTTTCGCAACCATCACTCCGTTGGGCACTTAACATACTGATGATCACGCTTGTTATCTTTGCGTTTTTCAATATGAGACGAAAGATGCGTCCTATACCATTGTTGACAAAACAGACAAATGCCACCCTCGAATTTGCCAAGTTCATGGGCACGTTCCACTTCCACAGAGCCAATCATGGCAGTCTTGTCGTTCTGAGATACGATGAACTGCTGAAACTCTTGGATGACACATTCGGTTGGGAAACATCAAAGATGGGTAATGTAGATCTCAGTCGTGCCATTGCAAGCAAAACAGGAGAATCGGATGAAAAGGTACTGCAACTCATACGCACGGTAACCCATCTACGTCACAATCACCGCATAGATCAAAAGACTATGATGCAGTTGATTGACTACATACTCGAACTAAAACAGAAGCTTTAATACTGAACAACAATTACATTACATATATGGAACAAAGACTTGACCTCAGCAACTTTGCTGAACGCATATCACTACTGAAGGCCCAGATAGCAGAGACTATCGTGGGACAAGAGCAGGCAGTTGACCTCATACTCACAGCCATCCTCAGCGATGGCCATGTATTGCTCGAAGGAGTTCCGGGTGTGGCAAAGACACTCTCTGCTAAACTTATCTCCAAACTCATCGATGCACGTTTCAACCGAGTACAGTTCACTCCAGACCTTATGCCAAGTGATGTGCTCGGAACAACCGTATTCAATATGAAATCGGGCGAGTTCAGTTTCCACCAAGGACCAGTATTCACAGATATCCTCCTTGTGGATGAAATCAATCGTGCTCCTGCAAAGACTCAAGCAGCCCTCTTTGAGGTGATGGAAGAACGTCAGGTGACGATAGATAGCAAGTCGTATAAGATGGGTGACTTGTACACTGTTATTGCTACGCAAAACCCTGTGGAACAAGAAGGTACGTATAAGTTGCCTGAAGCCCAACTCGACCGCTTCATCATGAAGATAACCATATCCTATCCTTCGCTCGAAGATGAGATTGAGATACTCGAACGCCATCAGAAGCCTGATTTTAGCACAAATCTTGATGGCATCAAACCTTTGCTCTCGACAAGCGAAATAATAGAATACCGCAATCTCGCACAGCAAGTTTATCTCGACAAGTCGCTCCTTCGCTACATTGCAGAGATAGTGGCACAGACTCGCGAAAGCAAAGCAATCTTCCTCGGTGCCTCGCCTCGTGCCTCGGTAGCAATACTCAAGGCATGCAAGTCGTACGCCCTGATGCAAGGCCGCGACTTTGTGACACCAGAAGACATTAAGTTTGTCACTCCATACATTCTTCAGCACCGCATCCAACTCAATGCTGAAGCAGAGATGGAGGGCCTGAATGTAATCAACGTAATCAACCGACTTATCGACAAAGTGGAAGTACCACAGTAAGTTAGCTCCCTCTGATGAATCTATTTCTAACAAAGCGATTCTACATAGTTGCAGCATTTCTCATAGTGCTCTTCATCGTAGGCAATACCTTTGCTTGGCTTTTCACCGTAGCGAAAGTATTAGTTGCGTTGTGGATTCTTGTCACGTTGGTTGATATCGGCATCCTATATATTAATAAGGAGAAGATGGATGCCGTTCGCACATGCAAGGATAGGTTTTCGAATGGAGACGAGAACGAAGTACACATCGCATTTAACAGTCCTTACGCTTTCCCTACGAAGATAGAGATAATAGATGAGATGCCGATTGACTTCCAGATGCGAGAGTTTATCCTAAAAGATAAGTTGGAGGCGCACGAACAACGCGAATTGAAATACTCACTTACACCAAAGACCCGTGGTGTTTACCAATTCGACCATATCAGATTGTTCTTTTCTTCACCAATCGGACTCGTTCAACGCCGTTTCACACGAGGCACTCCACAAGAGGTGAAGGTCTATCCTTCGTTCTCACACCTCTCGCTCTATTCGTTAATGGCTCAGAATCATCATCTTAACGAATACGGAATAAAGCGAATTCGCCAAGTGGGAGTTGATACTGATTTCGAGCAAATAAAAGATTATGTTCAAGGAGACGAGTATCGGCACATCAATTGGAAAGCGTCTGCTCGAACTAATTCGCTCAAGGTAAATGTTTACCAACAAGAACGTTCGCTGCAGTTGTTCTCCATCATCGATAAGGGACGAATGATGCAACAAACCTTCAACAATCTAACTTTCCTCGAGTATTCGATAAACGCTTCACTTGCATTGAGTTATGTTGCTACAAAGAAAGATGATAAAGTTGGTTTGACAACATTCTCAAAAGATGTTGATACCTTTGTTCCCGCAAGCAAACAGGGCAACCACATGCAAAAGCTTATGGAAGCACTTTATCATCAACAAACCATCTTTGAGGAGAGCGACTATTCGGCACTTGCTACTACGTTTGTGCAAAAAGTGACTAAGCGAAGTCTTGTGATTCTCTTTGCAAACTTCGCAACAGAAAACACGATGAAGCGAGAACTCCC
>DCIW01000130.1:0-7602 GCA_002317225.1 Prevotellaceae bacterium UBA1716 | reverse complement strand
AGGCAGATTAGCAATCGCCATCGTCTGCTCGTTATCGTGTTCAAAGATAGGCAGATGGAAGAGTATGTGGATTCTGCCCCAACCAATACAGAAGAGTATTACCAGCATGTTCTCGTTGAGAAATACATCAAGGACAAGGAACTCATTATCAAGACTCTCCGCATGAATGGCATATCAACTCTGTTCACGTTCCCAGAGAACCTTTCGGTCGACATTATTAATAAATATATAGAAGTCCGTAGGTTTTAGAAATGATGATTAAGTGTATTGGAAAAAACATTTAATAGTTTTAGCGAAAACATTTAAATGATTTTGTAAAAACACTTAAGAGATTTGCCAAACACACTATAGGAGTGTTGCCTCACACACTATTAGTTTGATGCACCTCACACTATTAGTGTAAAGACCTTCATACTATAGGGATAATAACCTTGGTGCTATAGGCATACTAAGCCTCTGCCCATAAGGTTACTAACCTTAGTGCCGTAAGATTACTATCCTTCATTCAAGAGAATTAAACCTTTATATAAGTATTACTAACAACAACATTTTAAATTTTCAGTAATTATGAAACTAATCTCTAAATTAACATTACTTGTTATTTTCATGTTGCCACTAATGGCACAAGCAAAACGTGACCCTAAATTTCACATTTATCTCTGCTTTGGTCAGTCGAATATGGAAGCAGGAGCAACTCCAGCCGAGCAGGACAAGGACTTCAACAACCCTCGTTTCCAGTTTATGGCAGCAGATGATATGCCAAAATTCAATCGCACAAAAGGAAACTGGTATACAGCCGTTCCACCTATTTGCCGTGAAGGAAACAACATGGGACCAGTTGATTTCTTCGGTCGAAAGATGATTGAAGTGATGCCCGAAGACTACAGAGTTGGTGTAATCAACGTTTCAGTAGCAGGAGCAAAGATTGAACTTTGGGACAAAGATGCCTACAAGTCATATATTGATGGTGAACGTGATTGGATGAAAGGCATAGTGGAGCATTATGCTGGCAATCCTTATCAGCGACTTGTTGATATGGCACGTATCGCACAAAAAGATGGTGTCATTAAGGGTATTCTTATCCATCAAGGAGAGTCAAACAGCGAAGATCCTGAGTGGCCTAACAAGGTTAAGAAGATTTATAACGACCTTTGCAAAGACCTGAAACTCAAGCCAAAGGATGTTTATCTTCTTGCAGGAGAATTGAAGAGCAAGGAGCAAGGCGGAGTATGTTATGCTTTCAATGAGAAGATACTTCCTAACCTTCCAAAAGTGCTTCCAAACTCATACGTCATTTCTTCGTTAGGATGCCAATCAACAGGTGATCAGTTCCACTTCAATACAGAAGGTATGCGACTTATGGGTTATCGAATGGCTGAGAAGATGTTGCAACTTCAAGGATTCACAAAGCCTGAGGTTCGTACAGTTTCGCTCAATACTGCAAATAAAGGAATTACAATAAGTCCTACCTTAAGCGGTATTTTCTTCGAGGACATCAATCAGTCGGTTGATGGTGGTATTTGTGCACAACTTATCCAAAACAATTCGTTCCAAGCATATAATGTTCCACAAGGACCTGATAACGAGTTCTCTAAGTCGGATACAATTTTCTTTGGATGGACAGTAGTGAAGGGTGAGGGTAGTGATGGTTTGACAAAAGCGGTAAGTGACCATCCTCTTCGCAAACTCACTCGATATTACGATTATGATCCAAACGACAAGTATGATGACGAACTCCGTTATGCTCAGTATTGCGTTCGATTTGACATAAAGAACCCTGGTTCAGGCTTTGGAATTGCGGCAAATGGTTATGGAATATCAGAATATACTCGCGAAAGAGGTAAGACATATTCTAATAATACACAGGTTCCATCTATTCCTGCAGTTGAAAAGATGACTTACGACCTTGGTCTTTATCTCCAAGGAGAAAAGTATAAAGGTTCGGTGAAAGTCTATCTTGAAGATAAGGAGGGTAAGGCAAACTCAAATGTCATCACAATTTCTGACTTGAAGAATGAATGGAAAAAGTATACAGGTCAGTTAGTTGCAGAGCGTTCTGTTGACTCTCGACTCGCAATTGTTGCTGATACAAAGGGCGTTTTCTATCTTGATTTTGTCACTCTTGTTCCTGAAGCATCAGCACTTTGGAATGAGGGTAAGAGCGGACCATTCCGCAAGGATATGCTCGAAGCATTGGCAGAGTTGCATCCTAAGTTTATGCGTTTCCCAGGAGGATGTGCTTCCGAAGGACCAAACTATTTCGGTCAGGTATTCTGGAAGAACAGTATTGGTGACCCAGAAGAACGTCTTGGTTTCCGCAATCATTGGGGATACTTGTCGTCACAGTATATCGGTTTCTACGAATATTTCCTTATGGCAGAAGCACTTGGAGCATCTCCATTGCCAGTATTGAACAATGGTGTTACTTGTCAGTTCGTTCGTCACGACTATGTTGCTCCACTCGAAACTGAGGCAGACAAGAAGCGTTTCTACGATATCTATGTGAAAGATGCCCTCGACCTTATTGAGTTCTGTAATGGTGATGTCAATACAGAGTGGGGTAGTAAGCGTGCAAAGTTGGGCCACCCAGCACCTTTCAACCTCAAGTATCTCGGTATTGGAAATGAGAATCAAGGCAAGGAGTTCTGGGAAAGATTTGACATTATGTATAAGGCAGTTAAGGAAAAATATCCTGAAATCATCGTAATTTCAACTGCTGGTGCTGCGGATGCGGGCCGTGAGTTTAATGCTAATTATGCTCAGATTGATGCCAACTATCAAGACACATACGTGGACGAACATTATTATAAAGGTGATGATTGGTTCTATAAGAATCGTGATAGATATAGTGCTGATAAGGTTCGTGGCAATCAAGGATTTAAGTACGATCGTTCTCGTCCAACGAGAGTGTTTGTAGGTGAGTTTGCTAATAGTGGTACAAACAATATCTATGCTTCAGCAATGGCAGAAGCTGCTTATTGGACTGGTTTGGAACGCAATTCGGATATGGTTGTGATGGCAGCTTATGCACCTTTGTTCTGTAAGAAAGGTTACAATAAGTGGAACTCCAATTTGATTTGGTTTGATAATCGTGGTTTGTGGAGAACTTGCAACTATTATTATCAGCAGATTTTCTCGGTTGCTGGTGATAGAGCATTTGAAATGTCGGATGTGATGAATGGAGAAGTTGCTGACTCTCTTATCTTTACTTCATCAACAATTGATACAAATACAGGTGAAATCTTTGTTAAGATTGTGAATTCAGAGCCAAAGGATAAGGTTCTTACACTTCAGCTTGATAATGACAAGACTTATTCGACAACGTTCGATTTCATGTCGTCACATGATACTTCAGTTAAGAATCAAGGTGATCAGAACCTTTATTCAAGTCATGAAGAACCTGCTTCTGAGCGTCCACGATTTGGAGGTTTCCCTGGTTTCCGCCGTCAGTTCAGTTATAATGAAACTGTAGTTCCTCATTCACTCAACTTAGGTGAGGTCAACAAGTCCATTACATTCACTCTTCCTGAGAACTGTGTCGGCATCATTAGATTGAAGCCTTAAGAAAAAACAATAATTCTTTTAAACCATTCGAATTTACCATTGTCATAATGGTACAAACTTCGGTTTTATGATGATTTTATAATATTATACCTAATATATTAATTAAACAATTTATTTAGTCATGAAGAATTATCTAAAAATGGTACTTATGGGAGCAGCTATGTTTGCTTCTGCAAGTATGGTAGCACAACCAGGTGGTGGTTTCGGTGGTTTTGGAGGTTTCCAACAGCAGATTAAACTCGAAACTTCAAAAGAATGGAAAGACGTTAACTATGCAGGTGATGAGAATGCTTATCATACTTGTGACATCTATCTCCCAAAGCAGGAAAAGGCATCTTATCCAGTAGTGGTTCACATCTACGGAAGTGCTTGGTTCTCTAATAATAGTAAAGGTGCAGCAGACCTCGGTACTATCGTGAATGCACTTCTCAAGGCTGGTTACGCAGTTGTTTGCCCTAACCACCGTTCAAGTCAGGATGCTAAATGGCCTGCTCAAATCAATGATATCAAGGCTGTTATCCGTTTCATTCGTGGTGAAGCAAAGACTTATAAGTTTGATACTTCGTTTATCGCAACTTCTGGTTTCTCTTCAGGTGGTCACCTTTCTTCAATTTGTTCTGTAACAAATGGTGTTGGTCAGACAAAGGTTGGTACTGAAGAACTCAACATTGAAGGCGAAGTTGGTAAGTACACGAAGGAAAGCAGTAATATCAACGCAGCAGCAGACTGGTCAGGTCCTGTAGATGTTCCTAACATGGATTGCGGTGAGCACATGTCATTCGGCAATTCAAGTCCAGAGGATGCACTCGTTCAGTCACAGCGTTCAGTTGCTCCAGACAAGTATCTCTCAGTAAGTTATGCACCATATATTGATAAGAATGATGTTCCTGTAATCATTTTCCATGGTGAGAAAGATAACGTAGTTCCTTGTTGTCAGGGTAAGCGTTTCTACGAATCACTCAAGGGATTGGGCATCAAGACTGAAGCAACATTCGTTCCTGAAGGTGGTCACGGTATGGGCATGTATGCCGAAGAAAATCTTCAGAAGATGGTTAACTTCTTCGACAGCGTAAGAAAGAAATAACATCACCTTTTAGTAGGTATTCATAAATATATTGATTGTCATTTGCTTGATAATTTGTATTATTTATGAATACCTATTTTTATATATAAGTAGGTGTTCATAATTATTTTTATATTTGAATCAATCTATTTGGATGCAGATTTCGTTCTTCAGTTGAAGGAGCTATGCGGGCATAGTGACTGAACCTTTAGCTCGGTGAACGAAGGTGAGCCAAAATGAAGTAGAAAGATGCGCCAAAGAGATGATTAAAATATGAATACAACTACAATGATATATATAAATAATTTTGAATACCTACTTAAGCATTTAATGCCATCTTAATATTAATCCAATTAACCAAAATGAAAAAAGTCTTTTTGTTTATTGTTGCCTTATTATCGATGAGTCTTTCATCAATGGCACAAAACCCTGTACTCACTATTGAAGGTGGACAGGTGCAAGGTGTGGTAGCAGATGACCATCCCGACGTTTATGTTTACCGCGGAATCCCTTATGCAGCACCACCACTCGGCGAATTGCGTTGGAAAGCACCGCAGCCAGTTGTTGCTTGGAAAGGTGTGAAGGTTTGTGATACATTTGGTCATCCAAGTTATCAGGCAGTTCATTATCCAGGTGGTTATACAACAGAGTGGGGGTATGGCAAAGAAGCTCCTTATAGCGAAGATTGCCTTTATCTTAATGTTTGGACAAAAGCTCCAGGCAACGCAAGCAAGAAACTTCCTGTTGCTCTTTGGATTCATGGTGGTGGCTACCGCGAGGGTTGGGGCACAGAACCTGAGTTTGATGGACAAGAGTGGGGCAATAAGGATGTAGTTCTTGTAAGCATCAACTATCGCCTTGGTGTATTTGGTTTCCTTTGTCATCCAGAACTATCAAAGGAAAATCCTAATGGTGTGTCAGGCAATTATGGTATCCTCGACCAGATTGAATCTTTGAAGTGGATAAAGAAGAATATTGAGAAGTTTGGTGGTGATCCAAACAATGTGACTATATTCGGACAGAGTGCTGGTGCAGGTAGTGTGCGTACTCTTTGTGAATCTCCACTTGCTCGTGGACTTTTCCATAAGGCTGTCATTATGAGTGGTAACGGTATTTCTATGCCTGGTGCTACTCGTCCTGCAGGTCCTTTTGCTCCTATGTCACTTCAGGATGCAGAGGCAGTTACAAAGAAAATGTTTGATTGGGCAGGACTTACTGATATTACAAAGATGCGTCGTGCTTCAACCGAAACAGTTTATGCACTTAGCACACTTTATGGCAGTGTAACTGGTGAGCGTGCTTATCTTCCAATGATGCCTATCGTTGAAGGTTATGTAAGTTTGAAGAACTTTGACGATGCAACTCGCCAAGGAACTATTGCTGATGTACCTTATATGATTGGTTATACACTCAATGATATGGGTGATATGAGCGAAGGCATTGCAGAGTTCTGCCGAGTTCGTGAGAGCAAGGGCGGTAAGGCTTGGGCTTATGAGTTTGCTCGTCCACTTCCTGATGATGGTTCACATCCAGAAGTGACTCAGCGCCTTAAAGGTGCATTCCACTCATCAGACCTTTGGTTTGTGTTCAAGTCATTAAAGCATTGTTGGCGTCCTTGGACAAAGGGCGACTGGGATCTTTCGGAAAAGATGCTCACAGCATGGACTAATTTCGCAAAGTACAGCAATCCTAACGGTCCAAAGGATGGAGTGTGGAAACCATGCACAAAGAAGAATCCTTCGTTCATGCTCTTCAAACTTGATGGTAGCAACGTTGAAGCTTCTGAACTTGGTAGCCCAATCAAACCATAACGACTTAACAAATGGAGTTGGAGAGATAAGGTCTCTTTAACTCCATTTTTGGTATCTATATCTTACAAATCGTAGTCTCTACGATAACAAAATCGTAAAAAGTACGATAAGGTCAAAGAAAATATGTAAGATTTTCGCCTAAATATTTGTTCGGTTCAAAGTAAGTTGTTATATTTGCATTCAGTTTTATGGTTATAATTAAATTATTCACGTAATTAATTCTTAATACTAAATTATCATGTTAAATCAACCAGTAGTAAAGCTTGGTATCGTAGGCGTTAGCCGCGACTGTTTCCCAGCATCTCTTACTAAGGCTCGTCTTGCTGCTCTCATGGCAGAAGTTAACAAGGCAGCTCTCCCAGAAGTTTATGATTGTCCAGTAGTTATCGAGAACGAAATCGATACTATGAACGCTCTTAAGTGGGCTAACGAGAACGGCATCAACGCAGTATGTATGTTCCTCGGTAACTTCGGTCCTGAAGGTCCTACAACTATGTTCATCCAGAAGTTCGGTGGTCCTGCAATGGTTCTCGCTGCTAAGGAAGAAGGCAAGGCTAATCTTGCATCTGACCGTGGTGACGCTCTTTGTGGTGTACTCAACTTCTCTTACAATGTAGGTCTCCGTCGTCTCAAGGTTTATATCCCTGAATATCCAAACGTTGATCCAGTTGAAGCAATTAAGGAACTTAAGGACTTCCGTGCTATCGCTCGCGTAGTAATCGGTATGAAGAACCTCAAGGTTATCGGCTTCGGTCCACGTCCATTCGACTTCATGGCTTGTAACGCTCCTATCCAGCCACTCTACGACCTCGGTGTTGAGGTTCAGGAGAACTCAGAGCTCGATATGAAGTGTCAGTTTGAGAAGGTTGCTTCTCGTACAGCAGAAATCGAAGCTATCGCTAAGGATATGAAGGCTGAACTTGGTGAAGGTCACACTTACCCAGAAATCATCAACAAGATGGCTCAGCTCGAACTCGCTATCATGGACTGGTACGAGAACAATAAGGGTGCTTGCAGCTATGTAGCATTCGCTAACAAGTGCTGGCCAGCATGGCAGCCTGTATTCGAATTCGAACCTTGCTACGTTAACTCACGTCTCACAGGTCGTGGTATTCCAGTAGCATGTGAGGTTGACCTCTACGGTGCTGTTTCTGAGTACATGGC
>DCIW01000200.1 GCA_002317225.1 Prevotellaceae bacterium UBA1716 | reverse complement strand
GATAAGACCGACACAAACGGAAGTGTGCTCTACTCTCCTACAACTTGTAAGGTGGGTTACACTATCTTTGCTGAGTCGGATGAAGTCCTTAAAAAGAGTGGTATTGAGACTTTCGAACAACTTGTCCAATATGCAAACAAGCAATATCAGGATGCTGCTGAATGGTACTCTTATATAAATGAGAAAGGTGCAACTGTAAGTACTGGTGATGACTATACCAACCGATTCAACTGTTTGAATATGTTTGTAGCATACCACATCCTTTATGCAGCAATGTCGAAGGACCAACTTGTATTTGAGAAACGTTCGAACAACAAGTGGAACTACAACGCTGATATCATCAAGGCAGAGGCTTACGACTACTACGAGACAATGCTCCCTAACACTCTTATCAAGATTTGGGAACCAAATGCATCAACCACCCTTTATATCAACCGTTGGAAACTCAACAACACTCTTACTGATGAGGTGGGCACTTACGGTTCGGAAGCAATGCACCCATTGCAAAAGGCTGGTATCCGCATTATGAATGCAAGTCGCGATGCTAATGATCCAGCATACAACAAGGCCGCATACAACGGTTATATCCATCCGCTTGCAGGCATACTCCTTTATGACCGTAACGTACCTAATGGTGTGCTTCATGAGCGTATGCGTTTCGATGCTACAACATTCCTTGTAGAGTTTATCAACAACGGTTTCCGTTACAACACAATGGCTGAGGTTTCTGCAATGAATGCAGGCGGTTCGGGTGCTCGTATCGCTTTCCCAGTAAACTATTTTGATAATGTATATTGCTATAACGGTGAGGACACAAAGGTTCGTTACAACGTGAAAGGCGACTTTCGTGCATATCAGGCTGATGCATTCCAGGGATGGGGTCAGTATGATGTAGCAATCAAGTTCCCACATGTTCCAACAGGCACTTACGAACTCCGACTCTTCTATTCTCCTATGGACCATGGTGGTTTCATGCAGTTCTATCTCGGCACAAGTACAAACGTACAAGAGATGCAGGTGCTCGGTCTTCCTCTCGATGTTCGTGTCCATGCTAATGATGAGCGTATCGGTTGGACTGATGCAGGCGAAGAGGATGACCTCGGTATTGCATCAGACAAGGCACTCCGCAATCGTGGATATATGCGTGCCCCTTGGTCGTTCCGCGGTCACCCTGATGGTTATGCTGAAGCGACTACAGGAGTGGGCAACTGCCGCACTGATGGTACTGTCACTCTGCGTAAGATTCTCACAACTCAGCAGTTTAAGCAGAGCGAGGACTACTGGTTCCGTTTCAAGAACATGATCAGTGATGACTCTGAACTCAAGTGGCAGCTCGACTTCATCGAACTCGTACCAGTTGATGTGATAAATAATGATGCTTATCAGGAAGATTGGTATTAATCAATTAAAAATTAAAAGTTAGTGATTGACCTTAATTGGTGATTCGTAATTGATAATTGATAATCGTAACTCGTAATTAAAATGAAAAATAGATATATAGGAATAATGATGGTGGCGGGAGCATTGGTCGCTACTAGTTCCTGCTCAGACTGGAACGACTGGAATACAGTCCAGTCCGATATCAACGCTTCGGCTGAGAAGACATTGTGGGAGAATATCTCCGGCAATTCGCAACTCTCAGACTTCGCGAAGATAGTTGAGAAGTCGGGCTTGAAGGAAAACCTCAATGCCAACAGATACTACACGGTGTGGGCTCCTACAAATGGCACTTATAATGCAGATTCTGTGCTTCAGTTGGGCGATAAGGCAATGCTCGAGCAGTTTGTTTATAACCATATCGCAGAATACAGCCACCAGGCTCAAGGCACAGATTCTGTTCGTATCCACACGCTCAACAACAAGTCGTACACATTCAAGGGAGCAGGCAGCAATTATACCTTCAATGATGTTGCTCTCACAGAGAAGAACTTGCCAAACAGCAATGGTATTCTCCATGTGCTTGCAAGCAATTCGCCATTCCTTCCAAATGCATACCAGAATATATGGATGGTTGATGGAGTGGATGACATAGCAAACTACTTCAAGAAGTACGAACTCACTTACCTTGACGAGAACAGTTCGGTGGAAGGTCCACTCGTAAATGGAAAGAAGACTTACATCGACTCGGTGATGGTGACATACAACTACATTTCGAACACCATTCGTGCTAAACTTGATTCGGAGGATTCGCTCTATACGATGATCCTCCCAACAGATAAGGCTTATCAGGCAACATACGACAAGATTGCAAGTCTCTATAACTATGCAAACAACACGCAAGCTCAGGATGTGGAGAATGCAACGAGTACAACTTACACTACCCTCACCGCTCCTAACCAGGACCTTGACTATCTGAAGGACTCGCTCGTTCGCCTCTACATCGTGAAGGACCTTGTATATAGTCATAACAACAAGTACAACGCTCGTTACTTCGATGGTACACCTTATATATATAATGGAGAAGGTGCTCCTGAAGATACTGTAGTATCGACCATCCGTTCTGCCTACTCTAATCCTGGTGACATCTTTGGAAAGGATATCGTGAAGCAATCAGTAAAACTCTCGAACGGTCGTGCGTTAGTAGTTGACAGTCTAGCATTCTATCCTTGGGAAAGCTATAATCCAGAACTCACTTATGCCGGTACGAATGCTTGTCGTTACCTCACAGGTACAAAGAAGAATGTTCGCGTAAATTACCCTAACGAGTCTATGGTAACTCTCAAGGGCGATGCAAAACTCTCGTTCATCGAGGTTACCCCTTCTTCTGGTTTCTCAAAACCTGAGGTTGACTACTATCTTCCAAATGTGCTTTCGGGTGCTTACAACGTGTATTGCGTTATTCCTCCTGCAAATGTTGACATCGAGGATACCATTACTGTTGTGAAACCAAACTGGTTGAACTTCACACTCAACTATTACAACGGTTCGAAACTTGTGGATTATAAGTTTACAAATGCCAACTATGTAAAGGGTTCGCAAATCATAACTTACAACACATCGGGCAAGGAAGTGAAGACTGCGATTGCAGAAACTGACTTCTTCAACGACACAACAAAGGTCGACACACTCTTCCTCGGAAAGTTCACCTTCCCACGTTGTTATGCAGGTCTCGGTGCTTACTACCCTAACATCAAAGTGACAATGCCATCGACATTCTCTACACTTGCATCGAAGGGTCACACCAATGCTTTCGACCGCACTATCCGTATCTGTTCTATCATTCTTCGTCCAGTGGAGTACGATGAGTTCCTTAAGAAAGAAGAAGAATAAACCAAATAAAAGCATTAGAATATGAAAAGAATATTTGACATTATACAAAACGGCGGTTTCCGCCTCACAGTCTGTGCTTTTATGGTTCTTTCTGCTCCAACAGCCATTGCACAGGAAGTTGAGGAGGCTGCTCCTCGCAAGATTGAAAATGTGAAAAAATATCCTACTGTCACTCTCCGCGGTAATGTTATCGACCTCGGAACCAAGGCTCCGCTTGCAGGTGTTGAGGTTCATGCTCTCGGCAACAAGCGTTACACGGCCATGACTGATGAGAACGGTGATTTCGAAATAAAGGTGCCTAAGTTTGCAACTGCACTTTACGTTTCCACACCACAGTATCTCAGTCAGCAGGTAGGTATCAATGTAGATGACAAAGAGAGCATTATCCGCATCAAGATGATAAGCGACAACTACGCTAAGATGTATGATGACGCAACTCATATCACCGCTACAAAGAAGTCTGCTATCGACTCGCACAGCACAACTGTCGATTATGATATCACAAACAACCTTCAAGGAGATGTACGTGCAATCACTCGTTCAGGAGCCACTGAGAATGGTGCTGCTATGTTCATTCGCGGTCTTAACTCGCTCAACGCTAATGCACAGCCTCTTATCGTTATAGATGGTATCGAACAGGATATGATGCTCGACCGAACTTCGCTTCATGATGGGCAATTTATGAATATGCTCGGCAACCTCGCTCCATCTGACATTGAGAGTGTTGAGGTGCTGAAGAATGCGACTGCTCTCTATGGAGCTCGTGGAGGCAACGGTGTTATCCTCATCAACACAAAGCGTGGTCACTCAATGGCTACTCGTATCGATGCTGATGTTTATATGGGCTACCAACTCGTTCCTTCACTTCCAAACATGATGAATGCTGCTCAGTACCGCACTTACGCAACTGAGATGCTCGGTTCGATGTCGGCTCTTCAGGATTATGGAAAGAGCATTTCATTCAACTTCCTGAATGATGATCCTAATGGTTATTATTATAACACATACCATAACGATACCGATTGGTCGAAGACTGCATACCGAAACGCTCTCACTCAAAACTATAACATCAATGTACAGGGTGGTGATGCTGTGGGTATGTATAACCTTTCGCTCGGTTATATGAAGGCTCAGAACACAGGTAAGGAAAGTGATTTTGACCGCATGAACATCCGATTCAACACTGATATTGAAGTGTTCAAAAACGTGAAGACCCGTTTCGACCTTTCTATTTCACGCACCAACAGCAATGTGTTTGACACAGCAATCCCTTCCGATCTCTCACAGGGAACAATCACATCGCCTACATTCCTCTCGCTCATCAAGTCGCCTATCGTGGCACCTTACGAGTACAATTCGATAATCAAGTCTTACTCCAACATCCTTTCTGGTGCTGACGACATTTATTCACAACTTAATAATGTTCAGAAAGGACTTGGTAATGCACAGTCGCTTGCAAACCCAGTAGCTATCCTCAAATATGGAAAGGGTGACAACAAGAATAAGGCTGAAAATACTATTTTCAACGTGGTTCTTGCTCCAGAATGGAAGATAAATAACAGCCTGAAAGTAAGCGAAACCATAAGTTACTCGCTTGTTCGCAATTCGCAACGTTACTTCCGCCCATACAATGGTGTTCCATCCTATACAATCAGCGACTTGGGTACTGTCTATTCAAAGGTCGGTTCGTTCCAAGCAAAGGAAAACAATATCATGAGCAACACTCGCATTGATTGGGAACATATCTATGGCAGCCATACTATTAAGGCATTTGGAGGTTTCAGATACAACGGTTTCACTTACAACGCCACAAATCTCGCAACCGAATACACTTCGCAGACTGATGACAAGAATCCATCGCTTTCTTCATCATCGGGTTACCCTACTTCAGATGGTGCTAACGATGCATGGAAGCAACTTCAGTGGTATGCTAATGTGGACTACAACTTCCAAAACAAGTATTTCCTCACAGCATCAATCCTCGGAGAAGCAAACAGCCGTTTCGGTTCTAATGCAGGAACAAAGATTGCCGGTGTGGGTTGGGCGTTCTTCCCAAGTGTTCAGGCTGGTTGGGTGCTCACTAACGAGAAGTGGTTCAATAAGGTTCGTGGAATCAACTACCTCCGCATCAATGCTGGATTTGACACTTCGGGCAATGATGGAATATCAAACTATGCTGCTCGTACCGCATATAGTTCAATCAGATACAACTATAATGCAATCGGTTCGCAACTTACAAATATCGGTAACGACAAGATTAAGTGGGAACTTACAAAGAAGTTCAATGTCGGTTTCGAGAGCAACCTCGTGAACAACCGCATTTCGCTTGGTTTCAACTACTTCATCCATAACACCAACGATCTTCTTACCCTCAAGGCGTTCGACAACCCAATCGGTGGTATCAATACTTATTGGACCAATGGTGGAAGTCTTCGTAACGAAGGATTTGATGTTTCGGCAAGTTTCAAACCTATCGTAACAAAGAACTGGCATCTTGAAGTCGGTACTACAATCGGTCATTACAAAAACAAGATTACCGCTCTTCCTGATGGCGACTACACATCTTCAATCTATGGTGATAACAATATCCTCACAAGTGTTGGAAGCCCTGCAGGTCTCTTCTATGGTTATGAAACTGAGGGCATCTTCAAGACTACAGAAGAAGCAAATACTGCAAACCTTTACATGCAAGATAAGGCAGGACAGAAGAACTACTTCAAGGCTGGTGATGTGCACTTCGTTGATCAGAATAATGATGGTGAAATCAACGCAAAGGATAAGGTTGTAATCGGTGATCCAAACCCTGACATCTACGGCAATATCTTTGCTGCACTCAACTATAAGCGTATCACCCTTAATGTAGACTTCACATACAGTCTTGGCAATGATATCTACAATTATCAGCGTTCGATACTCAACTCAGGTTCTACATTCTACAACCAGCAGGTTGCAGAAGTCAACCATTGGCGTTACGAAGGTCAGGACGCAACTCTCCCTCGCGTGAATTATGGTGATCCTCTTGGAAACAACCGCTTCTCCGACCGTTGGATCGAGGACGGCAGTTATCTCCGACTCAAGACAGTACGCCTCAATTACTCTATCCCAGTATCTGCCTCTTCATCATGGCTCCAGGGACTGTCGGTTTGGGCAGAGGCTCGCAACGTCTTCACTCTCACCCACTATCTCGGTGCAGATCCAGAGTTCAGCATCGGCAACTCAGTTCTCTATCAGGGAATCGATGCGGGCAATATCGCTCAAGGACGTTCGTTCCTCGTAGGTGTCAAGATTAATCTCTAAATTAGCATATCAAGAAACAATGAAAAAGATATTTATATTAATTACTGCAGCTTTAAGTGTAATAGGAATCTCAAGTTGTTCGGATATGCTTGAGACTAACAGCAATGCACAGAATTTCGATCCGGAGCTCAATGCGAAAACCGACTCTGTGTTTTATGCATTCGGTATTGCACAGGCTATGCAGTCGCTTGCCGACCAATACTTCTTTCAGGGTGAGATGCGAGGCGAACTCGTGGCAACAACTCAATATACTGACAACAATCTCCGACAACTAAAGGACTTCTCGGCAGACCTGACCAATGAGTATGATTCGGCTTACGTTTATTATCGAGTAATCAACAACTGCAACTATTACCTTGCTCATCGTGACACAACCCTTCTTACGGGTTCGACCAATGTCACTCGCAAGGAATATGCGGCGGTGCTCGCTTATCGTGCATGGGCTTATCTGCAGTTGGTTCGCAACTACGGAAAGGTTCCTTTCTTCACCGAACCGCTCACAGCAATCTCACATATCGATGAGAGCAATTTCCCTGAGTATGGCATCGAGGAAATCACTTCGGCTCTCGCTCCTCAACTCGAGAAGTATTCGGGTACTGATGTCCCTAACTATGGTACTTCAATTGCTTGCGGTTCAACCAACTTCGGGCAATCGAAAACTATGAACACTTACTGTGTGTTTGTTCCGGTTGATGTCATCCTCGGTGACCTCTATCTCGAAAGCGGTAAGTATGAGAATGCAGCAAACAGTTATGTTACGTATCTCACTACAGCAAAGAAGGTTGTACCTAATACTGTTGCACAATTCCAACTTCGCAACGAAGAGGACCAACGTCCTTCTGACATGAAGGGAACTATTTCAGGTTCGAACTACACTTCAATCTTTGCAAACAACAGCACAACAGATATCGTGACTTACATCCCGATGTCAGTAAGTCGAGTTCGTGGCACTGTGACACAGGTTCCTTACGCTTTTGGTTACGACTACTACGCACTCACTTCTTCGGCTTGTTGGAACAAGGAAATCCAACTCCTTCCTTCGAAAGAATACACTTCGCTCACTGACAGTCTTGATTACTACTATTATAAGGATGTTATGGGCGGTCTTCCAAACAAGGACATCACTTCGGTTCCTTACGGGGATATGCGTTCTCTTTCAATTATGCGTACATCTCGTGCTACTTCATCGGAAGAGGAGGATATCAAGTGGATCAACAAGTTCCAGAGCGGCAATATCATCCTTTATCGCATCTCGACTATCTACCTCCACCTTGCCGAAGCACTCAACCGCATGGAAATGCCTGACCTTGCGTTCTCATTCCTCAAGGAAGGAATCAGCACACATGTTGCGGACACAACCAACACATGGCTTTCGGAAGAAGGTAAGACTTATCTCAAAAACACATTCCTCAATGAACAAAATGAGGAGACTTTCAAAGGCAAGTCTTATCCAATCCATCAGCATGGTTGCGGTGTGACAACTGATGGCAACTATCCAGGTAGTTCTCCTTACCAGTACGGAACTGAGGTTGCAACAAAACTCAAGAAGCTCTCTTATAATACAGCACTCTATCCAGGACTTGCTTCACGAATCAGCAGCGAACAAACTACGAAAGCTGATACAATCATGGCTATCGAAGAACTTCTCTGCGATGAAGAGGCAATGGAGTTTGCATTCGAGGGTTCACGTTGGTACGACCTTATGCGTTTTGCAAAACACAAGAATCGTGCAGGACTGAGCGGTAACGAATGGATTGCTGACAAGGTTAAGGGCAATGCTCCTACGAAGGCACTTACCGATGAAAAGAACTGGTATTTACCTTTCAAGAAATAATCTTTTTAGAGTTACGGTTATTAAGTTTATGGTAATTTTGTCGCCCTAACATGTTAAAAGGGTGGCAAAATTCCATAAGTAAAATAAAAAATGTGTATATTTGCACGTAATTTTATCTAAAGATAAACCAAACCTGACAGATTTTATTAATTCATATTACTAACAACTAAACTATTATTAAATGAAGAAACTTTTACTTTCTTTGGCTGCTCTAATGGTTATGACCACATCGTTCGCTTACGAAGTTGGTGACTACCTCTACACTTCAGCAGCAAAGTACAAGGTTATCGGTGATAATCTTGCCGCATCTCTCTCTTCATGGTCTGGTGCAACAGATGTTGACACTTGGTCTGTTTATACAGGCGAAGATGCAACCGACAATTCACTCCAGTCACTTGCAGGTGACGAGAATGCCACTACCCTTTTCACTAATCTTAACCTTACCTTTGGTTCAACTTATGTTGTAACTTTCAAGGTTAAGGCACCTGCTGATGCAACTTCTTCAATCACTGAAGCTGCACAGAACCAGATTGATGCTTGGGTTACAAGTACTGCTTCTGATGGTTCTAAGACAGGTACTGCTGGCACTGATTACATTCAGGTGGCAAGTGCTACAACTCTCGTAGGTGGCGAATGGACAACAGTTTCGTTCTCTTACACTGCAATTGATGAACTCAGCGAAGACCAGAGTCTCGCACTCAACATCAAGATCGGTCGTCTCACTACAGAGACTGTCATTGCTGATGCAGAAGTTCGCGAAGTAACTCAGGTTTACGACACACGTATCATGGATGCAAAGGTTGACTTCTTCGAGAAGTTGAAGAATACTGGTGCATTCACAGGCGAAACTGATGAACTCGACGAACTCATCCAGGGTTACTATTTCCCAGACATGGTTGGTCTTAATACCGAGGACGAAGCTTCAATGAGCGAATACGAAGCACTCATCGACGAGGCTGCAACTGCATGGATGGACCAAAACTCTTCTAACCTCCTTTCTAAGTTCCAGTATGGAGACATCTTCAGCTTAGGCAGATATAACCGTGGTAATATCTCTAATGGCCAAGTAATTGGTAACCTCATTTTCCGCGGTGAAAACTGGCTTCACTCATGGGGTAAGGATGAAAGTGGCAGCTACTCAGCTTCATTAGCATCATACGATGTAGCAAAGCAGATTCAGGGTTCATACGCTAACAATGCTGGTTCTGTTGCTCTTTACAACACAAATATTCCAACTGGTAAGTATTACATATCATGCGAAGTTCGCAATGCTCTCGTTGACAAAAACTATGTTGCAACTTACACACTTGAGAAGAACGTGAAGCTCTTCATTGGCAGCGACTCAACTGAAGTCACTCCTATTAAGGGTGAAGCTTACACTAAGCTCTTCATGGTTGGCGAACTCAAAGAAGGCGAAACATTCGAAGCTGGTGTTTGGTGGGAAGGCCACGAATCAGGTTCTAATTTCAGTGTAAAGAACTTCGAAATCCGTTCAATCACTGCCGAAGGTGAAGAAAGTGCAGAAGAGAAGATTGCTCGCTCTGAGGCAACCAAGGCATTCTTCGATCAGTACAATGCTGCTGTAAGCGCAAAGAATCAGATTGAAGCTCTCATCGCTGACAAGGCAAACTATCCATGGGAACAGGATTCGCTCCGCAGTGCAATCGACACATGGACTCCATATCTCGATGCTGTTAAGCCTTGGATTGTTAACGAAACAACTCTCGTGGGCAAGAATGTCGTTTCTACAGATGCTATCAACGCATGGGTACTCTATCAGGGTGATGAAGAAAAGGCAGATACTTACGGTTCAGACATTCAGGAGCCAGCTACTTATCAGGTAGTTCGTGGTCTCCAGAACGCACTCAACTACGCTAAGGCACAGAACAAGCCATATCAGGATCTCATTGCTAAGGTTAAAGAAGCAAAGGATGCTGTTGCAAGCGGCGACTACAAGGGTGATGCTTCCGAAGTAAACACTCTCGTAACAGAAGCAGAAGACCTTATCTCTACTGTATCCGAACTTAACCAGTTCGACGACTATACAACAGAACTCTCTGCTCTCACACTCGCTCTCCAGTCATATTATGACAGCAGTGCTTCATACAAGACTCCTTCTGATCTCGCACTTGTTGACCCATTCTTCACAAAGAAGACTGGTAACATTGCAGGTGGTACTACAACATACTGGAATGATGCTACAAACCAGACTGGTTGGGTATCATACACTACAGACTCTAAGGCTTATTTCCGTGTAGGCGATGGTGGTAAGGATGATAACGGTGAATATTTATTCACAGGCACTAACCGTGCTGCGATGTGGCGTGGTTGGACTGGTAACCCATCTGGTCAACTCTATCAGGACATCAAGGTTTCTAAGGCAGGTCACTACCAGTTCGTTTGTCAGGCATATGTCACAGGCGACGACATCAAGATCAATAACGGTATCCGTTCAATCAATATCCAGACTGAAACTCAGACCGTATATGATGAGGATCTCGAAGAATGGGTAGAGGACGAAGTTGAAATTTCTCGCGATACAGTTTACCACTCAGGTATCTATCTCGAGTTCGACGACCTTGCAAAAGAAACTGTTTCTCTCGGTTCACAGGCTAAGGCTAACATCCTTGCAAACCACCTCGAAGTTTACACTTCTCCTGAGGTTGCTGCTGTATATGTTCCAAAGTGGTTCACTCTCAATCTTGATGTTGCTACTAACGAAGAGACAACTCTCCGTATCGCTCTCAACGGTTTGAACAACGCTTACAACCCTGATACTGACACTTTCGCAACTTATGGTCCTAATGCTTACGGAATCGGTTCTTGCCATGTTTACTACTATGGTGACTCAGAGCAGTACTATAAGGATGCAGAAGCAAATGGTGGCGACTACAACCCTTGCACAACAGCAATCCAGTCTGTAGCTCCTGCAAAGAAGACTATCGCTGGTGTTTACTCTCTCACAGGTCAGAAGGTGGGCAACTCCCTCAACGGTCTTTCAAAGGGTATTTACATCATGAACGGCAAGAAGTATTTTGTAAAATAAATAACTTTTTCTTAATTTAATTAATTAATTATGAACCTAAAATCAGTTAAGATGATTCTTGCGACACTGTTCATGTGTCTCGGATTCAATGTAGCATTTGCTGCCGAAACTGATCTCCCTGTCAAGATGACTCACATCAGCGGTACTGCCGCTGATGTTGATACATCTTACGGTGAAGAGACAGAAGCGGTTACAGGCTACAACAAAATCTCAGGCGATGCTGTCAATCTGGGCCAATCCGCTTGGGGTGCAAACAATGTGGTTTTCCTTCAAGTTGATGCTTCGGGCGTTACTGGAGAACTCAAAAACGTTACTCTCTCCCTCGAGGCTTCTGGCTCGACCGACAGCAAGCGTAATGGTAACATAGGTGTTGGTTACAACACTTCGACATGGAGTGCAGACCTCACTTGGAACACAGCCGACCGTTCTATCACAACTCTCGGTTCCACTATCGTTTCTTCGAGCAAGTCTGCAACTGTATTCGGCGAAATGACATTCGACATCACAGATGCATTCACTGCAGATGATGACAAGGTTGTCACTATCCTCGTTTACAACCTCAATGCTGCAGGCAACAACATCAAGAACGTGAAGGCAGTCGCAACTTACACAGTTGAAGACCAGACTCTCGTTTCTTATTCATTCAACGATGCTGAGAACCCAGTTCTCACTCTCGACGGTTCTAATGCTGACCGTGGTACTGCAAACTACGATTTCTCTCGCAACGACAGTCCATTCCTCAACATCTGGGGTGAAAATAACTCAAACGGTTCGAAGCTCATCTCCCTCGCTTCTGAAGACATCACTTCAAACGGCCAGTGGACACTTGAGTTCGACTGGGCTGGTTATAGCGGTTGTAACAAGAAGGGTGGTTTTACAGAACTTCGTGATGCAGAAGGTAACGTGATCCTTTCTATTACTGATGCTGCAAATTGGAATACTACATTCACACTCTCAACTGGCCAGACTATCTCTTGCTACCCATGTAACAAAGCAACTCGTATCTCGGCTAATACAGGTTCAGTACTCACTCCTGAATATTGGCACCATATCACCATCACCGGTACAAAGAATGGTGTTTCAATCTCAGTTCAGGACTACGATGCTGATGGCAACATCACAGGCTATTCAGTTAAGAACGCTAAGGCTTCTACAGAGAATGCAAACCCTGCAACTCTCGCTCTCCGTCCAGGTTCATGTGGTTCGGTTGCAATCGACGACCTCAAACTTGTTGTAGGTGATCTCAAGATTGTTGAGTACGCTTACACAATCAAGTATGTTGACCAGAACGGTGAAGAATTCAAGGAAGCAGTTACTCGCACCGATGTTGAAGGCGCTACACTCGCTATCACAGACGAAGACAAGACAACTGTCGTAAACGGAAAGTCGCAGTACACATACGTTTCTGACGATGCTGAAGGCAAGTCACTCGATGGTGAAGGTTATGTAATCACAGTTACATTCAATAAGGTGACAGTTGCTGACTACGTAGTCAACTTCCTTGATGCAGAAGGCAACGCACTTAAGGATGCTGTGACTCACAAGAACGTGAACGTAGGCGATGAAGTTAATGCTTCTGCTGCTGAGCAGGCAACTATCCTCATCGACGGCAAACTCTACCAGTACGTTTCAGGTGCTCAGGCAATCACTGTTGCTGAAGACGAGTCTACAAATGTCATTAACCTCGTATTCGCTCCAGTAGAGGGTATCGATGCTTACGCTTACAAGAACTATGAAGACAAGACTGTCGACTGGACAACAAAGACTTCTGGTCGTTCAACTCCAATCATCATTAACGGTGCAAACGTAGCAAGTCGTGAGGTTTCTTACAGTCACGTTGACTCTACTTACGTTACAGTTTATGATGAAGACGGCGTTACACCTCTCAAGAACGAAGCAGGTGAAGACAGCGTTAAGTTGGTTACTGAGACAGTTATCGACAAGGTTGAAACAGTTGACTTCGCTAACAAGACAAACTTCCTCGGTATCGACCCAGCTTCTACAAACAACAACGGTTCTGTAGTTACTGCTGCAAGTCTTGGTGTTGACGAAAATGACTTCACTTTCGAGGCTAAGATCATCCTTGGTGCTTCAAACGACCAGAACTGTTCATATCGCCTCTACAACTATGCTGGTGATGCAGAAATCCTCTTGCTCGCTCCATCAGCAGTTGGTTCTACTAATTGGATCGTAAACAACAACGACACTATCTCACTTCCAAACTCTGGTACTAACACAGGTACTACAATCGACTCTTACAACTTCCACTCTTGGTACAACTTCAAGGTGACAGTATTCAAGGGTTACACATTCCTCACAGTGACTGACGAGGCTGGTAACGCTATCTGCGAAAACAAGCAGATCACCACTATCGCCAACACTTACGGTGCTGGTAAGCAGACTTGGACATCAGGTCGCTACTATGGTTCGTTCGGTATCGACGACATCCTCGTTCGCAACGTACTCGACACTGACAAGCCAGCAGGCTTCAACCCAGTTAATGTAACTTACGCATTTGTTGACGAAGCAGGCGAAACTATCAAGGACGCTGAAGTTATCCAGCTCAACGACGGCGACGCTATCGTCATTCGCGACAACTACAAGCAGGCATTCAAGGTAGGTCACTACGAAGTTACAACTCGCACTGAAACAACTCCAGAAGTAGTTGACGAAGAAGGCAACGTAATCACTCCTGCAGGCGAAATTGAAGTTTCTGACTCTACATGGGTTGACGACGTTAAGTACATCTACGTTTCTGATAACTCAGAAGGCCTCACAGCAACTGATGGTGCTCAGGTTAATATCGTATTCCGCGCTGCCAAGACTGGTCGTCTCGTACTCCGTTACAAGACTATGGTCGATGGTGCTGCAACAAACACTAATGTGGCTGTTCTCGACTCTAAGGCAGAAGGCAAGAACTATTTCGAAGGTGATGAAATCACAATCTTCACTCCTCTCTATGTATGGATCAACGGCACTGACGGTAAGGGCGATACTCCAGTTCTTTACAACGGTCCTACTCAGAACTATCCATTCAGCTTCACTTACACAGTTCCACAACTCAAGGAAACTGGTTCTACAGTTGTTTACCCAGAGCAGTTGACAGTCACTCCTGCAACAGTTGAAGAGACTGACTCTCTCGGCAACGTACTTAGCACTATCACATTCTTCGCTGAGACTGAAAACATCGAAGGTATGACAGTCGTTAACGACACATACACTAATATCCGTATGTCAAACGGTAAGACTGGTTCTGCTATCGGCGGTGCAGTCAAGGTTACTACTCTCGCTCCTGGTCAGTACACTATCACATCTTCTACTCGTAGCGGTGTTACAGTATTCACTATCAATGGTGAGACAGTTTACACTATCGAGTCAGCAGGTTCAGTAACTACCACTACTTCAGAGGTCATCACAGTCAATAAGGCATCCGACCTCTATATCGAAGAGCAGGCTGCTACTACTCAGTACAACGACTATGTAATCATCAAGCAAGTTGGCACAGTAGAGGCTCCAAGCCCAGTACAGCCATTGTTCTCTGAACTTGTTACTGATGGTGAAACAATCTACTACCTCTACAATGTTGAAACTCACGCATTCGTAACTGGTGGTAACAACTGGGGTACTCGTGCTTCGGGTAATATCGAAAAGGGTAACCAGGTTAAGGTTAGCGCTAACGGCGAAACTTACAAGATCTCTGACCTCGTAGGTGCTAACTGGAATGCATTCGATGTTGACGGCAACAAGGATTCATGGGTTGACGGTCAGGGTCGTGCAGGTGACGGCACATGGGTTATCACTCCAAACGGTGACAACACTTACGCTATCACTAACACAGTAGCAGGCGACCTCAAGTGGGGTATCCAGCTTGATATGGCTAACTCTCGCGTTCAGTTCAAGACTAACGCTGCTTATGGTTACACATGGGCATTCGTTTCTGAGTCTGACTACAACGACTACATGGAAGTAATCGACAAGGATTCAATCAATGCAATCCTCGCTGCTAACACTCCAATCGTTGAAGAAGCTCTTATCGAAGAGTACAACGCTGCTAACGCAATCGCTCTCGAAGAAATGAAGAAGATCATCGACGGCACTAACGTTTATGG
>DCIW01000044.1 GCA_002317225.1 Prevotellaceae bacterium UBA1716 | reverse complement strand
CAAATGAGAGGATTTGTACCATATTCAACAAGGTCATTTCCATCATCTTTCAAGAAACGAAGAAGGCACGGCATTTGATTGCCGTGCCCAATAATTATTCTTCCGAAATCACATCAAGTCACTTCACCAATGCATCAGCCCAATCGGGGATTGTATCAACGTAGCGTTTAGCCACTACTCCATTTGATGTTCGATAGAGCAACTGTGGCAATCTATCTTCAACGCTGTTGTCATAGATATATGCTCGGTCAACAAACTTGATTGCCATTTGAGAATTCATCAATGACTTGAAATAACGATCCACTATCTTCGAGATAGGCACCTCGTGACCACCATTCAGAAACCTCTGCGTAATTCTTGCCGCATTGATTTTGGGATTCTCCGTACACACAAAGAACAATCGAATAAAATATCCCATCTCATGCGCTTTCAACAAGAAGTCAAGTTTCTCCTGTGATGAAAAGACTGTCTCGAATACAAAGTCACGTCTCTCATCAAGACACTTGTAGCGCATCTCTGTTGCACGAATAGCAGCCTTGTGAACAGCCTCTGCATCATTCCAATCACCGAATTCGTCCTTGGCGATATTATCAGGATTGATATACAGACTATCTGCTCCCCACTCGTTTGATAGCAACTGAATGGTCGTAGTGGTTTTACCCGACCCATTAGGTCCGGCTACTATACACAAGGTTGGTCGTCTCTCATCCATATCAAAGGTTCGCTCTGATTTCAGACAGACGTTTCCTAACCACTTCATCAGCAGCAGCACTGCTTTGTCTTGCCGCCTCACCAACTTGCTCCATCACTGCCTGCAACATCTCGTCAGTTGGGTCTTCCAATGACGACAATCTGAATGAATGCAATTCCTTTTCCGACATATAATATTATGTTATTCCATTATGAGACGCACGGCCGTGCGTCTCTACTGTTACTCCATCATTTGAATTCGGGTGCAAAGGTACGACTTTTTCCCAACCTACGCAAATGTTTCGGCAGAAAATCTGTCACTCATTAAACTTTAGGTTATCAATACAGATAGCATTAGCAGCCTGTTCCTTTTTCTCGTTGACAACCTTGGCATAGATTTGCGTAGTCTTGACGTTGGTATGTCCAAGCATCTTGCTGACCGTATAGATGTCCGTTCCTTGTGCCAACTGCAACGTGGCAAAGGTATGACGGAAGCAATGAAACGTTATCTTCTTTGTGATGCCTGCTGCCGACACCCATCGTTTCAAGGGCTTGCTTATCCATGCAGCATCGGTCAGGTCTTCAAAGACGAGTTTATCAGATTCTCTCGGCTTTCCACATAGTTTATATGCTTGCTCATTGATTGGCATATACTCGACACCTTTGGTCTTTTGCTGTGTAAAATTAAGTCGATAGCCACTACCCTCCTTCTGTATCTCCGACCACTTCAATTTCTGAATATCACTATGTCTCAATCCTGTAAGAGCCGAAAACAGTGCTGCACGTTTAAGCACATCATAATCGCATGGTGCATCAACCAAAGCATTAAGTTCATCCATAGTAAGATAGTTCCTTCGCGTCTCGTTTGGCTGAATGTTCTTCACTTTTGCAGCCAAGTCAACTGATATATATTCGTCAATGAACGCCTGCTTCAATCCTGCCTTGAATATGCTGAAATATGTACTCGCTGTGGTTTGAGATATAGTTCCTTTTTTAGAACCACCACAAGGAGCAGTCAGCAAGTACTTACGGAATTCTTCTATCAACTTTATCGTAACAGCAGAAAACGGTATTTCCTGACCTTTCGAAAACAAGGACAACAACTCCGTCAATCTTCTCCAATTCATTATTATTGCTTCAGATGAATTGACGTGGTTAGAGTATGTAATTTTCCTCATATACTTTATGAGGTCTTGCTGCGAGCGTTCCATCTGCTTTGCCTGTTCTGCTTCATTGGAAGTGAACAGATACGCATTATCGTACTCGTGTTGCAGTTCTGCACATCGTCTTGCTGCGAACAGACACGTTGTATTATCCAATTCGCTCCGACACATAATCACACCATTCACATCTCTACGAGGACGGAAGTATTTTTCCTTGCCAACCGTACGAGCAACTGAACTCTTGTTCCATATAGGTGTGGAAATTGTACGGTTAAGATACTCTCGCACTCGTCGTGGCTTGCTTTCATTATTCGAGTAAACAGGGTATGACTCGATATAGAGATACCATTCATTCTTCTCTTCGCTCTTACGAAGACGGACTGTACATTTTGTTGTCTTTTTCATTTCAGTTTCTTATAGAGATTATCAATTTCTTCCTTTGGAGCATAAACATATTTGCCTATCTGCCTAATGGGAATAGCATAAGCACGAATATGGCAATAGACTGTCTTTTGGCTCACACCGAACTGCTCCGTAATTTCCCCGATGGTGTAACATTTATCAGGTTCCAAGTTAAACAATTTTGCCTTCTTCTCAATCGGCACAGGTCTAACCGAATAATAGGCTTCAAGGTCTTTCCATCGTACCAACAACTTCTTCTTACCAATTCGCATTGATGATGCCTTGCCTGAAATCACACATCTTCTTACAGAGCTTCGTGACACCTCAAAGATTGCCACAGCATTGGTAATCGAGATGAATTCTTGTCCCGATCTTTTCAACTCATCAATCCGCTTCAATCTTCGAATTTCGAGTTTCTCTAATTTCACTTTTTCGTTATAAGCATTCCTCGAACACTCCTTGGAACAGTACACAGTTGAAATTGTCTTCCCATAGAAAAAACGTCCGCAGTACGCACAATAGCGAGGAGTCTTGTACTTGGTGGCAGCCATATAGTTACATCAATTATAGTTCACTTTATCCTCAAGTTTCAGTTCGGTACAAATATGGTACAAATCCTCTCATTTG
>DCIW01000264.1:1233-10425 GCA_002317225.1 Prevotellaceae bacterium UBA1716 | reverse complement strand
AGGAGATTTTCCATTTCTCCAGCGATTGCCGTTTCAATAACTGTACCCACACTCACGAACCCCATTGTGCAGTCCGCGAGGCCCTCGAGCGCCACGATATTGCCGAGTCTCGCTACAACTCCTACCTCTCCATGCTCGAGGATGAGAATGAGGACAAGTATCGCCAAGGCTACTAACAAATATCTATAAATGAAGTTTCGACTTTCTTCTGCCTCAACACGACAGAAAAAAGTCGAAATTTTTGTTTTTATCCTACATCCTACACCTTTGGGGAAAGAAGAAAACCACATTGCCGTGATTTGACAATGTGGTTTTCGCGTTAATAGTCATAGGGTTATGCGCTTTCTTCCGCGCACTCTACCGGACGGACATGGTAGGCAACTCCTCGCTTGAAACGATGCGACTCATATCCTGCCCCATGAAGTTCACGACCGAGAGTGACCGACTTGCTGCAGTCGATATTGCTGCGGGTGATAGAGTTGATGGAGTGGATAATCTCGAGCGGAGTCATCCACTGGGCATCAGGAGCATCGGCATCTGCCACTTCGTAGTAGGTGGAGAAGAGCTGCATCATAGGAGTGACCTGACGAAACTTGGCATTCTGCACCTCAAGAACCTTCTCATCCTCCTTCGTGAGCCAATAGGTGAAACCCGAACGGAGCTCTTCGAGAGCCTGGGCATACATCTGCTCATGATTGACGGGAGTGTCCACATCGATGAGGCCCTCCACCTCCACACAGATGAATCGGCGGCTTCCTGTAGGGTCGGTAAGCACATCGAGCTGATTGGTCGTGGCAATGAAGTTGGCATATCGACGGATGTCAACGATATTGTTCGAGTAAAGCTTGCGAACCTTTCCCTCGATAGTCTGGATGTAGTTCTTGAGCATAGCCTGCTTGCGAGACGAAAGCTGGTCGAACTCATCCACATTGACAAGGAGATAGCGGCCGAGGCTTCGCTCCATTTCCGCCCCGATGCTGAACGGCATTCGTTCTGCATAAGCATAATGGAACTGAGTTGGGAGAATCATGCGGCAGAAAGTTGACTTGCCGCAACCCTGAGTGCCGATGAGCACAGGCATGAGGTCATTTGCATGCATACGGCTTGCGCGCTTCCATACGGCTACCATACCCACAAACCACTTGTGGAAGAAATCATAGAAGATAGGATTGCACGTGTGGATACGACGGGCGAAGTCGCCGATGTAGTCATGACCATCCCACTTGCCCACATGGTCGAGATAGTCCTCAACTGGGTTGTAGTCAGGGGCGAAAGTAGACTCCATGACGAGCTTCACGTCCGACTTCTTGATGTCGATACCCATATTGATGGCATCGAGGGTGATGGATGAAATCACTCGGTTGCTGACAGCCTCGAATTCGGAGTAGTCAGTACCCTTCTTCTTGATTTCGCAAACTCCGAGAATCACGTTGTTACGAACGATGTACTCTTCGTTGATGAACTTGATGAGAGCGTTGATCTTCATCTGGTGTTCGGTAGTAATGAAATTGGTCTTCATTTTTTGGAACTTTTTTTGTGAGAGAGACACCTAATTTATATTATTGAGGAGCCTCATCTCGGGTTAGTAAATCTTGTTAACTGTTGCAAAGTTAATACATTATTTACTCGATTCCAAATAAATGAACAACAAATGTTTTGCTTGGCAAAACCCTACGAAAACCCTTATAAATAAAGGCTTGACGCACTTTGCCACACTTTGGCAAACGTTTGCCACTATAATGGCAAAGCTTTGCCAAAGTGTGGCAAAAGTTCACACGTCCTTATGTTTGGACACTAAAAACTATAAATATCGACCATTTCGTCGAAGAAGAGGTCATTTTCGATGCCTGCCTTCTTCAGTTTGGCACGCATCAAATCCTGCAACTGAGGGTCGATGGTCTTCTCTCCGTTGCGGTATCGGTAGAACTGTCTGCCCGAACTGACCGCAGCCTCGATAGCGGATTGCGCCTTCCTGCTCTCTGCGATTGGGAGCGACTCCAGAAACTTCAGGAGTCCCTTTCCGTGGATTTCCTTCTCTGTCGGTTTGAAGAATTCGCACTCCCCATCCATGTTTTTGTTCAAAGCCCTGAGGTTCAAGATTCGTATCCAATTTGCCCCATTTTCCATCACGGCCACCCCTACCTCATGTCTCAAGCACTTCTCTGCCAAAGGGCAATCATCCTTGACACACATATTAAACAGTTTCGGAACTGCATTTACATCTATATTTATCATATTGCTCAGTTATTTTTAAGATTAACTAACCAGAATTATTACCACCCTACAAAAGTACGACTTTTTCTTCAATCCTCCAATCTCCTTCCCTCAAAAAGGTGTAGGATGTAGGATAAAAACAAAAATTTCGACTTTTTTCTGTCGTGTTGAGGCAGAAGAAAGTCGAAATATTTTTAGTGAAGAGTGAAGAACGAAGAGTCTTAACAAACCTGACTACCACCCTTAACTGGGTGCTCTACTGTAGTCACGCTGATGCTGCCATCGTAGTTCTCGGCTGAGAGAATCATACCTTCGCTTACGAGACCATTCTTGAACTGACGAGGAGCGAGGTTGGCAATGAAGAGAACCTGCTTGCCTACGAGTTGCTCTGGTTCGTAGAACTGAGCAATACCGCTGATGATAGTGCGACCCTGAGGAGTGCCATCATCAAGCTTGAACTTGAGGAGCTTCTTCATCTTAGGAACTCGTTCGCATTCCTTGACTGTAGCCACACGGATGTCGAGTTTCTGGAAGTCATCGAATGGGATGATATCCTTCACTGGAGCTGCTTCAGCATTTGCCTCAGCATTTGCCTTGATAGTAGCTTCAAGCTTATCCATCTGGAACTTAATCACTTCATCTTCAATCTTTGAGAAGAGGAGAGATGGCTTGTTGAGTTGTTTGCCTGCAGGGAGAAGGGCAGTATTGCCGAGTTCTTCCCAATTGCACTCAGGCATATTGATCATCTCACGGAGTTTTGCACTTGAGAATGGGAGAAATGGTTCGAATGCAATAGCAAGGTTTGCTGTAAGCTGAAGTGAAATATAGATGATAGTCTTAACACGCTCTGGATCAGTCTTGATAACCTTCCAAGGTTCTTCGTCAGCAATATACTTGTTACCGATACGGGCAAGATTCATAGCTTCCTTTTGAGCATCACGGAACTTGAATGACTCGAGGAGGTTTTCAACCTTAGCCTTAACCTCAACAAACTCAGCAAGTGTAGCCTTGTCCACTTCTGTGAGTTCGCCACACTCAGGCACGATACCATCGTAGTACTTCTGAGTGAGCTGGAGAGCACGGTTTACGAAGTTGCCATATACAGCTACGAGTTCGTTGTTGCAACGAGCCTGGAAGTCTGCCCATGTGAAGTCATTATCCTTTGTCTCAGGAGCATTTGCAGTAAGCACATAACGAAGTTCGTCCTGACGATTTGGAAGTTCTTCGAGATATTCGTTGAGCCAAACGGCATAGTTCTTTGATGTAGAAATCTTATTGCCTTCAAGATTGAGGAACTCATTTGAAGGTACATTGTCAGGCATGATGTAATCGCCATGAGCACGCATCATTGTTGGGAAGATAAGGCAGTGGAACACGATATTGTCCTTACCGATGAAGTGCACGAGACGGCTATCCTCATCTTGCCACCACTTCTGCCAAGAACCCCACTTCTCTGGTTCACGGTCACAGAGTTCCTTAGTGTTTGAAATATAACCGATTGGAGCATCAAACCAAACATAAAGCACCTTACCCTCAGCACCTTCTACAGGTACAGGAATACCCCAATCGAGGTCGCGAGTCATAGCACGAGGTTGGAGGTCCATATCAAGCCAAGACTTGCACTGGCCATATACATTAGAACGCCATTCCTTATGACCTTCGAGAATCCACTCCTTCAACCATTCCTGGTGGTCACCGAGTGGGAGATACCAGTTCTTTGTGGCACGAAGTTCGAGAGGATTGCCTGGGTTGTTCTTGTTGGTTGGGTTGATAAGTTCAGAAGGGGAGAGGGTAGCACCACACTTCTCGCATTGGTCACCATAAGCACCTTCAGCACCACAACGAGGGCATGTACCTACGATATTGCGGTCAGTGAGGAATTCGCCAGTCACAGCATCGCAATACTGCTCTTCAATCTTCTCAACGAGTTTGCCGTCATCATAGAGTTTACGGAAGAATTCTGCTGCGAATTTATGATGAATATCGCTTGTTGTACGGCTATAGATATCGAACGAAATACCGAAGTCCTCGAACGACTTCTTGATGATTCCATGATAGCGGTCGACTACATCCTGAACTGTGATGCCTTCCTTCTTGGCACGGATAGTTACAGGCACACCATGTTCGTCGGAACCGCCAATAAAGATACACTCACGACCCTTGAGTCGAAGGTAGCGAACATAGATATCAGCAGGCACATAAACACCCGCAAGGTGACCGATATGGACTGGTCCGTTTGCATAAGGAAGTGCCGCTGTAACAGTTGTTCTTTTGAAATTTTTCTGTTCCATCGTTAATTATTATTGTTAATTTGGTGCAAAGATAGTAATAAATTACTAATTACGAATTACTATTGAGATATTTTTGTTAACTTTGCAACGAATATGGAGTTATTTACGACATGTAATTTGTGTTTTCAAACTCATATCTCATAACTCAAAACTCAAAACTAAATATAAAATGGATCCTATTAAGAAAGAATTTGCTGAGAAGCTTCTCGGTATCAAGGCTATCAAGTTGCAACCAAACGACCCATTCACATGGGCAAGTGGATGGCGTTCTCCTATCTATACAGACAATCGTAAGACCCTCGCTTATCCTGAGGTTCGCACTTTTGTGAAGAAGGCTCTCGTACAACTCGTGAAGGAGAACTTCCCAGAGGCAACTGCTGTGGCTGGTGTGGCTACAGGTGCTATTGCTCAGGGTGCTCTCGTGGCTGAAGAACTCGTTCTTCCATATTGCTATGTTCGTCCAAAGCCAAAGGATCATGGTATGGGCAATCAGATTGAAGGTACTATCCCTGAAGGTGCAAAGGTGGTTGTAGTTGAGGACCTTATCTCTACTGGTGGATCTTCACTCAAGGCTGTTGATGCTCTTCGTCAGGCTGGTTACGAGGTTATCGGTATGGTGGCAAGTTACACTTATGGCTTCCCTGTTGCTGAAGAGGCATTTGCTGCTGCAAATCTCAAACTCGTGACTATCTGCAACTATGAAGCAACTACTGAAATTGCTGCAGAAATCGGTTATATCAGCAAGGAAGAAATCGAAGTATTGAAGGAATGGAGAAAGAGTCCTTCAACTTGGAAGCAGTAATGATATTAAGTGAAAAGTGAATTTGTGTGGAATGTGCGCTGCGCGCCAATAGAAAAAACACAAAAGAAACCATAAAAACATAAAAAAACAATCTATTGTTGGTTTTTTCTTGTTTTTGTTCTGTTTCTCTAAGGTTTTTCTTAACATGGCCCGAAGGGCACAATTTGAATTCATACAAATTCCTGAAATACTAAAAAATAAATATGGCTAAATACGAAAGTGGAATTAAACAATTGAATTGCCCTGTTGAGACTGTTTATGCAAAGTTGTCAGACTTGAACAACCTTGCAATTATCAAGGAGCGTTTCAGCGACCCTATGGTGCAGGAAGCAATGGTGGCAAGCGGAAAGGTTCCTGAGGATAAGATTGAACAGATAAAGTCGGCTGTAGAGAAACTCGAATTCACTCGTGATACAATGAGTGGCGTGTTTGATATGGTCGGAAAGGTAGGTGTGGAAATCATTGAACGCGAAGACAATAAGTGTATCAAGTTCGCTTCTGCACAATCTCCTGTCAAGTTCAACCTTTGGATTCAAACTCTCCCTACATCAACTTCTACCAGCAAGATGCGTCTCACCATCGATGCTGATATCCCATTCTTCCTCAAAGGTATGATTGGGGGCAAGCTTCAAGATGGTATAGATAAGTTTGCTGATATGTTAGCAATGATTCCGTATTAATGGCCCCCTAACCCCCCAAGGGGGCAGCCTTCCGGATAGATGAAGGCAGCTTGGGGGATCACTTTGAGGTCATCTCCTCCCAACCGGATGGCCGCCCCCTTGGGGGGTCGGGGGGCTCTTATGGCAGATAAACTTTGGACTAAAAATGTCGCAATGACAGAAGAGATAGAGAAGTTTACCGTGGGTCGTGACCGCGAAATGGACCTCTATCTTGCTAAATATGATGTGCTTGGCTCAATGGCACACATCACGATGCTCGAAAGCATCAACCTTCTTAAGGCAGATGAACTTGAGGCTCTTCTCAAAGAACTTAAGGCTATCTATGCTCAGGCTGAGCGTGGTGAATTCGTGATTGAAGAAGGTGTGGAGGATGTTCATTCTCAGGTAGAGATGCTTCTCACTCGCAAACTCGGTGATATGGGTAAGAAGATTCACTCTGGTCGTTCACGTAATGACCAAGTGCTTGTAGACCTCAAACTCTTCATCCGTGATCAGATTAAGGAACTCGCAGGATTGGTGAAGAATCTCTTTGACGAGCTCATCGAGAAGTCAAACCAATACAAGGATATCCTTATGCCTGGTTATACTCATCTTCAGGTTGCGATGCCAAGTAGTTTCGGACTTTGGTTTGGTGCTTATGCTGAAGGTCTTGTGGATGATATGCAATATCTTCAGGCCGCTTGGAAGATTACTAACCGCAATCCTCTTGGTTCGGCTGCGGGATATGGAAGTTCTTTCCCTCTCAATCGTCAGATGACAACCGACCTACTCGGTTTTGACTCAATGGATTACAATGTGGTTTATGCACAGATGGGACGTGGAAAGACTGAGCGTAATGTGGCATTCTCAATGGCAAGTATTGCGGGAACTCTCGCAAAGCTTGCATTTGATGCTTGTATGTTCAATTCGCAGAACTTCAGTTTCGTGAAACTTCCTGCTGATTGCACTACTGGTTCTTCAATCATGCCTCACAAGAAGAACCCAGATGTATTCGAACTCACTCGTGCTAAGTGCAATAAGATTCAGTCGCTTCCTGTTACTGTGACTATGATAATGAACAACCTTCCTGTAGGCTATTTCCGTGATCTTCAGATTATCAAGGAAGTGTTCCTCCCTGCATTTGATGACCTCAAGGATTGTCTCCAGATGGCTGCATATATCATCAACAAGATGAAGGTGAACGAGAATATTCTCGACAATCCTATCTACGACCCTATGTTCTCTGTAGAGGAAGTCAACCAACTTGCTGCTAACGGAATGCCTTTCCGTGATGCTTACAAGAAGGTAGGTCTTGATATCGAAGCAGGCAATTTCACTCCAAACAAGGATATCCACCACACCCACGAAGGTTCTATCGGCAATCTCTGCAACGACAAGATTCAAGCACTTATGGATGAGGTGGTTGCTGGATTCAAGTTTGATAAGATGGAGAAGGCGGTTGAGGAACTGTTGGCCCCCTAACCCCCAAAGGGGGAAGCCATCCGGAGAGTATTTGATAATAAGGGTAATATGAAACGATTATCGTACATATTTTTATTTTTCACTTTTCACTTTTCACTTTTCACTTCTTGTAACAACGACGAGGCGACGAAAACATACAGCACTGCGAATATGGTGCGTTGCTATCTGCAGGTGAACCAGTACACGCAGCTTTTCAATGTGATGGGAAGTATGGGAGAGTACGCCACTATCCGTCCGTTGAAATCAGACGGCAAGTTGCTGATATGGAGTAATATCGGTTCGACAGAGTATCCCATTGCTGCCGATATGAAAGGTTATGAGTATGGGCTTGGTGGTCTCATCGTGGGTGTCAACTATTATAATGAGTATATGGCGTTCGACCTATCCTGCCCCAACTGCAATCGTGCAGGCAGACGTTTGTCAATCAGTTATGATGGAATAGCGAAATGTGGCAAGTGTGGCATATCGTACGATCTCAATAATTATGGTGTGTTGAGAGAAGTGCCTACAGACTGTTCTTACGAGACCCCACGAGGGCTTTTCCGCTACAGAATCATATATGACGGTTCCATTTTGGGCATTTATAACTAATTCGACACTCTATTTATCAATAAATTGATAACGAAAGGAAACTTTTTTCGGTTTCCTTTCGTTTTTTCATTTTAAATTCTTTATCTTTGCCCAATATTATATTCATTAATTAAATCTAACATTATTATGGCAAATGTAGAATTCAAGTATGCTCCTATGTTCCAGATGGGAGAAGATAAGACTCAGTATCGCCTTCTTACTAAGGAGGGAGTTACTGTAACTGAATTTGAAGGCAAGGAAATTGTCAAGGTTTCTCCTGAGGCTCTTACATTGCTCGCTCAGCAGTGTTTCCACGATGTAGAGTTCAAACTTCGTCGTGAGCACAATCTTCAAGTTGCTAAGATCCTTACTGATCCTGAGGCAAGCGAAAACGATAAGTATGTAGCTCTCCAGTTCCTCCGCAATGCTGAAACTGCAGCAAAGGGCATCCTCCCATTCTGTCAGGATACAGGTACTGCAATCATCCACGGTGAGAAGGGTCAGCAGATTTGGACTGGTTTTGAGGATGAAGAAGCACTTTCAAAGGGTGTTTACAATACTTTCACAGAGGACAATCTCCGTTACTCTCAGAATGCACCTCTTAATATGTATGATGAGGTGAATACAAAGTGTAACCTTCCTGCTCAGATCGATATCGAAGCAACTGAAGGCGCTGAATATAAGTTTGTTTGTGTTGCTAAGGGTGGTGGTTCTGCAAATAAGACTTACTTCTACCCAATGACTAAGGCACTCATTCAGAACGAAGGCACACTTCTTCCTTGGCTCGTAGAGGAAATCAAGCACTTCGGTACTGCTGCTTGTCCTCCTTATCATATCTGTGTGGTTATCGGTGGTACTTCTGCTGAGAAGAACCTCCTCACAGTGAAGCTCGGTTCAATCAAGTACTACGATTCTCTCCCAACAACTGGTGATGAGACTGGTCGTGCTTTCCGTGACCTCGACCTCGAAGAGAAGCTTCTCAAGAAGGTTTATGAGATCGGTCTTGGAGCACAGTTTGGTGGTAAGTACCTTGCTCATGATATCCGCGTTATCCGTCTTCCACGTCATGGTGCATCTCTCCCTGTTGGTATGGGTGTGAGCTGTTCTGCTGACCGCAATATCAAGGCAAAGATCAACAAGGATGGTATCTGGATTGAGCAGATGGATGAGAACC
>DCIW01000264.1:0-1209 GCA_002317225.1 Prevotellaceae bacterium UBA1716 | reverse complement strand
CCAGAAGAACTCCGCAACCCAGGTGAAGGTGGTAAGGGTATCGAAATCGACCTCGACAAGGGTATGGATGCTGTTCGTGCAGAACTCTCTAAGTATCCTGTTTCTACTCGTGTCAACCTCAAGGGTACTATCATCGTAGGTCGTGACATCGCTCATGCAAAGATCAAGGCTCGTCTTGATGCAGGTGAAGGTATGCCTCAGTACTTGAAGGACTACCCAATCCTCTATGCTGGTCCTGCTAAGACTCCAGAGGGCTATCCATGTGGTTCAATGGGCCCAACTACTGCAGGTCGTATGGACCCATACGTAGATGAGTTCCAGGCTAATGGTGGTTCACTCGTAATGATTGCTAAGGGTAACCGTGCTCAGTGTGTTACTGATGCTTGTAAGAAGCATGGCGGTTTCTACCTCGGTACTATCGGTGGTGTAGCTGCTGTTCTCTCACAGAGCTCTATCAAGTCAATCGAATGTGTTGAATATCCTGAACTCGGTATGGAAGCAGTATGGAAGATCGTAGTAGAAGACTTCCCCGCATTCATCCTCGTTGATGACAAGGGCAACGACTTCTTTAAGCAGTTGAAGCCTTGCACAGGTTGCACCATTCTTTAAAGCCCCCTAACAGAATTATCGAATCATCGAAATTTCGAAAAATCGAATCATCGAAAAAAACAAGAAAAATGGAAATTAACGTAAAAGACTATATCAACGAAGCAGAGGAAGCTATGGAAATGGCTACTATGCACCTCGAAGAAACTCTCTCTCGCATTCGTGCGGGTCGTGCTAATGTTCACATCCTTGATGAGGTTCGTGTTGAGTCATACGGAAGTATGATGCCACTCAGCAACGTGAGCTCAATCACAACTCCTGATGCTCGCACCATCGCTATCAAGCCTTGGGACAAGAGCATGTTCAAGCCAATCGAGAAGGCAATCATCAACTCATCAGTTGGTATCATGCCAGAGAATAACGGCGAAATCATTCGTCTTGGTATTCCACCACTCACAGAGGAACGTCGTAAGGACCTCACTAAGCAGTGTTCGAAGGAAGCTGAGAATGCAAAGGTTTCAATCCGCAATGCTCGTCGCGATGCAATCGACAAACTCAAGAAGTCTGTAAAGCAGGGTGTGCCTGAGGATGTTGAGAAGGATTCTGAAGAGAAGGTTCAGAAGATTCACGACAAGTATATCAAGCAGGTTGAGGCTATGCTCG
>DCIW01000012.1:10469-13246 GCA_002317225.1 Prevotellaceae bacterium UBA1716 | reverse complement strand
CTCGACTTCTTCCGCGAAGGATAAAGGACTAAACAAATAAGCAAAAATAATAGGAGATATGGGATTGGTTCTCATATCTCCTATTTATATATAGGTAAGGAAGATTCTATTTATAAATGAAAAGAACTACTTCATCACTTTCTTCACACTTCCATCATCCATCTTTATGATGTTGAGGCCCTTTTGGAATTTGGTACGTATGCTACCATCAAGCGAATAGACTATAGTTGGGTGAACGGAAGAGAGTGTTGTCTTAACATCTGTTGTAGGATCTTTTGGCCATACCTCTTTACCATCTGATATCTTCACATAATCAATGAATAAGTGTGGCATCTTGCTCGAGCCCGAGTTTGTTGAAGTATAGCCGAGGGAGAATTTGCCCGAAGTGTCACCACCAATAGTGAAGGTGATGGTTTCCGTTGTCCAACCTATTGGATAACTTGTTGTAGAAGCGTAATATTCTGTACCTTCATCGGTAACAAAACCGATAAGATTCTTAGCAATTGCTTCTGTACCTGCTGCATTATAGACAGGAATTGTAAGTGTATATGTTCCCGCAGGAAGAACTATGCCCTGAGTATAATGTGTAGTTGATGTCCAACAAGCAAGGATACCCAAGCAACCACCTTCTGACATTCCCTCTGAACTTGTTGTCGGTGCTGTATAATCAGTGCCTCCAAGTCCGTATGTTGCACCCCAAGTATATTGAGCCGAAGCGTGAGCATCACCTGAATCCAATGCCGTCCAACCATCTACTTGTTGCATACCAGATGTTTCATTAGCCTCATCCTTTATGTCCTTTGCATAAGTTAGGATGTTTTTTGAAGTGAATGTACCTTCATCAAAAAGAAGATTCTCAAGCTTATCAAGAGGATTCTCTGTAATTATTGGAGTATCATCACCATAAACAGCACTTTCCTTTTGACCTGATGAGTAGATAGATGTTACTACCGCCTTTAAGGAATAACTTTCACCAAGAAGTAAAGGATCAAGTTCAATGTTAAGTGTTGTAGATTCAAACAAAGAACGATCTGTAACTGATGCAATTACATCCCATGATGTACCGTTATGTTTGAGGATGTTAATCTGCTTTGTAGCATCACCATTCTCATTCTTGAGAGTGAGGGTATACTTGCCATCCTTGAGATAAACATTCTTGATTTCTGGTTCCACGAAAGAAGGAGCCCACCAGTTAGGTACCGGTTGGATTGACGACTTGTAACCAAGGTGAGTCTTTACCTTTTTATATATCTGACCAACGTATGCCACTCCCTTTGATGCGTTATTCTCCCAGAAGAGCTCACGCATCCAACCGTTATTGCCACCAGTATCCCATTCGTAGTAAGAATAACGCTCTACATAATCATTATATTCAAGCATGTCAAGGATCTGAAGCACTTTGTCGCGAGCATCATCGGCACTTGAAGGATTTGAACCTGATGTCCACGAAGCACCCCACTCCCATTCTGTAATCCAAATTGGTTTGCCATAACTTTTGAGTGTGTTAAGATTATTGCTCCACTCAGATGTCCAATAGCCATGAGTGCAATTGAAGTCACATCGCTGAGCCATATTATGGCAATAGTCATCATACTCCTTTATATAAGAAAGGTCTGTTGCTGAAGGAGAACCTATACGAAGTCCGGTAGAATTGAACTTTGGAGTGTTTTGATAAGCCTTCCAAGAAGAGATAGTTCCACCGCATGAGCATTGATTACTTGTATGTTGCTCAGAGTGTTCCGGTTCGTTAAAAAGCATCATTGCAGTCGAACCCGACTTGTTGAAGTTTCCATCTGAAGGCCAAAAAAGGTGTTGCTTGATTGGGACATATTCTACATCTGTAGTACTTGACATACTGGCATCCCAGTTCCAATACCATGAACCACCACAAACCTTTGTTGCGTAAGCCTTATCACCACTACCTGCATATCCCGATTTAGATGTATAATGCCAATTACGAACATAAACAGAAGTAATTCGTTGATCAAGAGCATTTGGAAGAGTAACTTCAATATCCTTATGGTCAGCAACATACACACGACTATAACCACCTCCATTTGTTGAGGTTGCCACAGTTGCCATATAACCACGCTTGAGCAAAAACGAACGTGCCTTATTGCTATTTATTCCAAGGTCTTTTGTGTTACCAACCTCAACTGAAAACTCTCCATCATCTGTTTTTGCAACGAAAGGAGCGACTTCTGGAGTTGGGATGACAACTGCTCCACGAAGATAAATCTCAACTCGACAATTTGATGTTGTTGCGGAGTTTCCGTTGATTTTAACATATTTCAAGTAAGATGACTTTACATCACTTGGTCGGACATTATCAAACACTAACCATGAATTTGTGCCAACAAGATTTACGGAACCTCCATCGAAAGGAGTTGAACTCACGATGTGAAAGTCAAGTCCCTCAACTGTTATCGCCTCGGAAACGCAATACGCATCTTGTTCCTTTACGCCATATTCATTTGTAAATGCAGAATTGAAAGTAGCCTTTCGAGACGCTTCAAATCCATTACCATTTGCAGGTATGATAGAGAACCAATTCATTGAACCAGCAGACTTATCATAATAGACAGGCACATAATCAGCATCCCAATAATAAGTGCTCCCGCCCTTGAAATCGCAACCAAGGCGTTTGCTTGTATTCTTTTTGCTTACGATAGTTGTTGAAAACTGTTGGTCAAGTTTCCAATAATACTGATCACCCGAACCTTCATCCGAAAGTTCCACCGACCAAGTGTTAGATGTACTTGCAGTAAGATATTTGC
>DCIW01000012.1:0-10404 GCA_002317225.1 Prevotellaceae bacterium UBA1716 | reverse complement strand
AAAGGCGGCATCGTCCGAACCTATTGCAGCAAGTTGTGGCGAAGTTCCATTATTAGTTAACGCCTTATCGTAGAAGTCATTATAGAGATAATACTCCCCCGATGCAATCTGTGCTTGAGATAGCATCGGGAAAGTAAGGAGTGCAGATAATAAGATATGTTTAAGATTCATAGATAGTTAGGTAGTAGTATTATTATCTTATAGGTTGTTGTGGTTAGTCAACAAGTTTGTCACGGAATGCTTCGAACGCATTACGAGCAATCTCAAGAGCTTCATCCATAGTTTTGTTCTCGAGTTTTCCACCTGCAGCATTGAAATGTCCACCACCATTAAAAAATTGTGTGGCAAGTTCGTTTGCTGGGAAATCATCATAACTGCGAACCGACACCCAAATGATAGGCTTTTCAGTATCTTCACGAAGCGAAACAGAAAGCTTCTGACCCTTGATTGCAAGCGGCATATTCACTACGCCCTCCATATCGCCCTTGAGATAGTTGAACTTAGCAAGTTCCTCACGAGTGAGACTAAAAACCGAGGCATGAAGTTCTGGATATTGGATAAGTTTTTCGTACAGCACATAACCCATAAGTCTATATCTGTCAACAGTATAGTTATTATATATACGACGATATATGAGGTCCTTATCTATGCCCTTCTTGAGAAGTTCAGCTATGATATTAAAAAGATCAGGATCCTTACTGTTATATGTAAAGCCACCCGTATCAGTACACATTCCCGCATAGATGTCCTCTGCAGCATGAAGGTTGAGACGATCGGCCTCACCAATTGCTGTGATTACGCGAAAAAGAAGATCGCAAGTGCTCGAGCTTTCTGGATAAGACACAATTACATCAGCGAATTTCTCAGGACCAAGATGGTGGTCGATAAGGAGTTTCTTGCATCTTGCACGGCGAACTGCCTCACCAATCTCATCAATACGAGTAAGCACATTGAAGTCAAGACCAATAATAAGGTCTGCCATATTCAAATGATTATATGAAAGTGCCTTATGATGATCGAACTGTATGATTTTGTCAGCATCATTCATCCAACGAAGAAAGTCTGGGAAATAGTTTGGAACTATAACCGTTGGATTCTTTCCCTTACGCTTCAAGAACTCATACATTGCAAGTGAGGAACCAATGGCATCACCATCTGGAGATGAGTGAGTCACGATAACTACGTTCTTGCATTCGTTGAGCAATTTCTTCACATCCTGTGATTGTTGTGCAGTGATTTTTGTATTTATCATTATTCTTTTTGGTATTAATTTTATGCAAATATAAGGAATAATAGTTAACATTTAGGTATAATCACATTATTTAAATGTATTTAATCTTGATATTCGTGTATTTTTTCGTAAATTTGCACTAAATTTTGACAGATAATGGAACAGAACGAAGAAAAATCAGTAAATATAAAAGGAGAGAATGGCAACGAGTCCATCTCTATTAGCAAGGATGGCAAATCAGTTACTATCAACAAGAAGAAAAGTTCGGTGGCTATCGTCGTTCTTTCATTCTTTCTAATCTTACTTTTGGCTGCGCTTGGATATGCTGCATACTTACTTATTAATAAGGATAAGGAGAACCAGCAACTTCAAGAACTCGCAGAACTCGATAAGGCAGAGATGAAAGATCAATATAAGGAGTTCGACATGCAGTATCAGGAACTGCAGAAGCAACTCAGCAACGATTCTCTTATCGCACAGATTGAAAATGAGCGTCGCCATACTCAGGAACTTCTTGAAGAACTTGAACGCACAAAGTCTACTGATGCCCAAGAAATAACACGTTTGAAGAAAGAAATCGCATCTCTTCGTAAGGTTCTTCGAAACTATGTGATGCAGGTTGACTCACTCAATCGTCTCAACCAAGCTCTCGTAACAGAGAACACCCAAATCAAGGAAGAAGTACAGAAAGCAAACACTCAGATAAGCAATCTTTCTACTGAACGAAATCAGTTGAAGGATAAGGTGAATATTGCTGCCCAACTTGATGCTACCGGTTTCTGGGTTAAGGCTAATAATAAGAAAGGAAAAGAAGCCAAGAAAGTCAAGGATGTTAAGAAACTTGCGTTTGGTTTCACAATCGTGAAGAACGTTACTGCAAGCAATGGTCAGCGTATCATCTATGCTCGCATCCTTCGACCTGATAATACTGTGATGGGAAAGAAAGGAACTTTCGATTACGAAAACACATCTCTTGAATTTACAGAGAAAAAATATATTGAATACACTGGTGAAGAACAAACAATAACTATGTATTCGGATGTAGAAGAATTCCTTGAGGCCGGTACTTATAAGTTGTTCATCTTCTGCGATGGTCAAATGATTGGCCAAAAGTCATTTACTTTGAATTAATTAAACATTCCTTATGATAGTTTCTCCTTCTTTGTTGTCAGCAAACTTCGCAGACTTGAAGTCTGACATCGATATGATAAATCGTAGTGAGGCAGATTGGCTTCATCTCGACATAATGGACGGAGTATTCGTACCAAACATCTCGTTCGGTTTTCCTGTACTGAAAGCTGTTGCTAAAATATGCACAAAGAAACTTGATGTGCATCTCATGATTGTCGACCCAGGCAAGTTCGTGAACGAAGTCAAGGCACTTGGTGCTTACATGATGAATGTACACTATGAGGCTTGCCCACACCTCCATCGCACCATCCAACAGATTCACGATGCAGGAATGAAGGCTGCAGTAACTCTCAACCCAGCCACACCAATTTGCGTGCTTGAAGATATCATTCAGGATGTTGATATGGTTTTGCTTATGACAGTTAATCCTGGGTTTGGAGGACAAAAGTTTATCGAGCATTCAATTGAGAAGGTTAAGGCGCTCAAAGCAATGATTGAACGTATTGGTAGCAAAGCACTTATCGAAGTTGACGGCGGAGTGAATAATGAAACCGCTCCACGACTTGCCGAAGCAGGTGTTGATGTGCTTGTTGCAGGAAGTTATGTCTTTGGTTCACCTAATCCAGAAGAAAGAATCATTTCATTGAAGAACCTATAAAATCGCATTTCACAACAAAACAATAATACTAAACATATTAATAATGAAGAAAACAGTATTTCTTATACTCACATTTTTCGCTCTTTTGACAACCCTCTTTTCCTGCAAAGACCAAGAGACTTATGCAGAGATGAAAGACAAGGAAAAGAAGGCAATTTCAGCGTTTATCAATGATAACGACATTGTTGGTCCTATTACGGTCATCAGCGAAAGTCAGTTCTATGCTAACGACACCATTACAGATACTGCACGCAACGAGTACGTGCTTTTTGAAGAAGATGGTATTTACCTTCAGATTATGCGAAAAGGCGAAGGCAGAACTATGAAGGAGATGGCTATGGACCAACCTGATAGCACAATCACTAAGAATATTCTTTGTCGTTTCGTTGAATACGATATTGAGAGCGAAGACACTACTTGTACCAACATCATCTACCCTTCAATCGTGGATAAGATGCTTGTGAAGTACAGCCAATACAGTCAGTCGTACTCAGCTTCATACACCGAAGGATACATGTACACAAAATACAATTCATCATCTGTTCCTTCGGGATGGATGAAACCCCTCAACTATATTCGTCTTACTAAAGACGCCGGTAAGATTGCAAAGATACGCATGATTGTGCCACATTCTTCGGGTACGAGCAATGCTTCTGGATATGTGCTTCCGTTCTTCTATGAGATAAGTTATCAATTAGGTAGGTAGCAAAACACAAAGACTTGACAAATCATAAATAATCATTCATAAAAATACTTTTATGTCTCTTATTAAATCTATTTCAGGCATTCGCGGAACCATTGGCGGTCCTGCTGGTGATACCCTCAATCCATTAGACATCGTTAAATTCACATCAGCATACGCAACCCTCATTCGCCGTGCAGCAAAGAACGACAGCAACAAGATTGTGGTTGGACGTGATGCACGCATCTCTGGTGAGATGGTTAAGAATGTAGTGTGTGGTACTCTTATGGGAATGGGATTTGATGTAGTGAACATCGGTCTCGCTTCAACTCCAACAACAGAGATTGCCGTTACAGGCGAAGGTGCTCAAGGTGGTATCATCATTACAGCAAGCCACAACCCACGCCACTGGAACGCTCTCAAGCTTCTCAACGAGAAGGGCGAGTTTCTTAATGCCGCTGAAGGTGCAGAAGTACTTGCTATTGCTGAGGCAGAAGCATTTGACTATGCAGATGTTGACCACATGGGCAAGTATTCGGAGAAGGACTACGACCAATATCACATTGATATGGTTCTTGGTCTCGATCTCGTTGATGTTCCTGCTATCAAGGCAGCTAACTTTAAGGTAGCATTCGACTCAATCAACTCTGTTGGTGGCGTTATTCTTCCAAAGCTTTTCAAGGCACTTGGTGTTGAGAACGTTACTGCTCTTTATGATGAACCATCAGGCGACTTCCAACACAACCCAGAACCACTTGAGAAGAATCTTCAGGACATCATGCAGCTTATGGCTAAGGGTGGAAATGATGTGGGCTTTGTAGTTGACCCAGATGTTGACCGCCTTGCATTCATTTGCGAAGATGGTAAGATGTATGGTGAAGAGTACACACTCGTAACTGTAGCAGACTATATCCTCAAGCATACTCCAGGTAACACAGTAAGCAACCTCTCTTCTACTCGTGCTCTCCGCGATGTTACTCGCAAGTACGGTCAGGAATATAATGCTGCAGCAGTAGGTGAGGTTAATGTTGTAACTAAGATGAAGGAAACTAATACCGTAATCGGTGGTGAAGGTAATGGTGGAGTTATCTATCCTGCAGCCCACTATGGTCGTGATGCTTTGGTAGGTATCGCACTCTTCCTCTCTCATCTTGCTCACGAACGTCAGCAGACTCCAGGTCTTACTGTTAGCGAACTCCGCAAGCGTTATCCAGAATATGCAATCGCAAAGAACCGTATCGATCTCGATGCTTCAACTGATGTTGATGCTATCCTTGCAAAGGTAAAGGATATGTATAGCAACGAACCAGGAACTGAGGTTAATGATATTGACGGTGTGAAGATTGACTTCCCTGACAAATGGGTTCACCTCCGCAAATCAAACACAGAACCAATCATCCGTGTTTACTCAGAAGCAAACACTATGGAAGCTGCTGATGAAATCGGTAAGAAGATTATGGATGTGGTATATAGCATGAAGTAATATGTTACTCCACTTGCAGAATGCACATATTATATTAATAGGAAACAGCCCCGTTGAGGGCTGTTTCTTATTTTAAATCCTTATTGATAATGTCATAAACGTCTTTCATAATCTGCTTTGTGCCCTTTGCTTTCTGCTCTTCTACAGATATGGCATCATGAACAATCAGTTCAAGGGAATGACGCGAAATCATTGTTGCATCACGGTTGAACACCTGATAACTTCCGTTGATAGTGATTGGGACGATAGGTCGCTCGAGTTGAGAAGCAAGCATGAATGCACCACGTTTGAATTCGCTTAGTTTACCATCATGAGTACGCGTTCCTTCGGGGAAAATAGTCATTGATATGCCTTGTTCAAGGTTCTTTCTCGATTCGAGCAAAGCATGGGTAATGGATTGGCGCGACTCACCCAAATATACATGGCCCGACTTTGCACACCCATAACCGATGAAAGGAATATTGCGAAGATAATCCTTCAGCATGAACTTGAAATTCACTCCAAGATAAGCATAAAGAAGGAATATATCAAAGTAACCCTGATGATTCGGAAGAAAGAGGTAAGTTTGGTTCTTGTCAATCTTTTTTCTCCCTTTCACAGAAACAGGAATAAGATAGACAAAGCACGTGAACCACGCCCAAAAGCGGGGAATCCAATAAGTGAAATACTTCCTGTCGCCCATCAGACCAAACAAAGCCATGAGTGAAGCGTTGACAACACAATTTATAATAAAAAGAGGTGTCGCAATAAGATATGTGTAAATGTTGTAAATCAAAATAGTTAAGTTAATGTGTTAGTAGTTAGTTTGTTGTTTAGGGTGCATGCAAGAAGACAGAAAAGATTGGCTTGCTATTTCAACTTCTTCAAGGTGATGACATTGATAGCTGGCCATGCACCAAAACGGAATGGGAAGATACTGCACCCCACTCCATCGCTCACATCAAGCAATTGATTTCCTTCTTCGTAAATGCCAGACCACTCTGGATATCTCCACGAACAAGGTGACCAACCGAAGAGTTTGAACTGTCCTCCATGAGTATGACCTGAGAGAGTCAATTGGAAAGAAGTCTTTCCAACCACTTTACTTTTCCAATGAGTTGGGTTATGAGTAAGCAGAATGCAGAAGTCCGACTTCTTGAGTCCCTTTGCAGCCTTTACGAGATTTCCGTATGCAGGGAATGGAGGCAAGCCCTCATTCTCAGAACCTACTATTGCAATATGCGAATTACCTCGTTGAATGAGAGCATGTTCGTTGAGAAGGAGTTTCCATCCGTAACTGCGTTCCTTACGCTGAAGTTCCTCTATGTCAGCAAGTCTGTCCGACTCAGTATCGAATTCATGATAAGTACCATAGTCGTGGTTTCCCATTACAGAAAACACTCCATCCTTTGCCTTGAGTTTATTCATCTTACGACGATAGCCATCAAGTTCCTTTGACCATCTGCAAACCAAATCGCCCGTAAAGACTATTGCATCTGCATGCTGACGGTTTATCAAACTAATGATTGTATCTATATCTGAATCATGACCTTTCTTAAACGTTTGAATATGGAAATCGGTGAACTGCACGATACGATACCCATCGAACTCTTCAGGAAGATCCTTAAAATAGAAAGAATGCTGGTTCACAATGAACTGCCTGCTACCAACGAAATAGCCAAAAGCCAAAATCATCAGTAGAAACATTGCGACTGACATCAGAACAATCCGTATGATGCACAATCCAGAATTCTTCTTTCTATTTTTATTCGACATTACGCGAGAGATATTTTCTTAATTCATCAGACTCTTTGCCTCGTCGCGAAGCATAGTCTGCAAGTTGCTCATCAGTTATTTTGCCGACAGCAAAGTATCTGCTCATCGGATGCGAAAACATAAGTCCGCTTACCGATGCATGCGGGTACATCATTCCATTTTCCGTGAGTTCGACCCCAACTTGGCAGAAGGGAACGTACTCATCGAGAAGGAAATTGAGCGAGATATCAGGCAAGCAAGGATAACCAACTGCAGGTCGTATACCTTGGAAACGCTCAAGTTGCAAGTCCTCGATCGAGAGATTTTCATTCGGAGCATAGCCCCAGTAATGCTTTCTCACTTGAAGATGAAGCACCTCTGCAGCAGCCTCAGCAAGTCGGTCGCTAAGAGTTTGTGCCATCATCTGCTTATAAGGATCATCTTCGTACATTGTCTGCATCTCTGCAGGAACCGATGTGGCAAAGATGCCAACAGTATCTTGAATGCCTTGCCCCATAGGACGAACAAAATCGGAAAGGCACAGGCACCATCCATCTTTATCAGGAACTTGTTGCCTTAGCATAGGCAAACGACCTATCATCCTTGGATTCATCCTGCAACAAGGGCAATCTGCGGGATGCTGAAGAATGATGTCATCTCCGAGACTATTGCATTTGAAGAGTTCCACAACACCTTTCACGGAGAAATGTGCATTGAACTGATGCAGCATCTGCAAAGCCTCAAGTTTCAGACCATTTGCCTCATCGCTATCGGGACGCACTTTCCATGCGAAGAAGAAGTACACCCAATTGATGTATGGCTCGAGTTCATTTATCTGGTAGGTAAAGAGCATTTGCTACTTATTATATGCAAGTTCCATTCCTCGAACACCATCAACAACCACACCATCGCAATAAGCTGTTGTACCATTGACAATTGTGCGACGAACACGCCACTTGAATGTATGTTCATCCATTGGAGTCCATCCACACTTAGTGTAGTAGCGGCCTTCGGAAACAAGCCAATTAGCTTCGGGATCCACAAGCACGAGGTCAGCAAAATAACCTGGGCGAATGAAACCACGCTTCTCTATCTTGAAGAGCTTAGCAGGATTATGACACATGAGTTCTGCAACACGCTCAATCGAGAGTTCGCCCATATCAGCTAGTTCAAGCATTGAGACAAGCGAGAACTGAATCATAGGCATTCCAGAAACAGCACGAAGCGCACCACCCAACTTCTCATTGAGCAAGTGTGGAGCATGGTCGGTAGCAACCACATCTATCAAGCCCGTATTGAGAGCCTCACGAAGGGCCGCCCTATCATCAGGAGTTTTGATTGCAGGATTACACTTAATCTTAGTTCCAAGATGATCGTAATCTTCGGTTGCAAACATAAGGTGAGCAATAACTGCTTCAGCAGTAATCTGCTTCTCCTCGATAGGGATATTATTGTCGAAGAGCGAGAGTTCTTTAGCAGTAGAAACATGTGCGATATGAAGACGAGCACCCGTTTCCTTTGCCAACTTCACAGCAAGTGCCGAAGATGTATAGCAAGCATCAACATTACGAATACGGCTGTGGTAACGAACCGGAAAGTCGTTCTGTCCCTTATACTTACGTTTGAACAACTTTATATTCTGATTGATAATATCAGTATCTTCACAATGAGCCATCAAGAGAAGCGGAGACTTCTGGAAAAGCTTCAAGAGCGAATCAACACGATCAACAAGCATATTGCCCGTGCTGCTTCCCATGAAAACCTTTACACCAGGGATGCGCTCAGGGTCAAGTTGCTCAAGAAGATTAGTATTATCGTTAGTTGCTCCAAAGAAGAAACTGTAGTTCACACGACTCTTCTCGCGACCAAGTTCAAACTTCTGGTTAAGGAGTTCGATAGTTGTGGTTTGAGGCACAGTATTAGGCATCTCCATATACGAAGTGACACCACCTGCAGCAGCAGTACGACTCTCACTTGCAATGTCTGCCTTCTGAGTCAAACCTGGCTCACGGAAGTGAACATGATCATCTATCACACCAGGGAAAAGATAGAGACCATTAGCATCAATCTCCTGGTCATACGACTGTGACGAATCATCACCGCCTTCGATAACTTCCTGAATGTATTTGTCTTCGATAACTACAGAACCCACAAAAGTGCGTCCTTCGTTAACGATATTTGCATTTCTAATTATTATCTTCATCAATATGGAATTAGGAATTAGGAGTTAGGAATTAGGAATTATTCGCAAAACAAAGCTAATAATCCAAGCGCAGCCCAATTATGAATTATGAATTATGCATTATGAATTACACTTCGGATATTTCTTGAACCAACCATCCAATCTCAAACGCATCACTCCAAAGAATGCCTCTCCAAAGATTCCACCATTCATCTTGCTCACACCTTCCACACGGTTGATGAAGATGACAGGCACTTCCTTAATCTTAAATCCGCACTTATGAGCAGTAAACTTCATCTCGATTTGGAAAGCATAACCCTTGAAACGAATCTTGTCAAGTTCGATAGTTTCAAGCACACGACGCTTATAGCATTTGAATCCCGCTGTTGTATCGTGAACCTTAAATCCAGTAATGAAACGAACATATTTGCTTGCGAAATAAGACATCAGGACTCGTCCTATTGGCCAATTCACCACATTCACACCACTCACATAACGTGAACCAATTGCCAAATCGTAACCTTCGTCATGACAAGCAGAATAAAGACGTGGTAGGTCATCAGGATTATGACTGAAGTCAGCATCCATTTCGAAAATGTAATCATACTTGCGTTCGATGCTCCACTTGAAACCAGCAATGTAAGCAGTTCCAAGTCCGAGTTTTCCACTACGTTCAATAAGGAAAAGGCGGTCTGCAAATTCATCCTTCATCAATCCCTTAACGATAGCGGCTGTGCCATCAGGCGAACCATCATCGATGATAAGGATATTAAATGCCTTCTCCAATCCGAGAACTGCACGAATTATCTTTTCGATATTCTCCTTCTCGTTGTAAGTAGGAATGATTACTATGCTGTCACTTGTATTCATAATATCTTATTAGTTTTCCAATTATCTTGTTTGTTTTGGCAAATTAATCTTTGATTAAAATTCTTTATAGTATGCAAAGATAATCATTTAAAACAACAAATCACCAATTTATCGCGTATAAATTGATGATTTGGTTACTATTTTGTCTTTCCTTCTTCCATTTCTGTCAATATTTGCAACGCAGACTCGAACGATTTCACGTTCTTGATAAGGATTGACTGAGGCGTTGTATCTCTGAAAACACAATTGCGAGGGTGCCAACTTGCATACGTTACAATCTTGCCAAATGCCGTACTCTGAATGTAATTTTGGTTAATTGTCGGATAGAGCACCATGTTACCTTGCTTCAAAGTCACCTTCTCAATTCCGAGTCGCTGGGCTGTCCACTTGATAGGCATTACACGGAGTAAATCTTCACCAACCTGAGGTATTT
>DCIW01000137.1 GCA_002317225.1 Prevotellaceae bacterium UBA1716 | reverse complement strand
TTACTATTTAATCATTTACCATTTAAGCTATGCGGATGCCCTCCCCGTTCTTTCTCGTCAAGCTCGAAAGCGCTGACGCGATGACGGGGGGTCGGGGGGCCTTACTTATTCAGTTTCCAACTCCAACCATCCTTTGTATCCTTCACTTCAAAACCAAGAGCAGCGAGATTATCGCGGATAAGGTCAGATGTAGCCCAATCCTTGTTTGCCTTAGCCTTCGAACGCTGTTCGAGAAGCATATCAACAACCTTGCCGAATGCCTCTTCACGAGCATCGCTACCACCTTGATTTGCAGCACCGGCAGCACTTGCACCAGCCTTGATACCCATAATTTCGAAAGCAAAAGTCTGGAACAACTGCTTCATTGCCTCAAGAGCCTCAGCAGTGAATACTGCCTTCTTGTCGACTGCAGAGTTTATCATCTTCGAAGCCTCAAAGAGGTTAGAGATAACGATTGGAGTATTCAAGTCATCGTTCATTGCATCATAGCACTTCTCCTCCAATGCCTTGACATCAGCAACCTCAATCACCTTCACACCGGCAGGCGCTCCCTCTCCTTGGGAGAGGGTTGGGGTGAGGCTTTTCCAAGCATCCATCAATCTTTCAAGTCCCTTCTCTGCTGCCTGAAGAGCCTCATTTGAGAAGTCAACTGTAGAGCGATAATGTGCCTGAAGAATGAAGAAGCGGATTACCATTGGTGCATAACCACGCTCAAGACGTTCGTGTTCACCAGCGAAGAACTGAGGAAGAGTGATGAAGTTGTTGTACGACTTACCCATCTTCTTTCCATCGATAGTGATCATGTTGTTGTGCATCCAGTAAGTCACCATTTCGCTACCCTGACTTGCTACAGCCTGTGCAATCTCACATTCGTGGTGTGGGAATACGAGGTCGAGACCACCACCATGAATATCAAAGTGACTACCAAGATACTTGCGTCCCATAGCAGTACATTCGCAATGCCATCCTGGGAAGCCATCGCTCCAAGGACTTGGCCAACGCATGATATGTTCTGGCTGGGCAGCCTTCCAGAGTGCGAAGTCAGCCTGATTCTTCTTCTCCCCTACTCCAGCAAGTTCGCGACTTGCATCCTTGATATTCTCAAGTGAGCGACCAGAGAGAACTCCATACTTGTGTACCTTATTATATTTTTCTACATCGAAGTAGATAGAACCGTTGCTTTCGTAACCGAAACCGTTGTCGATAATCTGCTGAACAAGCTGCTGCTGTTCGATGATATGACCGCTGGCATGTGGTTCGATTGATGGAGGAAGACATCCGAGAGCGTCCATTGCCTCATGGAAACGGTTAGTGTAGTACTGAGCCACCTCCATAGGTTCCAACTGCTCAAGACGTGCCTTCTTTGCAATCTTGTCCTCACCCTCATCAGCATCATGCTCAAGGTGACCCACATCTGTGATGTTGCGCACATAGCGAACCTTATAGCCGAGATGCTTGAGATAACGGAAAACGATATCAAAAGTAATAGCAGGACGGGCATGTCCAAGATGCGCGTCTCCATATACTGTAGGACCACAAACATACATTCCCACATGAGGTGCATGAAGTGGCTTAAAAACTTCCTTTCTACGTGAAAGCGTGTTATAAATATAAAGTGCCTGTTCCATATTCTATTCCAAATTTTGTGCAAAGATACTGATTTTTCAATTATGTTGGTAATGAAATGGAGAAATAAGGTGGAAAAAGAGAAAAATATTCTATAGACCTTTGCAGAATGAAACAAAAAACACACTCTTTAACTACAACAATCCGCCAACCACAAATGCCATTCAGCAATTAATACGAGAGATAATTGAAAGTCTGAAGCTAATCATGTTTATATCCATGTTACTTTTCGCCATCTCTCATGTTACCCATTTTCGATTCAACTGCATCATAATCAAACATGAAACATTGTTGTAAACATAGGTAACACCATATTAATAAATATAATATATAAAATACCTAAATTTGCAGCCGATAACTTAAAACCAAATCTGCACGTCATACGAATCATCATTTTTATAAACGTACAGGCAGTTATTTCAAAACTAATTTAATTATCAATATAAAACAAACCAATGGTACAAATCAAATCATTTTTCAAAAAGACAATGACAATTTGTGCATCAGCAACAGCATTAATGGCTGTCACAAGTTGTACAGATTTCGACAACGGATTCTCAAGTCGTGAGCATTCCTACAACGAAATCTTCGAATCTATGTTCACCAACATAGACCAAAACCAGAACTGGAACACCGCAACTCATGCTGCGATAGATGTAAACATCGCATTTGAGGGTGATTATACCGTGAAGGTATATACTGCCAACCCTCGCTATTCTGACAACGAAGTATATCTTCTCGGCCAATTTGACAATGTAAGCGAAGGCAAAAGAACCTTCCTCTGCGATGTACCTTCCACTCTCGACTATGTATATGTCGGCTTGATCGACAAGAACCAAAACCGTATGATTCTTCCGGGAGAAGTGAAAGACGGTAAAGTAAGCGTGAACTTTGGAGGACAGGAAGGAACTCGAACCACAATAGAAAATTCCGGTGAACATGTTGTGAGTTCTGCTGGCAATTACCACGAATGGACACTTGAGAATCTCAAATTACCTATTTCAACCCTTCCTGAAGGCACAATGAATGCTGGTAAGGTAACTCAGAACTTCGAATATTTATCAACAGGCGAATTCACCCTCTACCCTATTTATACCATCACAAGCAACAGTGGTCCTACTGCAGCCATGAAATCAGAAATGGGAGTGCCTGCCGACAGTTGGGGCGAATGGATGGGTATATATGTTTATAATTCATGGGGAGGCATTGTTGATAGTAACAACGATGGAGTGCCTGACATCACTTGGGTATGGCACATGAATACTGGTGAATACACTAAAGATGATAATAACAACTACACTTTGACAAAAAGCAGTTGGTTCCAGGCTCACAAAAGCGGCACAGATGCTAACACTTGGGAAAACACTTATTGGTTCTATAATGGTGCTTTACCAATGAAATTGTCAAATGAAGACAAAGAGGGCTTGAAGCAGTATTGTGTATGGAGCAACTATAACCAGAACTTCACAAACAATGTTGACAAGATTCGTTCCGAAGGCATTAAGATTAGTGTGCCTGCAGGTAGAAAGTTTGGTATTGTACTTGCTACTGATGGCGGTTACTATTTCTCTAACAGCCAATGGAACAAGGACCAGGGCTCGCTCACTACAGGATCTGAGGCAAAAGAACTTGACCACATCAAGGATACTTACGCTGCTACATTCCACGACCAAGGCAACATGTACCTCTCATTCGAAGACTGGAACTATGCAACTGGTAGCGACCACGACTACAACGATATTGTATTGAAACTCGAGACAGACAACAACACTCCATACCCTCTCATCATCGATAAGGATTCGGAGGTAAACCCACTTGTATATATTGTAGCATGCGAAGACCTTGGTGGCACATACGACTGGGACTTCAACGATGTTGTGTTCGGTATTGAGCATGTATCTGGACAGACTAAGGCGAGAGTTAAACTCCTTGCTGCTGGTGGTACGTTGCCTGTAAACATCAAATATAACAATGATGACATCAAATTCACACGCAATGGAAATTCTAACATCACCGACCTTCACAAGGCCTTCGGCGATGGATACGAAGAGACACCTATCAATGTTGGCGATGTGACTTTGACCCCTGTTTACAGCAATGAGTTTACAGTGGATGCCAATGAATTCTCTGTGATTTCAGATGCTTCTCAATTCAAAGTACACGTTAAATATAATGATGGCACCGAAAGCAGCACAATTGGTCTGCCAAATAGCAACGATACGGAAACTAAGGCACCTCAGGCATTCCTCATTGCCGACCCTAACTGGCAATGGCCTTCAGAAAAGCAGTGCATCACAGAAAAGTATCCTGAATTCACATCATGGGTAGCAGATGCAGACAAAACCTCTTGGTGCGGTAGCGTTTGGGGTAAAGTACGCGAATTCGAATCAATCCCATCATACGCAGTTAAATATAAGGAAGGTGGCAACATTCAATGTAATGGTAATATAGCAACTATAACTCTTGGCTCACGAACATCCTCAAATACATATTGGACGAGCGGTGCTACTTACAAGTTGTTAATTTTGGTAGATGAAGATGCATCAATCAATTTCAAACTTGGCAATCAAAACATCTCAACTCTTTCTAACGGAACAATCGAGAAAAATAAGGTTCATACATTCACTATCACACCTGAAATCGTTGAACAGTTTATAAATGACACTGCAAACGAACCATGTGCAACTATTACATTTGCAAACGGTATTACTGCATCCGAAAAGCTTCGAACAGTGAATTGGTACATGGAGAATACATCTGTATATTGCGGACTTGAGTTCGTCGACAGAAAAGACAATACTGAACTTTCGTTGAACACACCTTACAATGGTGACGTCCCAACATACCAGATAAAGTGGACTACAAACGACCAGCATGTTCCTGTTAAGTTTGAATCAGACAACACAAGCGTTGCAACAGTTTCCGAAGATGGCCTCATTACTGCAGTTGGTGCTGGTGAAGCAAAAGTGAGAATGTATCAGAGTTACTGGGGTACTGGTGTTAATGGTGTTTACGGAGGAAACAGATACATTAATGTGAAAGTGAACAAGCGCAATGCTAACCTCAAAGTTCCAAGCGATTGTCAAGTATTATTGCTTTCTCAATGGGGCGATGCTGCTACATTTGATGTCACTACAAGTTCTCCTGCACCAATCTCTGTAAGTAGCAATAATTCAAGCACCATTTCAGTCTCTGCTGATGGCAAGAAGATAACTGTCAATCCAGGATCTATTGGAACAACCTCATTCACTATAAAGCAAGAAGCAACAGATGCCTTCAATGCTTCAGAAACTATCACTGTAACTGCAAAGGTTCTTGCGTTTAGTAATTTTGAAGACATAGCTGCCAATGCAAGTCATTACGATTCTAACTTGAGGAACAACTTCACATTATACAACAGTACAGAAGTGGTTTGGGGTGATGGAAATGTATATTATGACAACTACATCGACCTTAGTGCTTACACTTACTTGAAGCTCACTGTTACTGCTACTGAAAGCAATGGTGTCCCACGCTTCCTCTTCAACAGATTAACAAATAATGGTGACCTTTTAGATGTAAGACCAGACCAAGATACTAAGAAATACATGACTGTAGTATCAAATTCAAATGGTTCTAAGACATACTATGTCAATCTCAAATCAATATTGAGTGCTACTGGCTATTGTAGATTACATGCCATAAAGACACCATACAACACCAAAATCACAGCTTCTTATGTAGGAATAAGCAACACCAGCTCTTCCGCAAAGCGTCGTAACGCAAAGAAATAAAATGCTCCCACCTCACCCAATGGCTATCACTCTCCACAGAGTGAGCCATAGGGTAGACAGATATCAAACTAACTGCCAGTATTTGCATTCAAATACTGGCAGTTTTCGTGTAGTTGGGTGAAGAAAGAAATATGCCTCCCGACTGTGGAAGAGGGGAGGCATTTGTTTATGTATAGATGGGGAAAGGAACCTGTCGCTTGCCCCTTAACCCTTACGACTTATCTGTGCCAAAAATACAGCTGGAGAAACAACAGGTATGGAGAATTCGGGGAAATCTTCAACATTACGAGTACTTATATAATCAGAATGCACTGATTGGGCCGAGCAGAATTGCATAGCATCTTCAAAATCGCCCAAATTTAGATCAAGTGCGTCATCGACTGTAGATTGGACTGCAGGTGAAACAGAAACCATTTCTCTCAAAATGGATAGCAGTTCATTGACATTATGCCCTTCATAACCCTTGCGTGCAATATAGGAAATAGTAGCAAAAGATATGGATGACAAATACAAATTATAACCTCTGTTTAGACATACCGCTATCACTTTCTTTGCATCATCAAAAAAGTCTTCCCCCTTGAGCAGAAAGTCGAGAGCCACATTAGTATCAAGAAAAATATTCATTATAAATGTTTTTTCACAAGATAGTCCAACTTTGTGTCATCTTCACATGCTGACATGATTTTTTCTTCAGAGATGCATCCGCACAATTTTTCGTACTTCTCAGGAAGTTCGTATTCGTCAGAAAGGGAAAAGTCTCTCTTTTCAACTCGAGACATCCACAAGATGGCATAATCAGTCAACACCTTCTTTAATTCCTTAATCATAGAAGGAGATGTTGCAATCTGCTGCGGGATTTCTATAGTTACATTCATAATATTTACATCTTTTTATATTCACGCTGCAAAAGTACGATATTTCATTCATTCCACCAAACTTTTCGGGGGAAAAAGTTGGGGGATGGAGAATGGGGGAGAAAGGAAATGCCTCCCGACTGTGGAAGAGGGGAGGCATTTGAAGTATTTGGGAGAGAGTGACAGGGAAGTGTCACTTAACCCTTCGCGAGATTACTTGCGGCGAATAGTCTTTGAAGTAGAACGACGCTTAGCAGATGAAGGTGTTGCCTTTACATATAGCTTTGCATTATCTATACCTGCCCAAGATAACTTAATTACATTCTCTGTTGATGCTACAACTTGCTGATATTGTGCAGCAGTCAAATTCCATGAACGGGATGTTGCCCCCTCTTCACCTTCACTACCAATTGTCACCCAGGAAATACCACCCCATGGATCATTAGTATAGCACTGTACATATGAGAAGGCACTATAATATTTATTCTTATCACCAACTACAACAAATGTCACATTACTGTTTTCGTCAGAAATAACTGATTTCAAATCATTGATATTCACCTCATACATATTGTTACCAAGAGATGTATATGCTACTTCTTCGCCATATGTTGGTTTAGTTACATTTACAGTAATTGTCTTTGTCAATTCACTATAAATATCTGTTGCTGCATGAGTGACTTTGATAGTCGTCACACCTTCGGAAACACCTGTAACTGTTTTATCAGAATTTATGCCATGAGCACCACTAACTAAAGATGCTATAGAGCTATCATCTATGCTGAAAGTTATTGCATTACCATCACATTTTTCTTGAGAAGTAGTAATAGTAAATTCTTTCTTTTCACCAACTAAAAGATCAAGAACTTCTGTAGAAACAGTAAATTCAGGAGTTTTACCTACAACCTTAACAGTAAATTCTGCACGAGTTGCAATATGTGTTTCATCAGCAGCAACCTTTACATAGAAACGGAGCTCTGTACCAATTACAGCATCAGTATTAACTGTGACTTTGAACTTTCCATTTTCAACACCAGTAACAGTGAGATAAGTACCCATCTGAGCACTAGAATATACACCAGTAGATAATGTAAGTTCGCTCAAATCTTCATATCCAGTAACAGAAACTGTATATTCGTTTGTGCCTCCTCTTGCGATTGTAGACGAACCGACAAGCTTGATGTCAAACTTCTGAGTTGCAGAACCGCTACCACTATTACCACCAGTTTCACCACCTTCTTCTGGAGTTACTGGTGTAACACTTGTTGAATTAGAATGATATGGGTTATAAACAAAGTCTGTAGCACCCTCTGCCATTGTATTACACCAGTCAGTTACACTCTTACTTGCAGACCAATCCTTGAAATTAGGATAAATATCAGAAATCAAAGTTTGCTCACTTGGCCAGTTCCAACCTGGAGGAAGAATAATAATCTGTGGGGCCTTGTTTTCTTGCTTACCTATGTTTGCTGTAATGTAAGTACCATCTGTGTTGTCACTATAGTTACCTTCGCCATCATCCTGCTTTGACACGATAGCTAATTTCTCCTTGATCGAATTAATACTTATGGACATAGACACGTTCTCTGCAAGAAGGACTGCAGTACCCGCATCTGGCTTCTGACCTGGTGTAGCATTAATGCGAGCATATTCGGTCTGGGAATCATCACTTTCACTATCAAGCAACTTATGAATTTCGCCAATCTTATTACCATCGTAATAGATCACATCATTATTCTTACCACCAGCAGCAAATGGAATAAGCTCGAGTTTTCCAATTTTGCCATCTTCACTAGTCTCTGTCAAACGAAGACCAAATACAACATCATTAAAGTCATAGTCAAAGTCACCACCAAGGTCCTCACAAGCAACAACCCATGTCGGATAGTCAGGAGTAGTAGGAGTGATGATTTCTGGGATTTCCTCTTCGAAGTCACCATCGATGATAAACATCATATCATTGATATCACGGTCACCACCCAAACGCATATCTTCCATTGCATAAACAATCTGATCATTATACTTGAAAGTAATTGCATGAGCAGGTTCGTTATACATGTCTTGGTTCAACTTAGAAATTGATGTTACGACAGTGTTACGGTTATTATCAGTACGTCCCCAAATGAAAAGACCAATTTTGGTTCCTTCAGGGAAAGAATAACTTGGTGTTCCTGTTCCATCTTCACCAAAATAAACAAGCTGAAGTCTTGTGCCATAAATTTGGGCATCATAATTTGATTCTGCATAGCTGAGACCATCAACTCCAGTGGTTGAACCAGCAGGATATTTTATATAAAGGAGATTCCAAGGTATCTGTTCGTTTTCTGCAACTTCTACCTTGCCTGTTCTTCTGCCATCTTGTGCACCTTCTGGTTTTTCTGCAGCATCAGACTTCATATTAGAAATATTGTCACAAAGAATATACTTATTCATTGTCTTGAATTTCTCTGTTGGCAATTCTCCATCAACAAGATCATCATCTGTATAGTAGAAATATCCAAATTCGTTATCATACTCTGTACCCTTTGCAAAATAGTCCAAAACAACAGGACCTTCAGAAGCCATTGTAAAGACAACATTCTTGTTGAAATGTGGCACAGAACCTTCACGCATATAACCCATATGGTTTTCAGACTCCTTAAACACAGCCTTTTGACCATCCACGTCGATGAAGAACTGAGCAACATCACTTACATACCAATGTGGACGTGCATCAGATTCATTAACAACTCCATAAAGTGGAATAAGGTTTGTGATGTCTTGGTCTGTGAACATATCTTTACCAGAACCATTGATATCAACTCTAAAGGTTGCATCGCCACCTACAGCCCAATAACCATCAATATAAGTAAGATCACCATCATAATTTGGATCCTTTACAACACTTACATCAGTCCTCTTTGTAAAATCAAGCATTTTTGATGTAAATGTTTTAGCAGTTCCTTGAGAAATGCGTGTTGCATCACCTGTAGGAATTGTGGAATCATCGAGACCATTAACGATAGCACGAGTAGTAGCACCGATATTAACCTTATTATCAACTACAGAATAATATCCCTTAACAGGGTAATATCCATTATCGCCCTTCTTTACACGTACAAATACCTGATCAAGGTTTTCAGGCATATCAAAATTGAAAGATGCAGCACCATTTTCGACACGCTGTCTTCCAAGGATATGAGCATTGTTACCCAATGGATCCTTATCATACACTTCAAGCATACCATCTTGCACACCGTTTGCATTGATGTTCACTTGCTTTACCATAGACCAATCCTGATTTGGATCGATTTCACCAAATACTTCTTCAAAGCCCTGCTTATATTGAGCCTGCTTTGCATCAAAGTCATTCAAGAAGTCAGTACAGCTACCAAGAGCGAGTGCTGATGCGAAAATGGCAATGAGAGATTTGTTAACTTTCATAATTTTCTTAGTTAATAGAATTTAGAATTATTATTTAGTTTATAATTAATCGTAGGTTAAGCTTGATTTCAATAGTCATGCAACAATTGTAAAAGCAAAAACACATCATCAACACGTAGAACAGGGTTAACGTCCCCATCATATTCTTCAATTCTTATAATTTCGTGCAAAGATACGATTTTTAATTATTATTAAGATAATAAATGCTAAAAAAAAGAAATTAAAAAGCACGAAAAAGAGCGATTTTAACACACAATTGAACTTTTTATAGGGCAAATACAACATTTTAAAATGCAAATCAAACACGAAACACACTATTTTGAACATAGTTTGCAACTATTAAGTGCGATAGAACACATTACTGTAAGAAGGATTTCACACTATTAGTAACAAAACCGACACACTATTAGTAACAAGGACCTCACACTACTAGTAACAAGACCATCATACTATTAGTAACTCTGACTCCAAACTAATAGAAAGAATATCTCTATACTATGGTGGTCAGCTGCATATATGGAAGCATAAAATGTTAGGAATTTAGGAAAATGTTAGGTTTTGTGTTAGGTTTTTAAATAAAAGCTAACACTGTAATGCGATGATATTCAGTAATATACAGAAAAAATGTTAGGAATGTTAGGTTTTTTCTTTAAAACTTCTTTACGCCCGCGTACGTATAAGAAAGTTTTTGAAGAAAAAACTAACATTCCTAACACGAGCGACACAAATGTCTGAATTACATATATTTAACTTGTTAGTTTTCATTTAAAAACCTAACACAAAACCTAACATTTTTTCCTATATCAAGCAACTTTTGCGTAATAAATGCCATTTCTCTTCTCTTTACAATACCTTTTAATGGTAAATTGGCGGTTTCATCGAAACATTTTGCATTTAGGCGAATATGAAAATATATCGATAAATACGGTTTTAAAAGAAGATGGTACACAAAAATGCGATGATGTTACATAGAATAAAAAAAATGGAAAATAGGAATAAATATATTAGGAGGTTAAGTCGTAACTTTGCACCGTGAAAAAAATTGCAAGACATTATATGAAAAAGATTTTGACCTTTATACTATTTCTTGTATGCGTAGGAATGAACGCAGCAGAACAGTTCGTGAAATTCAACAAGACTGCCGAGACAGACTGGTGTCTCACGAGCGCAGGTAGCACGGTCCAAATCTTATATGATGAGTCAGACTATGAGGGCGTAAAGATCGCTTTGAGAAATTTAGTTACCGATATCAACAAGGTGACAGGCGTGACTCCAACCCTCGTTACTGCACAATCTGCAGCCCCATCGCTCATCATCGCAGGTACATTAGATCATAATAGTTTGGTTAATAGATTGGTTAGGCAGAAAAAGTTAGATGGTAATGCCCTTAAGCGTAAGAGCGAAAAATTTATCATCACTACTGCCAACGTAGATGGACAAACCGCCCTTGTCATTGTTGGAAGTGACAAGCGCGGTACCATCTATGGTATTTATGAACTAAGCAAGCAGATAGGTGTCAGTCCTTGGTACGATTGGGCTGATGTTCCAGTAGAAAAACATAACGACATTTATATCAGCAAAGGCACATATACTGATGGCGAACCAGCAGTAAAGTATCGTGGTATCTTCCTCAACGACGAAGCACCAGCTTTGACAGGATGGGTTCATGAGAAATACGGCAAGGCATTCGACCGCCATTTCTACGCTCGCGTATTCGAACTTATCCTTCGCCTGAAGGGTAACTTCATGTGGCCTGCCATGTGGGGTGAGGCATTCTACGTGGACGACCCAGAAAACTCAAAAACTGCCGATGAAATGGGCATTATTATGGGTACAAGTCACCACGAACCAATGGCTCGAGCACATCAGGAATGGACTCGTAAGAAGCGTGGACAGTGGAACTTCGACACTAATCAGGCAGAACTCGATACCTTCTGGCTTGCAGGTGTTGAACGCATGAAGAAAACTGAAGATGTAGTCACTATCGGTATGCGTGGAAATGGCGATGAACCAATGGGCAAGAATGCAGATGTAAGTCTTCTTGAGAGAGTGGTTGCACGCCAGCGCCAACTCATCGAACAAGCTACAGGCAGGAAAGCAAGCGAGACTCCACAGGTTTGGGCTCTATATAAAGAGGTACAGGAATACTATGAGAAAGGTATGCGTGTGCCAGACGACGTAATCCTCCTTCTTTGTGATGACAACTGGGGTAATGTTCGACTTCTTCCAGAACTTGGCGGAAAGCACCATAAGGGTGGTTACGGTATGTACTACCATGTGGACTATGTAGGTGGTCCTCGCAACTCTAAATGGATTAATGTCAGTCAGATACAACGTATGTGGGAGCAGCTGAAACTCACTTACGATTATGGAGTGGACAAGTTGTGGATTCTGAATGTTGGAGATTTGAAACCAATGGAATTCCCTATTGACTTTTGGTTTAAGATGGCTTGGAATCCGAGCTTTGCGAATGAAGAATTCAAAATTCAGAATTCAGAATTGGGTGAAAACGGCCTTCAGGTATTCACAGGTATAGATAAGTATACAGAGGATTTCTGTCGTGAGCAGTTTGGTGAGAAGGAAGCAAAGGAAGCAGCTCGTATCTTGAATCTCCAGGGAAAGTATGTCCACCGTTGTACTGCAGAAAACCTCAACGCTCGCACATATAATCTTGAAAGTGGCGAATGGGCACAAGTACTCGCTGATTATAAGCGACTTGAGACAGATGCTCTCTCTCAATATATGCGAATTGCTCCAGAATACAGAGATGCTTACTTCCAACTTATTCTCTTCCCTGTTCGTGGTATGGCAAACCTCTACGATATGTATTATGCACAGGCTACTGGTGATGCAGAACGTGTGAAGGCTTGTTTCGAAAACGATTCCAAGTTGACTGCTGAATATCATGCACTTGGAGGTGGCAAGTGGAATCATTTTGGTGATCAGAACCATATCGGATATCGCAGTTGGCAAGAACCACGTCAGCAGACCATGCCACAAGTTGCAGCAGCTCCTGATGCAAGCAAGGGCAAGTGCGTATTCACAGAGAAGAATGGTGTAGTTGCTATGGAGGCAGAGCACTATTACGAGAAGACTGATGCAAAGGAAGCAAAATGGACTATTATCCCAGACTTTGGTAAGACACTTTCAGGTGTAGGTCTTATGCCTTACACTAAGGCTGCCAAAGGTGGACAGATTACATATAAGTTTAAGTTAGGTGAAAAGATTGAAGATCAAACAGCGACAGTGCTTCTGTACCTTGCTCCAACATTCCCATTCAATGGAAACAAAGGTCAGAGCATCGTCGTAAGTTTGGACGGTAATGAGCAGACCATCAATGTGAACGAACTCTCGAAGTGGATTCGCGATGGTTATCACGACCAGAACTACCAGTGGGAAAGCACTCGCATCAACCTCCAGAGGGTTCCTGTAACGGTAAAGAAGACTGCAGACGGATTGCACACAATCACACTCTCCCCACTCGACCCAGGAATCATCATCGAACGTGTGGTTTTGGACTTCGGAAGTGGCAGAAAGACATATCTTGGTGAGCCTGAGAGTCCTTATTCGGTCGAATAATGCATAATAAAGCTTAAAAGCTTTTGTACGTCAATGTTTTTTCGTACTTTTGTTCGAAATTTAGAACGAAAGTATGCAAATAGAAATAACATCCCCTAAAAAAGTGCGCGGCACTGTTATTCTTCCTTCATCGAAGAGTATCAGTAACCGTGCACTTGTCATTAATGCTTTAGCGGGCAATAAGGAGTTGCCTGAAAACGTGTCAGATTGTGATGATACAAAGGTGATGATTAAATGGTTAAGCCCCCCAGCCCCCCAAGGGGGCGTCCATCCGGGTAGTAATCCAAGCGCCAGCACGCCCCCTTGGGGGGACGGGGGGCCTGGTGTAATCGACATCGGTCCTGCCGGCACTGCAATGCGTTTTTCTTCAGCATTGCTCGCTGTGATGGAAGGCACTCATGTCATTACGGGTTCTGAACGAATGAAGAACCGCCCTATCGGTATTCTTGTGGATGCACTTAGCGAACTTGGTGCTGAGGTGGAATATGTTGAGAAAGAAGGTTTTCCTCCACTCAAGATTACGGGCAACCCAAATCTTGAAGGTGGCAACTTATCGCTACCTGGTAATGTGAGTTCGCAATACATCTCTGCCCTATTGATGATTGGACCTGCATTGAAGAATGGTTTGACACTCACACTTACTGATAATATAGTTTCTCGACCATATATCAACCTTACACTCCGACTCATTAACGATTTCGGTGGTGATGCTCGTTGGATGGACGACTGCACCATAAGAGTTGAAAATCAGAAGTATATCACTCGCGATTACTTTGTAGAAAGCGATTGGAGTGGTGCAAGTTACTGGTATGAGATTGTTGCCCTGAGCGAGAAAGCAGAGGTTATGCTCCCAGGACTTTTCAAGAAGAGTTATCAGGGAGATAGTAAGGTTGCAGAACTCTTTGAGCAGTTGGGCGTTACGACCGAATATCTTGGAACTGGCGATGAGGACAAGGAAGGCGTTAAACTCACTAAGAGCGACAATGTTTGCAAAGAGATGGTTTATGATTTCGTGAACCAACCCGACCTTGCACAGACATTTGTTGTGACTTGTTGCATGATGGGCATTCCTTTCCATTTCTATGGACTTCAGAGTTTGAAGATTAAAGAGACCGACCGCATCGAGGCACTCAAGACCGAACTTCTCAAGTTGGGTTATGTAATCAAGGATGCGAATGATAGCGAACTCTTCTGGAATGGAGAACGCACTGAACCACAACCCGATGCAGCAATCGATACATACGAAGACCATCGTATGGCTATGGCATTTGCTCCTTGTGCAATCAAACTTGATTCAATAAAGATAAACAATCCTCATGTTGTATCCAAGTCTTATCCCGACTATTGGCACGATCTGGAGAAAGTCGGTTTCGACTACTCTAATTTTGAATTTTGAATTATGAATTTTGAATTAAACGATGATTCCGGTTGCTGTGGTCAGCATGAGGTTTGTGAGAAAGAATCGCTCCTTGCTGCTGTGAGCGAAGAGATTGAGTACTACGAAGATGAAGAACTCGATCGCTTTCGTGGAAGGGCATCCGACAACTACACTCAAGAGGAAGTGGAAGAGTTCAGATATGTGCTCTACACGATGCGTACTGATGAGGTTGCCGGATGGGTTCGTTCTTTGCAGTTAAGAGCAGTAGAACTGCCCGACGAACTGAAGGATGAGGTGATTCTTATCGTTGGAGAACTCCGCTTTGACAATATTTCGTAACTTTTTGCGTTATTATAAATGTATGCGTAAGTATTTAGGTGCTTTAATGGTTTTGGCGGCTCTTCTGGTCGTTGCTTCGTGTTCTACAAAAAAGAACACGGCATTGAGTCGTCGTGTCCAAGCGTTTAAGGCAAATTACAATACTTACTACAATGGTATGTTGGCATTTAAGGATGGCCGACTCGCTCAGGAACAAGGCAATAAGGATAACTGCACCGAGATTATCCCATTCTATATGACAGGCAATAAGGCAACTGCCAAGTTGGGATCGAGCAACTATTCCACAGCTATCGAGAAATGCCAAAAGACCATCAAAAAGCATTCTATCACCGCCCGTCCACAATGGAAAGGCAAGAAGAAGACCGAGAAGGACAAGATTTGGCTTTCGCAGAAAGAATATAACCCATTCCTCTATAAGGCATGGTTCCTTATGGGTGCTGCTCAGTTTGCCCAAGGCGAATATATGGATGCAGCATCGACTTATTCGTACATGCAACGACTCTATTTCTCCAAACCTGACATAGTGGCAAAAGCACGTGTACTTGAAGCAAAATGTTACGCTGAAATCGAGTGGTTCTACGATGCTGAAGATATTCTTCGCAGAGCGGAGAGAGACAGTTTTCCAACTAATATGCAAAGTATGAAGGCAGGTGTGCTTGCTGACCTTCAGGTTAGGCAAAAGCAGTATGAAGAGGCTATTCCTAACATCCAGAAAGCACTCAAGTCGGAAAAACGCAACTATCAAAAGGCACGTATGTACTTCCTCCTTGGGCAACTTTGTCATAAGGTGGGCAGAGATCAGGAGGCTTACAAGTATTTTGGTAAGACTATAAGGAAGAATCCTCCTTACGAACTTGAGTTCAACGCTCGCATCAAGCGAACTGAGGTGACTCAGAGTGGAAGCTCGAAACAGGTCATCAAGAAACTCAAGGCAATGGCACGCAACCAGAAGAATGCCGACTATCTCGACCAACTCTACTATGCCATCGGTAATATCTATCTCGCTAACGGAGATACAGTTAGAGCAGAATGGGCATATAACGATGGTGTGGAGAAAGCCACTCGCAGCGGCATTGAAAAGGGTGTGCTACTCGTACATCTCGGACAGTTGTATTGGGATCAGGAGAAATTTGTCAAGGCACAAAAATGCTACTCGGCTGCTCTTGGTATGTTCGACAAGGAACACGAGGACTACGACATGATAAACCAGCGAAGCAAGACTCTCGAAGAGTTGCTTCCGTTTGCTTCGGCTATAGAACTCCAAGACTCGCTCCAAGAACTCGCACAGATGGATTCCGTGAAGCGTATGGAGGTAATCAAGAAGATTATCGAAGATGTAAAGAAGAAGGAGAAGGAAGAACAGAAGAAGCAAGCCGAAGCGGCTAATGGAGCTGCTGGAAACCGACAGAACAACCGCACAAACCAAAACCAGCAGAACAACCCTATGGGCACTCAGCAGCAAGGCGGTACATTCTATTTCTACAGTCCAACCTCGGTTTCATCGGGAAAAACAGAGTTCAAACGCAAGTGGGGAAACCGTAAACTTGCCGATGACTGGAGACGTAGCAACAAGACTGTCCTCGATGATTTCAACACTCCTGAAGATTCACTCACTGGCGATAGTCTCATGAGCGACAGTTTGCTTCAAGCCCAGCATGTTGCTGATAGTCTGAAGGCTGCTGCTAATGAAGGTCTCTCTGAAAAGGAAATCAAGGAGAAGGAAAAGCTCGAGGAATATCAGCAGGACCCTCACCGCCCCGAATACTATCTCAAGGATATTCCTTTCACTGAAGAACAGATGGCAGAGTCGAATAAGGCTCTCGTAGCGGGACTCTTCGGTGCTGCACCTATTTATAAGGATCAGATGGAGAATTTTGAACTCTCCGAACGCACTTACAAGCGTATCATGGAAGAATTTCCTGACTTTGAGAGTTACGATGAGATATACTATAATCTCTGGCAGTTATATTCGCGTATGGGCAAGACTGAAGAAGCAGAGGTTTATAGGCAGAAACTCCTCGAAGAGTATGCTGATAACGAGCATTCGAAGCAGTTGTCAGACCCTGATTTCCTTTACAAGGCAATGTATGGAAAGGAAGTGGAGGACTCTATTTATACCGCTGCTTACGAAGCATTCAAGGCATCGGAATATCAAGCAGTTATCGATGCTAACGAGAAGTGTGCGGAGGATTATCCTTCGGGCGAAAACCGCCCACGATTCATGTTTATCTCAGCAATGAGTAAACTCGAACTTGGACAGCGGGATGGCTTCATGAACAACCTGAAGGAGATTGTGGAGAAGTATCCTAAGAGTACAGTAAGCGAACTCGCTGGTCTTTATGTGAAAGGACTGAAAGAAGGCAGATTGCTTGCAAGCGGCAAGTTTGAGACCGGTAGCATTTGGGAACGAAGACGTTCGTATAGTGAGGATGCTGATTCGCTCGGTAATGATACGCTCTTCAGCAATGAGAAAAACTGCGACTGGGTATTTGCCATCGCTTACGAGCGTGACAGCATTTCGGAGAACCAACTCCTGTTTGAGGTGGCTCGTTACAACTTCACCAACTTCTCCGTACGCAACTTTGACATCTCGTTCCAGAAGGGTGATGGCATTGATATGTTGCTCGCACGTAAGTTCAACGACTATGAGGAGGCATATATCTATCTCCACAAACTCATGAACAACAGGGAGATGGCTCGTATGCTCCAAGGACTCAAGTGCTTCATCATCAGCGAAGACAACTTGAAGAAGATTCAGAAGGGACTCTCATTTGCCGACTACTTCGACTTCTACGATGAACACTTCGACCGCATCGGACAACTCCAGATTGATGAAAACAGACTTGATGAACCGACTGAATTCCCTGAGCCATCGGAAGATGAAGATATGGACGATGAGGAATTCATCGATGAAGACAATTTTATATTCTAAATTATGAACGGAACACTCCTTTGGGTGGATGATGAGATTGAACTCTTGAAGGCTTACATCATCTTCCTGCAAAAGAAAGAATACGAGGTGGTTACAGCAAGTAACGGCCAGGATGCCCTCGACCTTGTTCGCGAGCAGCAGTTCGACCTTATCTTCCTCGATGAGAATATGCCAGGACTCAGCGGTCTCGAAACACTTTCGCAGATTAAGGAGATTACTCCTAATGTGCCGGTGGTGATGGTAACCAAGAGTGAGGAGGAGAATATAATGGATCAGGCAATCGGTTCTAAAATTGCCGATTATCTCATAAAACCAGTGAATCCACCGCAGATTTTGCTTACTCTGAAGAAACATCTGCACAAGAAGGCTATCGTTAGCGAGGTGGCCAATACGGGTTATCAGCAGAACTTCTCGAAGATTGGTATGCAGATAAACGACTCCTACACGCTCGATGATTGGAAAGAGGTGTATAAGCGACTCGTATTTTGGGAACTCGAACTCGCTGAGTCTAACAGTGAGATGACTGATATGCTCAAGATGCAGAAGCAAGAAGCTAACCAAGCATTCGCTAAGTTTGTACGCAAGAACTATCTTGATTGGGTTAACGACAGCGACAACCGTCCTCTTATGTCACCCGACATTTTCAAGAAGATGGTATTCCCCGCACTGAACCAAGGAGAGAAGGTTTTCCTCGTTGTTTTCGACAATTTCCGTTACGACCAATGGAGAGTAATAAGCAAGGAATTGTCCGATGAATTCGTGTTTGATGAGCAACTTTACCTCTCTATCCTCCCAACTGCAACACAATATGCTCGTAATGCAATATTCTCTGGTTTGATGCCTAATCAGATCGCCACAATGTTCCCTGATCTTTGGGTGGATGAAGATGAAGAGGAAGGAAAGAACCTTAATGAAGAACCACTCATTCAGACTCAGTTCGATCGTTATCGCAAACGCAACACCTTCTCTTATTATAAGTTGAACAACTCCAATGACTCTGAGAAACTCGTTGACCGCTTCAAGAACTTGATGAACAACGATCTCAATGTGCTTGTCATCAACTTTATTGATATGTTGAGTCACGCACGAACAGAATCGAGAATGGTTCGTGAACTTGCAAGTGATGAGAAAGCATACAGAAGCATTACTGCTTCGTGGTTCCAGAACTCGCCTGTTAACGAGCTCTTCCATGCTCTTGCTCAGACAGATGCAAAGATAATCATTACTACTGACCATGGAAGTATCCGAGTGAATAACCCAATCAAGGTGATTGGTGACAAGAATACGAACACTAACCTTCGATACAAATTGGGCAAGAACCTCTCATATAATCAAAAGCAGGTTTACGAGCTCAAAGCACCGAAGGCAGCATTCCTTCCTTCACCAAATATCAGCACAACCTATATCTTTGCACAGAACGATGATTTCTTCGCTTATCCAAACAACTACAATTATTACGTAAGCTACTACAAGAACACGTTCCAACACGGAGGTATCTCAATGGAAGAGATGCTTATCCCACTTGTTACAATGCAAAGCAAGAAAAGGAAGAGCCCCCTCTAACTCCCCCGAGGGGGGAGGAATGAAGAATGTGAGATAAACAATGATAGGAATTATAATATATGGAAATAAAGATAAAATCTCTCGATGAAATCGGGAAAGCAGCACAAGAATTTATAGATGCTGCTATAAATTCATCCTCTAATTCCCCCTTGGGGGGTAAGGGGGCTACCATCTTTGCTTTCTACGGAAAGATGGGTGCAGGTAAGACTACATTCATCAAAGCTGTTTGCGAAGCATTAGGAGTAAAGGATGTAATCAATTCGCCTACATTTGCCATCGTAAACGAATATCTTGCAGGAAACGGCGAACCTATTTATCATTTCGACTTCTATAGAATTAAGAAAGAACAAGAAGTGCTTGATATCGGTTACGAAGATTACATCTATTCCGACTGCATCTGTTTTATGGAATGGCCGGAACTCATTGAAGATTTGCTTCCTGAAGATACTGTAAAGGTAACTATTGAAGAGAAAGAAGATGGAAGTAGAGTGATATCTTTTTGAGTGAAGAGTGAAGAGTGAAGAACGAAGAGTGAAGAATTTGCTTCCGCATTGGTCTTCTGCTTTAGATAGCAAAAGCGGTAGCAAATTCTTCACTCTTCGTTCTTAGTTCTTCACTATTTTATTCTTCTGTCAACTGTTCGTTGTATTCAAGTTCTGCATTAACAATAAGGAAAAGACCTTCATGATCGTAAGGTCCCATCTCCTCTTTCTTTGCCTTCTTCTCGATGACTTTCACGATTGCTTCGACATCAATATCGATGAAACCGTCTTCATCGGCTTTGTCGCTTAGTTTTTCAAGTTCTTCGAGAATCACATCAAGACAATAATAGATGTCTTCATCGGAGAACTGCTCTGCCATCTCAGGACCGATATAACTCTGGATAAAGGCAACCTCCTGAGCGTCTTCTTCGGCACCCAAAAGGATTTCGTTATCTATAGAACTCATTAGAGCAATGCCTTGATTTTCTCTTCGAACACGTCCTTAGTAGCAGCACCTACTACCTTGTCGACCACTTCACCACCTTTGAGGAAGAGAACTGTTGGAACGTTACGAATACCGAATTCTGCTACGAGATCTTCAGCATCGTCCTCGATATTTACCTTACCAATATTTACTTGCTCCTTATACTGCTCTGCGAGAGCCTCAATTGAAGGACCAATCTTTTTGCATGGGCCACACCATGTTGCCCAGAAGTCGAGAACTACAGGCTTGCCCTGTGCTACTATCTCTTCGTAATTGCTGTCGTTGATTACCATAATCGTAATAGTTTTTATTGGTTTATACTGTTTTGTTAATTCCTTATTTTCTTAGCAGATGTGCAGAAATAATTCCACACATCTACTTATTATACGTTTTAGATATACTTTTCGGTGACAAAGATACACTAATTTATTTTAACTTCTATTTCCGGATGGGAAGAAATATAGTCCATTAACTTTTTTTGCACAGAAATCTTCATATTTCGGGAGAAAAGACTCGTTTTCGTGCTTTCGTTAACGTACACATTGAAGTAAACATCCGCCTTACCTGGTGATTCTTGTGCGAGTTCGGCAAGATCCTCAACAAGTTCGCCCGTGAGAGCATCAAGAGGAAGTGTGAGAGTGATACGCGTAATCAGGTCGTCCTTAACATCCGACATCAGCTGTACAGTCTTGAGCGAGAGTTCCAACTGGTCTTGTGCCCACTTCTTAGGCTGCACCTTTGCATGGATAAAGAGCGAGATGCCATCGAGGAAGGAGTTTTTGAACATGAGCCAATCCTGTCCGAAGAGTGGGATTTCGCCCGTACCGCTATAGTCTTCAATCTTAACAATACCGAAAGGATTGCCTTTCTTGGTATAGCCTTCGCGAATACCTGTCACTATGCCTCCAAAGGTGAGTTCTTCGGTATCTTTCAATTTGTCAAGGCTCTCGAGCTGTGCACACTTAGTGTTGCAGACATGTTCAAGCACTATTGCATACTCATCGAGCGGATGGGCAGAAAGATAGATTCCGACGAGTTCACGCTCTTTGTTCAGGCGTTCGAGGGCACTCCACTCAACAAACTCCTTTGGAATGGCAGGATGAGCTATTTCGATTGCTTCCGCCCCGAAGAGCGAGTTGGCTGCCATATTCTTATCTGCCTGATACTTCTGTCCGTAACGTATGATTTGGTCGAGGAACACTTCCGTACCCTTTCCTGTAGGAGCGAAGAAAGTCTCACGTTGCATATCCTTGAATCCATCGAATGCACCCGCAAGTACAAGGTTTTCAACACTTTTACGGTTACAAGCAGAAAGGTTGACACGTTCGACAAAATCAAATATGTTCTTGTATGGACCATTCTTCTCACGTTCGGAAACAATACTGTTGACACCATTCTCTCCAACACCCTTGATACCACCGAGACCGAAGCGGACTTCACCTTTCTTATTTACGCTGAAGTCGGTGAACGACTCATTGACATCAGGACCAAGAGTCGCAATGCCCATACTCTTGCATTCGTCCATCAACTTAGTGATTTCCTTGATATCCGACTTACGGCGGGTCATCAAGGCTGCAAGGAACTGGGAAGGATAATTCGCCTTGAGGTATGCTGTCTGGTAGGCAACCCACGAGTAACAGGCTGCGTGGGACTTGTTGAACGCATACGAAGCAAACTTCTCCCAGTCGGCCCAAATCTTTTCGAGCACCTTGGCATCGTGTCCATTCTTGGTTCCACCTTCGATAAACTTAGGCTTCATGGCATCTACGATATCCTTCTTCTTCTTACCCATCGCCTTACGAAGGGCATCGGACTCGCCTCGAGTGAAATCTGCCAACTGGCGGGAAAGGAGCATCACCTGCTCCTGATAAACCGTAATTCCATAAGTATCCTTGAGATAAGTCTTTGTGCAATCAATATCGTATGTGATTTCCTCCAAACCATTCTTACGTCTGATAAACGAAGGAATATAATCCATAGGACCCGGACGATACAAGGCATTCATCGCAATAAGGTCTTCAAATACAGTTGGTTTAAGTTCGCGAAGATACTTCTGCATACCTGCCGACTCAAACTGGAATGTACCGATGGTGCGACCTTCTTGATAGAGTTTGTAGGTCTTCTCATCATCGATAGGAATATGGTCGAGGTCAACCTCTATTCCAAGTGTCTGCTTCACGAGTTTCACACACTCCTTCATCTCGGAGAGTGTCTTCAAGCCCAAGAAGTCCATCTTGATAAGACCTGTAGATTCGATTACGTGTCCATCATATTGGGTTACAGCAGTTTTAATATCAGGGAAGTCGGGGTCATCAGCAGTAGAAACAGGCACATGATCTGATATAGGGTCACGACAGATAATGAATCCACAAGCATGGATACCAGTATTGCGAACTGTTCCTTCGAGACGTGTGGCGAAGTTGATTGTATCTCGTTCCTTCTCATCATGAGAGGCTGCTGCGTTCTGGAGTTCCGGAGTACACTTGAGATAATTCTTCAACTTAGGTTTCATGCCATCAGGCAAACGATCGGGCATAGCCTTACACCAAGCATTCACGACGTTGAGCGGAATATCCTGCACACGGGCAACATCCTTGATGGAGTTCTTAGCCGCCATTGTACCATAAGTGATGATATGGGCACAGTTCTCATGTCCATATTTATCCATAACCCACTGAAGCACCTTTCCACGACCATCATCATCGAAGTCGGTATCGATATCAGGGAGAGAGATTCGGTCTGGATTGAGGAAACGCTCGAAAAGGAGGTCGTACTTGAGCGGATCCAACTTAGTGATTCCCAAGCAATACGCAACCACCGAACCTGCAGCTGAACCACGACCAGGTCCTACCCACACACCGAGTTCTTCACGAGCAGAATTGATGAAGTCGGACACGATAAGGAAGTATCCCGGGAAACCCATCGTCTTCATGATGTGAAGTTCGAATCGAATGCGTTCTTCCACATCTTCAGGGATACCATAAGAACCAGCAATTAGTTTGTCAGCTGTGATATTATCTGCTGTACCCGAACCATAGATTCGTTGTGCACCTTCGTAAGCAAGTTTTGCAAGGTAGTCCGCCTCAAACTTAATTCGGTAGAGTTTGTCATATCCACCAAGCTTGCCTATCTTCTTTGCACCTTCATCTTCAGGCAACTGGTTCTCACCATTCTCATCCGAAGTAAACTCCTTGAAAAGGTCTGCCTCGGTATATTTCTGTCGCCATTGCTCTTCGGTACCAAACTCTTCAGGAATTGGGAAGAATGGCATGATTGGGTTACTCTCAATGTCGTAAGTCTCAACCTTGTCAAGTATCTCGAGTGTGTTGCTAAGTGCCTCAGGAATATCCTTGAACACCTCGTTCATCTCTTCCTTTGTCTTAAAATATTCCTGCTTCGAATAGAGCATGTGAGGCTCTTCGATACGCTTACCTGTACTGAGACAGAGGAGTCGTTCGTGTGCCTCGGCATCTTCAGCATCAACAAAGTGGGCATCGTTTGAGCAGACAAGTTTTACGTTATATTTCTTCGCATATTCTATAAGGTAAGGTTCGATTGCCTTCTGCTCATCGTAGGTTTCGCGGTTGGCACGCACATTGGGGTCGGTGACTTCATGTCGCATAAGTTCCATGTAATAGTCATCACCAAAGACATCCTTATACCATTTCACCGCTGCTTCAGCCTTAGCAAACGAAACTTCGGGAGGTGTTGGATCGCTCGCAAACTTCTCCAATTTGAGTGCACGGCGGATATGTTCCTGTGGTTCGCCCGCAAGACAGGCAGAACAAACGATAAGGTCTTCGTGGAACATCTGCAGATCCTTCTTGTCGGTTCGGGGACGGATATAGTTTCCATCCACCCAAGCACGCGAAACAAGGCGGATGAGGTTCTTGTAACCATTGAAGTTCTTGGCAAGTACAATAAGGTGGTTACCACTACGGTCTCCCTGGGATGCCACCATATCTTCCTTGTTGCGACGGGCAACATACATCTCGCATCCGAAGATAGGCTTGAACGGTTCCAATCCCTCTTTCTTACGCTTTCCGTTGACCTTGTTGCAGTAGTCGAACAGTTCCTTTATACCAAACATATTTCCATGGTCGGTAAGGGCCATTCCCTTCATACCATTGGCAATTGCCTTGTCAACAAGGGCATCAACCTTTGACATTCCATCGAGAATCGAGAAGTGAGTATGTACGTGTAAGTGAATAAAGTCTTCCATTTCTTTTTGTAGGTAGGTATTCAATCTATGTATATTTTCTGCAAAAGTAAGATTTTTTTTGATAATCTCCACATTTATTCTACTTTTTTCACTACCTTTGCCATAAATTTAATAATGGTATGTCACAAGGTATTGGTTTAGTTCAACAAGAAGTGCAGACAATGACACAGAAGCTCACACCGCAACAGCTGTTGCAGGTGCGACTGACTGAAATGTCCATTGGAGACCTCGAACTTTATGTCAAGAACGAAATCGATGGGAACGAAGCTCTTGCTGAAGGACGCGAGATTGATGAAGATACCAACCAGAATGAACTGGGTGATGACTATTATGGTGATGGGGATGATGGTGATCAAGAGACTGAAACTCAGATACAACTCGGAGAATATGGTTCAGAGGATGATATACCCGACTACCTCAATAGGAAGGTTGAGACTGACTTCAAGGAACGTCTGCCTATCGGTGATTCAACAACTTTCCTTGACGATCTAAAGTCGCAGATGGTGAATTACGACCTGAGCAAGCACCAAGAGGAGATAATGGACTACCTTATCGGTTCGCTTGATGATAACGGATTCCTCGACCAAAGCCTCTACAGGATTGTTGATGACTTGCTCTTCAATTATAATATTGAAACTGATGAGGACGAGGTTAAGGAAGTGCTCGACATCCTTCAGCAGTTTGATCCTGCTGGAATCGGAGCACGCAATTCGCAGGAAAGTCTTGCCATCCAGTTAAACAGATCACTCGAAGTGGAAGGGATTTCGGAAGAGAAGGAGAAGTTACTTCTTCTCGAACGCAGAATTGTGCTTGAGGATTACGAAAACTTCAAAAACCAGAACATCAACAAACTTTCGCAGAATCTCGGAGAAGACATCTCTATCATCAAGTATGCCGTTCAAGATATGGCAAAGCATCTCAACCCTCGTCCGGGCAGAGCCCTTTGCGAATCTGCAAGCGACCGCATTCAGACTGCAATTCCTGATTTCATCGTGGAAACTGATGGAGAAGGTGGCGTATCTTTCCAATTAAATCGTGGAAATGTGCCTACTCTGCATGTAAGTGAGGAGTGCCGTGAGATATTGCTCAACTATCAGAAGAAGGGTGACAAGATATCAAAGCACGAGAAGGAGGGGTTGACATATTGCAAACAGAAGATCGATGCAGCACAAGGTTTTATCGATGCCATTCGTCAAAGACAGCACACACTTACTGTCACGATGCGTGCTATCATAGCCCTTCAGAAACCTTTCTTCCTTTCGCAAGATGAGGATGACCTCAACACCTTAATACTTAAGGATGTGAGCGAAGTCACAAAACTCGATGCATCAACTATCTCGCGAGTATGCAAAACCAAATATGCACTCGTGGACGGAAGAATGTATCCACTTACCTTCTTCTTTAAGCATAACCGCAAGAATAAGGAAGGCGAGGAGGTGATAGCAGAAAAGGTTTGTGATGCAATCCTTCTCTTAGTTAAGAACGAAGACAAGAAAGCACCTTATACCGATGATCAAATAGTGGAGCAACTACTAAAGATGAACATCAATATTGCACGTAGAACAGTGAGCAAATATCGCAGACAACTCGCAATCCCAACAGCATCTAAACGCAAATCCTGAATATGAACATTCGTAAACTCATACAGATTTCGAAGATAATATCCAATATCTTCTCCCCATTTTATGCCCCGATGTGGGCATTCCTATGGATGTTCTTTTTCAGTTACCTGAGCATGCTCCCATTGCAATATAAGATATTCGTAATCACGTTGGCATGGGTGACAATGGTGTTTATTCCTTCTTCAGGCATCAATCTCTTCCGAGTTGCTATGGACTGGACACATTGGCAACTCTCACATCGTGAACACCGCCACCTCCCATATGTGGTTACCGTATGCAGTTATGCTGCATGCCTTGTCATCATGACAAAACTCAAGGTTCCTATGTTTATCCGAGGAATCGTACTTTCAGCACTCGTTTCACAGATAATTTGTGTGGTAGTGAATGCTTGGTGGAAAGTTTCAACTCACATGGTTGGTATGGGTGGTCTTGTAGGTGCTTTGATTGCATTCAGTATGCTGTTTTATTTCAATCCTATCTTCTTGCTTTGCCTCCTCTTGATACTCTCGGGACTTGTCGGAACGGCTCGAATGATATTGCGACAGCACACCTTGGCACAGATATTCGTAGGATTCGGCATCGGATTCGCCTGTGCTCTTACATTTGTACTTATTACTTGGTTGCCAAGTTAAACATATCATTTTACTCTCCGAAAAGTACATAGCAACGCATAATCACTAAACAAATTATAATATGACTCCAATTGTTTCAATTATCATGGGCAGCACATCTGACCTTCCTGTAATGGAGAAAGCTGCCAAATTCTTCGATGAAATGGAGATTCCATTCGAGATTAACGCACTCAGTGCTCACCGCACGCCTGATGCAGTCGAGGCTTTTGCCAAGGGAGCAAAGGATAGAGGTATCAAGGTAATTATTGCAGGTGCTGGTATGGCTGCTGCTCTTCCTGGTGTTATTGCAGCAAGCACTACCCTCCCAGTCATTGGAGTTCCTGTAAAGGGAAGCGTTCTCGATGGTGTTGATGCAGTCTATTCTATGCTTCAGATGCCTCCGGGCATTCCTGTTGCTACAGTTGCCATCAACGGAGCACTTAATGCCGGTATCCTTGCTGTACAGATGCTCGCTCTCTCTGACGAGACTCTCGCAGAAAAGTTTGCCGCTTACAAGAACAGTCTTTGCAAGAAGATTGAGAAGGCAAATGCTGATTTGGCAGAAGTGAAGTTCAATTTCAAGTGCAATTAGCAAATCAAAATTCATAATGCTTAATGCATAATTACCTCCGTATGGGCGTAATTTGTAAATAGGTTGATTTATGTACAAAAGAAGAATAAGCACAGAAGTAGCTGTGGGTAACGTGAAGTTGGGTGGCACAAACCCTATCCGTATTCAGTCGATGGCAAATACTTCGACTATGGATACAGAAGGAAGTGTTGCTCAGGCTCTCCGCATCGTAAAGGCTGGTGGTGAGATTGTCCGTTTCACCACTCAAGGTCAACGCGAAGCTCTCAATATGAAGAATATCGAGGATGGTCTGCATGCAGCAGGATGTAATGTGCCTCTCGTAGCAGATGTCCACTTTAATGCAGCGGTAGCAGATACTGCAGCAACTATCTGTGAAAAGGTACGTGTCAATCCGGGAAACTATGTAGATCCGGGTCGCACTTTCAAAAAACTCGAATACACCGATGAGGAATATGCCGATGAAATCAAGAAGATTGATGCACGATTCATTCCTTTCCTCAATATCTGTAAGGAGCATCATACAGCCATCCGTATCGGAGTGAATCATGGTTCACTCTCCGACCGTATCATGTCACGTTACGGTGACACACCAGCGGGAATGGTTGAGTCTTGTATGGAATTCCTCCGTATCTGTGTTAGAGAAGACTTTAAGGATGTGGTCATTTCCATTAAGGCAAGTAATACTGTTGTTATGGTGACAACAGTTCGTCTTCTTGTTAAGGAAATGGAGAAGGAAGGTATGGCATTCCCACTTCACTTAGGTGTAACTGAAGCCGGTGAAGGTGAAGACGGTCGTATCAAATCGGCAGTTGGTATAGGTGCACTTCTTTGCGAAGGAATTGGTGACACTATTCGTGTGAGTCTTTCCGAAGCACCAGAGAACGAGATACCGGTAGCACGCAAATTAGTCGATTTCATCGAGGAATGTGCTTCTAAGCGTGTCGAATGTATCGAAAACATTAAGGACGACACAGTTACCGTTACGTTTGATGATGACAACTGGGAAGATCTCCAACTCAAGGCTTCGATGACAGTTGGTGCTATCTTTATCGATCAGAAGGCACATAAATTAATTATTCAGAATGCAAAGTTCAACGTTGAGGAGTTGACTGAACTTGCAGACTCAATTCTTCAGGCTGCTCGTATCAAGTTTACCAAAACCGAATACATCTCTTGCCCGGGTTGTGGTCGTACTCTTTACAATCTTGAAGAGACCATCGCCCGCATCAAGGCTGCAGTCAGCGAGCGAGCAAAGACTGATGCACGTTACAAGACTTTGAAGATTGGCATCATGGGTTGCATTGTAAATGGTCCTGGTGAGATGGCTGATGCGGACTATGGTTATGTGGGTGCTGGAATTGGAAAGATTTCGCTCTATAAGAACAAGGAGTGCATCGAGAAGAACATTCCTGAAGCAGAAGCAGTAGAACGCTTGCTCGAGTTCATTGACAAAGACATCTAACCTATGAAACTACTTATCGACATAGGCAATACATCTGCCAAATTAGCTATAAGCGACAACGGAAAGTTTGTTCATTACGAACGACTCTCCGAATCTTGGTTGGAGGCATTTCTTCGATTAATTCGTAATTTTTATATCGATGAAGTCGTAATTTCATCGGTTGCGGGAGCGGATGAATCACTTGACAGAGCTCTCAAGATAATGAACTTTCCCGTTAAACGCATAGCATGGAACACTCCCTGCCCATTTAAGGAAATCAAGGGAATACCTGAAGGATATGGTGCTGACCGCATTGCTGCAGACTTTGGAGCATTTGCACAAGATGCCACAAGTCCAATAATGGTGATCGATGCTGGCACTTGCATCACTTACGATATCTTTGCTGCTGATGGAGAAGTCATCGGAGGAGTTATCTCTCCAGGCGTCCAACTCCGCTTACAAGCAATGCACGACCATACAGCACTCCTTCCGCTTATCAAGGCAGAACCTTATGCTCCACTTCATGCGATGAATACAAAAGGATGCTTGCTTGCGGGTGCGATTTATGGTGCAAGATTCGAAGTCATCGGATATATCCGGGAGATTTCGCAACTTTATCCCGACATTCATGTATTCCTGACAGGGGGCAACTATTTCCCTATCCCCGAAGACATAAAGTGCAAAGTCACGCACGACCCTTTTTTAGTATTAAAGGGATTGGACTCCATCTAAGAGTTCCAATCCCTTTAATATTCATTATCGAGAAATCATTGAGTAGGAGAGCAAGATTATTCTATTATTTCAATACATCCTACTCATTTGTTCTGAATCACTTATAACGGTACGCTCACACCAAACGAAACCTGTCCATTTGATGAGAGAGGAATGAGTTGCTTGGAGAGTTTTCCAGGAATATAGTCCATTCCAACGAAGATATCTATGTATTTCTTAGTTTGGAAATCAACCATCCATCCAAATCCGACACCATAACTACCTGCAGACACATTAGCAGTAAGTGCCCATTTATCAGTAGGATGAAAGTTAGCACCAAGTCGGAAGTCTGTCCATGTATACTTACCATGAATGCGAGTAGTATTAGTCAATCCAAAAGCCCACTTCTCGTTAGAAGGCAATGTGTAATTTGCTCCTAAAACAAGAGTTGCCCCCAATCCCTTTACTCGTCCACCCGTATTACCGAGATCATCAAGTTCGTAAAGAGCAGAAACGTCTTCCTTCAGTTGGTCAACCTCATTATCAAAACTATTATCCGCATCCTTATCCACATTAAAAATGTATTTGCTCGTATCAAAAGACTTCTCACCATTGGTTGAAGCTGTGAATGTCTTCCCATATCCAATAAAGCCTAAGTCCTTGAGAGCAATAGAGAAATCCCAATTATCCTTAATATAATCAGCACCGAGGTCGAAAGCAATACCAAAGCCGGAAATGCCATACTTTTTATTATCGAGTCCGCTTACATAAGTATGGTCTGTATCCTTATTCACCTTATGCGAATAAGTAAATTCTTTTGTACTCGCCTGAATTTCAGCATCAACAGTGGCTGAGATGTTATCTTCCCCAAGATCAACGACCGCCTTGTTCACGTTCACATCTATATTGGCAATACCAAACAGCAATTTAGCCTTTGCTCCCAATCGTAAGTTGTCATTTATCTGACGACTATGTCCATAAGCAAGTTCTGCATAGGCTTGCACGTTAGCATCCAAGTAGGAGAAGTCATAAGTTTGATTTGTCAGTCCGTCCTTCATCGCTTTCAACATATTTCCGGGTATACGGGCATCAATCGATTTCCTAATGTTCAGTTCTACAGTATTGTACCCGCCCCAGAGTTTGAATCCACCACCAAGGAGTTGGATTCTCGTATCAGCAGTAACACGAGACTTATCTTTTATATTCTTATCGAATTCGGAAGAAGACACGGAAGGATTAAGAAACAAAGCCGTACGTCCATCAACCTTAAACAACACATCCTTTATGCCTATATTGCCACGCATGTTCAGTTCGTAATTTCCCAACAAAGGAACTGCAATATAATTCTTTTCGTTACCGAATGCAGGATTCAAGTCATGGCGATACAGATAGTTATCATTGAAATAGCCCGAAGTGAGTTCCTGCGCCAAAGACGAAGCAGAAAGAGCAAGGAAGGCTATAAGCAAGAGTGACTTTATCTTATTCATTATTTATAATATAGGAATGTAATTACACTTGGTTTATCTAAAAATATGGCTGAGAAACTACAACTTATCCTGATAGTTAGCCGTCAACGTAAGGCGAACATTCTTGAGTACAAGTTTCTGAGAAGGTTTGATTTCCGTAGAACCATCCGAAGAGATACTTGCACGAACAGATATTCCATCAAGGTTTGTAATGGTACCCGACAACTGCTCGAACGTAACAGTCTGGTCCGTTTTATTTGGTTCAAGTTTAACGGTACTAAACTCAACACCAGGAATTGCGTTACCATCTTTGCCCAAAGCTTGAATGGTCAGTGATGCACCAAGCGGAATATCGGACGACACATCTGCATTGAGAACCAACTTGTTAATGGTAAGGCGATCCAAATCATTACTTTTATTCCACCCCACATTCTTACTTTCATAAACAATGACAGAGTACTCATTCAATGCGAGAGGTGCATAGAACACATATTCGCCATGAATAGGTTCTATATTCTGACCAAGTGCAAAGTCCACCACATCTTGTTCGGGAATACCCGGATTCTCCACATTTACAAGAATCTTATCAGGCAAACCTTTACCGCTAACTATTTTGGAGAGATCAGTAAAGGCATTCCATTCAGCTGCCTCATAACCTTCATAATACTTGGTAGGCTTTGAAGGAGACAAGCAGAAACTGTTTGATGGCTTGTCAATTCGCACAGAACCATTGTCAAGTCTTATAGATTCGCGTTCCTCTTCACCTTTGAATGGAGTGAGAGTAAAACCTGTAGCTGCATATATGCCTTGGTCTGAAAGTGGGTCATTTACCGAGAGATAAAGTTGTGGATTCTTTAAGAAGATATTGGTTTCATCACCCAAGATGACATCTGGAATATCATTCAAGAGGATAGATTTAACGCTAATTCCATCAACCGAATACTTTATCCTACCCGTGAATGACTTAGCCGTGATGGCAGACATCCTTGGAATACAGTTGAAACGAGCTATTTTAGGGAGGTCGAAGAACGTTTTCCCATCAATGAAGTTATTCTTATAAATCTCAAGATCGCCCGAAAGAATCTTCACAATAGTGGTAAACACAAACTCTCCATCCGCACCATCACGAATGATAAGCTTCGCTCCCGAATTCGGTGCATTGAAGTCTATTCCCGTAAGATACATAGTAAATTTGTACTTACCATCCTTCACCACGATGCCTTCACCATCATTCGAGAGGTCGAGCACACCTGTCTCACTGTCATATTTTCCAGCAGAAGTAGTTGCATCAAGTCCCTTTGGCAACAGCAATTTCACATCTGACACCTTCACATTATCAATGAAATCCAAGCTGCTGAAGTTAACCTCCATCGACAATTCGCAATCAACACCAATGTATTCAATACCGCGAATAGCCCTGTGAATCTTAACTACAGGTGTGTCGAATGTGGTGAGATGCACACCTATTGGGTAATGTGCCAACTCGCTTTCATTTGAATAACTGTCCCAGATAGCCTTTTGAACCTGAGGACGATAAGCCTGAACCCTATCATCATAATATGACAACTCCATTGTCCTTGCTATAGCCTTAAGCGTGTCGGCTACAAGTTGGTCAAGTTCATCATTAAGCTTCTTCAGATAGATATCACTTTCGATATTGCTGATATCCGGTTTGGCAGAAGACATAGATGGAATGTCTATATTGTTCGAACTGAACGAACCTGTCTCAATCACAGCAAAAACAGAATCGCCAGATACAGGATCCTTTACCTTCTTCACCTGACTACTGCCATCTATATCCACAACCTTGTCAAGAGTGATATTGTCGATATTGATTGGGATGACAAGTTCGTCTGTACCCAACTGTATGGTCTTGTCTATATGTTTCAGGTCGTACCCGCTATCCACGCATGAAGTCATGGCTACCAATATCATTATAAAAGTAATAGCCAATAAGTATATACGATTCGAATTCATATTGTAGAGTTAATTATCTTTTTGCCTTATCAAATAATGAGTTGCAAAATTACGTCATATTTATGACGTGGCAAAATAAAACAAACAAAAATGCCCTTTTGGCCATCAAAACAATGACTAAGGGCATCTCGACTATTGGGGTTTATTACTTTCCGAAGTCCTTTTTCCTTATATCAACTCGGCGAATCTTGCCTGTCACAGTTTTAGGAAGTGCACTGACAAACTCCACCACACGAGGGTATTTATAAGGTGCAGTATTTTCTTTCACATAGTTCTGGATATTCTTCACAAGAGCATCATTTGCCTTGTTCTTGAAGTCGGGTGTGAGCACAACAGTGGCCTTAACGAGTTGTCCGCGAATATCATCTGGAACACCAGTAATGGCGCATTCGCTCACTGCAGGATGTTTCATAAGCACACTCTCCACCTCGAAAGGGCCAATACGATAACCGCTCGACTTGATAACATCATCCGAACGACTCACATACCAATAATAACCGTCCTCATCCTTATATACCATATCGCCGGTGTCGTAATAAACACCACCCAACTTCTTTATGGTAAGTTCTGGATTGCGGAAATATTCTTTCAACAGACCGAGCGGACGATTGCCATCCTTATCGAAACGTACCACAAGATGTCCGTTCTTCATAGGAGGACATGGCTCGCCATTATCATCCACAACATCCATATGAACCTGAGGACCAGGCAATCCCATGCTTCCCGGACGCGAGTCGCACCAAACATATGTTCCAACTGCAATAGGCGTTTCTGTTTGACCAAAGCACTCCTTCAACCAGATGCCTGTCATCTCATGCCACTTTTCGAAGAGTGCTGGATAAAGGGCCTCACCCGCCACACAACTATAATTCAGAGCAGAAAGGTCGTACTTTGACATGTCCTCATGAACGAGGAATCGATAAACGGTAGGAGGGGCAAAAGTGCTTGTCACCTTATATTTCTCGATGGTTTCAAGAAGATGAGTAGGCTCGAAACGCCCTTCTTGGTCATATATCACAATTGTCGCTCCACAAAGAATCTGCGGATAAAGGAGTCCCCATATAGCCATCGCCCATCCTGTATCAGTCATGGTAAGATGGATAGACTCTTCAGTGTGATTAAGCCAGAAACGGCCTGTAACTATATGACAAAGAGGATATTTGAAGTCGTGTACCACCATCTTTGGCATACCTTCAGTACCACTTGTGAAGTACATCAACATAGAATCTTCATTGCTAATGTTCCATGAAGGACGAACAAAAGCAGGGGCTTCGTTCACACCTGCCCAGAAGTCCAACCATCCTTCGCGGCAGTGTTCATCTTGGAAAACACAAATCTTGATAGTGTCGATATCATCTTCCGCTTTGTCGCAAGCATTATCCACATGACACATAATCAAAGGATCATCGCAAGTGATGATTGCACGAACACCTGCTGCATTGCAACGATAAGCGAGATCATGACCAGTCAACTGGTAACTCGCAGGGATAGCAATAGCTCCAATCTTATGGAGAGCAATGATGATGTACCACCATTCGAGGCGTTTCTTCAATACAGTCATCACACGATCGCCCTTCTTAATACCAAGATTCAAGAAGTAAGCAGCCACACGGTCGCTTTGCTCCTTAAATTCCTTATAAGTGACTTTACGCTCCGCACCGTTATTCGTCCAAATCAACGCAATCTTGTTTGGTTCGATACGTGCCCATTCGTCAACTATGTCATAACCAAAGTTGAAATGCTCAGGCACGTGGACTTTGTAGTTTTGCATAAAGTCCTCGTAAGAAGTGAAATCTGTGCGATCGATATATCGTTCTATCATATTCTAAATGTATCAGTTTTATCCGTGCAAAAACAAATGATTATTTACCAGTGTGCAATAAGAAATCAACACTTTTTGTTGGGAGTGTGCAATAACGCCTCATTGACGTATTTGCAGTTTTCCACAATAAATCTTATGCAAAGTAAAGCATTTTTTATGAAATAAACCGACAAATAGAACCAAAATAAACAAAGAATGCACACCCAATAGGCGCAATGTGTAACAATTATTTCACAAGTGCCTAATGAGTGTGCAATCTATATTTTTATTATGTGTGCAAAAAGAATTATGCCCTTTGATGCTAATCCTATTTGAACAGACCGAAAAGTTCGGCATCAATCTTATTTGTGATCTTCTGGAAATCCTGTGGATTCTGTTCGAACTTAGTCTCGTTTCCGTTCACGATGATAAGTTTGCCCTTATAGTCCTTAATCCAAGCTTCATACTTGTCGTTCAAGCCCTTGAGGTAGTCGAGACGCATACTCTGCTCATACTCGCGACCACGTTTGCCAATTTGATTAACGAGGTTCGGAATGTCGCTTCGAATGTAAATCATCAGGTCGGGCAACTTCACCAACGACATCATAAGGTCGAAAAGCTCTGTGTAGTTTTCGAAATCGCGATCTGACATCAAACCCATCTCGTGGAGATTCGGTGCAAAGATGCGTGCATCTTCAAAGATGGTGCGGTCTTGGATAATGAATTCCTTGCTCTTTGATATTTCAACAACTTCCTTGAAACGCTTGCTCAAGAAGTAAATCTGCAAGTTGAAACTCCATCGCTGCATATCTGCATAATAATCAGCGAGGTAAGGATTATTATCTACAGGCTCAAAGCGAGGAGTCCAGTTGTAACGCTTCGCGAGCATCTTAGTAAGGGTGGTTTTGCCACAACCAATATTTCCGGCAATTGCTATATGCATATCTAATTGATTTTGGATTTAAGACTGAAGATGGAGGAAAGAGGCGGATCAACCAAAGAGTCCGAAGAGTCGGGCATCAATCGCATTGGTAATCTTGATGAAGTCCTTAGGATTATTGAGGAAGTCGAGTTCGTCCTTATCTATTATTATCTTAGGACCTTTGTACTTGTTCATAACGAAGTCCTCATAACGCTCGTTAAGTTCCGTGAGATAGTCAATCTTCATCGACTGCTCATAATCGCGACCTCGTTTCTGTATGTTTGCAACGAGATGAGGAACCGAAGCACGAAGATAGACCATCAAGTCCGGTTGCTTCACGACATCCATCATCTGTTCGAAGAGTGAGATGTAGGTTTCGTAATCGCGGTCGGAAAGGTTGCCCATATCATGATTGCCAGCGGTAAAGACATACACACCCTCCATTATCGAGCGGTCCTGCACTACCGAATGGTCTGCCTGGGCAATCTGCATCACATCCTTGAAACGTTCCTTCAAGAAGAACACTTCAAGATTGAACGACCAACGAGCTATATCCTTATAGTAATCCTCGAGATACGGGTTGTTGGTGACCGCCTCATAACGTGCTTCCCAACCATAATGTTTGGCAAGCATCCCTGTGAGTGTGGTCTTTCCCGAACCGATATTTCCTGCTATGACTATATGCATTGTTAAGATGATTAATTCATTCGTCCGTATTTCATTTCATCACCATTGGAGTCGTACTCCTTGCGTTTCCCGGTTGGAGGTGCTGTGAGTGTTATCTTCACAACTGCAGTACGCGGAAGGCTCCGCTCTATAGATGTTTCAAATGCATCCATGTGCTGAGGTAAAAATCTTTGGCAAATGGCACGCATTGCCTCAATTTTCTCGATTTCATCGGCAATTATTTCTGCTTTTCCAAAAGCAATGGCCGACTTATACTGCAAGGTAAAACTGCCATCTTTTGGTCCGATTGTGGGTGTGCAACGACTGACTGCAGAAAGACAAACCTCAGAATGAGCAACGATACAACCAAGCTTCTCGCCTTCCGTTGCACAATGAAAATAAAAAGTCTTCTCATCAGTACGCACAAGCGAGAGCGGCAATCCGTATGCCGTTCCGTCAGGACGAGTAAAACTAACAGTAATATAAGGTGCCTTGTCAAATACCTCGTAGGCAAATGATGCCGGCATCTCACGACTTTCTTTTCGCATAGGTGATAAAATTACTTACTCACTTGCAAAGTTACAATAAATATTCGCAATAACAACACATATAGGTAAACTTTTTAGATATACAGGCAAAAAAAGAGGATCGGGGCTCACGCCTCAATCCTCTTTTCTGATTTGTGTTGATTACTTAATTAACTATCGATAATCAAAAAATCTTAAAAATCTTAAACCTTAGACTAACTAATTCTAAATACCTAATACCTAAATTACTAACTCATGTTTGCATTTGTGTAAGTAAACAAAAGGTCTATTCCCTTTTGTTTTACGGGTGCAAAGTTACGACTATTATTTATAATAAAAAATAGCATACAAGAAAAATATAAATATCACAAATGAACAACATGCTATTTTTCAAATACTTAGTCATTACACACAACTACAAAAATATAAAGTTTGTTCTAAACATTTACCCCTCAAAACCATGTAATTTAGCACGAAAAGAAGGGCATTCTCTTGTTTCTTTCGTTAGTTAATCGTAACTTTGCACCGAAAAAAGAAGCAAATATTCACGATGAAACAATTCTACGGACATATTGCAGCATTATTTGTTGTCTGCATTTGGGGCACAACATTTGTCAGCAGCAAAGTGCTATTGAACGCAGGACTCATGCCTGCCGACATCTTTCTGTTCCGATTTGTATTGGCATACCTATGCATGCTCTGCCTTTGTCATAAGAGACTTTGGGCTAAGAGTGTGGTAGATGAACTCACACTCGTAGGACTTGGAATTATGGGAGGTTCGCTCTATTTTCTTACTGAAAATATGGCACTTATCTATTCGACAACGGCAAACGTAAGTATCCTTGTGAGCACCACTCCATTGCTTACAGCTCTTCTGCTCGCTATATTCTATAAGAGTGAACGAATGACACGAAAACAAGTATTTGGTTCGTTGGTTGCTTTTGTCGGAGTGATATTGGTTGTGCTCAACGGACAACTCGTACTGCATCTTAACCCCAAAGGGGACGCCCTCGCACTCGGTGCATCACTCACTTGGGCATTCTATTCATTGTTCATGAAGAGGATTATGGGGCGTTATAATGCTGATTTCATTACAAGAAAAGTATTTGCGTACGGCATTCTAACTATCATTCCTTATTATTTTTTAGTGCATCCGCTCAATACGGATACTGCCATCTGGTCGCAACCACTTGTAATTGGCAATCTCATATTCCTTGGATTGATTGCCTCTACCGGAGGATATCTCTTGTGGAACTGGGTGATGCAGAAGCTCGGAGCAGTAAAATCGACCAACTACATCTATTTCCAAAGCCTCATCACTATGATTGCTGGAGCAGTCATACTTAATGAACGTATCACCTTCATGGCTATTTGTGGAGCACTCATCCTTATAATTGGAATGATACGTGCACTAAAGAAGTGACAATCACACTACTAATGTGTTGCCTTGTCCGTTAGGGCGGACATCGATGTCCGTAGTAACGGACTTTCACTTACATTTAAGTGTTATTTCGCAACCCTTTAGGAGAGGACTTGAGAAGCTCACGCGAGCTTCGCCCGTACCATTAGAACGTACATAAGCAAGCAAACGGCCATTATACACTCGCTGATGGTTGTCGGTATAGTCTGTCATATCGGTGTTATTGCTTCCTTCAAGACCGAGAAGGCGTGCCGAACCTTGAACGCGACAAGTGATATCATTGTCTGCAAGTTTAACGATAACGCCGTTTTCATCGACAACATTTACGGTGATATGGGCAACACTACCCTTCTCTGCCAACTCTTCCTTATCAACTGTAGCCATGATTGCGTATGGGCGACCGCTTGTCTTTATTTCGTACGAACTAACAACCTTGCCCTTTTCGAGCGATTCGCAACGAAGAGTACCTGGTTTGTAACGGATATCCCAGTAAATTATCCCGTTGGAATCGTCTTTTTGCTTGGTTTCACCGACAATTTCTCCGTTGAGAAGGAGACGTGCTTCGTTGGAGTTGGTGTAGCACACAACTCGTACCAGTTGGTCATCATTATAGTTCCAAGTATCGTTTGCTTCGATAGTGAGAGGAATATTTCGGGCAGGATTATTTCCTCCACCACGGCGATTACGACCATTCTGAGGGTAAGCAGCATAAGTGCCAATATAGCACATCGGCGTTTCGCTCCAAAGCGAAGCACGGAACCAACCACGACCTTTCTTGAACGAGCCAAAGTCGAGCAAACCTGTGTTCAAGCCTCGTGAAGGCCAACGACCACTTTCTCCAAGATAATCTGTACCTGTCCAAATGAACTGACCAAAGATATGTTGGTTGTCACGAACTGCCTTCCAATTGTCATAACCTACGCCTGTTTCACTTCCATAGATAATACGTTTTTGGTAGAGTTTGTGGTCTGTGTCGTAACGATTCTCAGTATAATTATACCCTACAACATCGATTGCATCGGGATATTCAGTCTCATTTGACATCACAACTCCAGCAAGAGCACCCGTAGTTGGGCGGGAAGTATCGATAGAACGGATAACAGCAGCAAGTCTTTTTGCTATTTTACCGATGCGTTCGGCATTAGGAGCATCTTTCTTGTAGCCACCAAACATTGGTTGGTTGATAGTTGCATTACCACCATCAAGAACTGGATGAGAATAAGGATCGTTAGGATAATCCACCTCATTGCCCACTGACCAAAGGAACACACAAGGGTGGTTACGGTCGCGACGAACCATATCTGCCACATCACGATCAATCCATTCCTCGAAGAAATCGAAGGTTCCGTAGTATGCAGGAGTGCCGTTGTTCCATCCCTCAACCCACTTACGCTTTGGGAATTCCCATTCATCACTACCCTCGTCCATCACGAGAAGTCCAAGTTCGTCGCAAAGGTCGTAAACAACAGGTGCTTGAGGATTATGACTCATACGAATAGCATTTGCACCCATCTCCTTGAGATTCTGGAGTCTACGTCGCCAAACATCCTTTGGAACTACTGCTCCGAGCACACCAGCATCATGATGGAGACAGACTCCCTTTACCTTCATGTTCTTACCATTGAGTGCAAAACCTTTGTTCGCATCAAAGTGGAGAGTACGAAGTCCGAGTCGAGTTGAAGCATGATCAATCTCTTTTCCATCGGTAAGAAGTTTCACTTGGAGAGTGTAAAGATATGGTGTGTGTGTATCCCAAAGATGAGGTTTTGAGATTTTGAGTTTAGTGGTTTGTTTTGATACCTTATTATTATAAGAGGTACGCGCGCAAGCAACTTGATTGCCATCTGCATCAAAGATTGTGGATACGAGTTCAAGTTTTTGAGATGATTGAGCATTGTCTACGGCATTCTCCACTTCGACAGTTGCTTGCGATGATGAAATACTTGTAGCTTTCCAACCAAGTCCCCATTGAGCAAGATGAGTTTCGGGAGCAGTAACGATATATACGTCGCGATAGATTCCCGAACCAGTATACCAACGTGAATCTGCCTGCTGACTATGGTCTACACGAACTGCAAGAACATTCTCTCCATCATGAAGATAAGGAGTCATGTCGTACATAAACGAAGCATAACCATTTGGACGATGGCCAAGTTTGTTGCCGTTGAGATAAA
>DCIW01000178.1:512-21438 GCA_002317225.1 Prevotellaceae bacterium UBA1716 | reverse complement strand
CGGCACCCCACATCATCTTCTTGCGGAGAGTGGCAAAGAAACTCTTGCCCGGTTGGGTGATGACGTTTACATGATAAGGCGCCTTACGAATGTGCAAGTGAATATTCTCCTCGTAGCTTTGGCTTCGACCATCGAGCGAAATGAGGAAACGGTGTGAACGACTCTCCACGGTCAGGTTTATCTCCACATCATCACACACTACGAGTGGTCGCATGTTGAGGCTGTGTGGAGCGACTGGAGTCAAGGAGATAGTGCTCGATTGTGGAACGATGATTGGACCGCCCACACTCAATGAGTAGGCTGTCGAACCAGTTGGAGTTCCGATGATGAGTCCGTCGGCCTGATAAGTGGTGAGATACTCGTTGTTGATACTTGTGTGGATACTGATCATCGAAGAGATGTCGTGTTTCAAAATCGCCACTTCGTTGAGGGCGTATGGATAGCCCTTGAGGTCGATTTCGTCGCACGAAATCTGTAATACTCCGCGTTGCTCCACATTGAACTTTTCTTCGTAAATGTCGTTGATGGTACTTTCTATTTGTTCGGGAGAGAAAGACGCGAGGAAACCGAGACGACCAGTATTGATACCGATGATAGGTATCTCTTTATTGCCCACACGACTCGCCACATCAAGGAAAGTTCCGTCACCACCCATACATACTACATAGTCGGCTGTGAAATTATTGTCGGTAATAATCTCACACTCAGGCACGTTAATCTGCATGTTGTCGCGAAGGAAATAGTAGAAAGACTCTGATATTGCCAATTCTGCTTTGTGCTGTGAGGCAATGGCAAAGAATTTCAGTACAGCGTTGCACTTCCGCTCTTGATATGTATTGCCGAAAAGGGCGAATTTGAGATGTTTCATAAAAACTTACAAATCATTATACATCATACCTGCACGAAGAGCATCAGCAGTTTCGATACCACAGAAGTACTCTACAATAGCATAACCGAGACCGAGAGCAGCAGCAGGACCTTTGCCTGTGAACATCTTTCCGTCTACTTCGACAAGCGATGCAGTATAGTTGGCACCAGTGAGGAACTTCTCGAAACCTGGGTAGCAAGTCATGTTCTTACCTTCGGCAAGACCGAGATTTCCGTAAACGAGTGGAGCAGCACAGATAGCGGCAAGTGGTTTACCAGCAGCATTGTGAGCAGTGATGGCATTACGGAGTCCTTCGTGAGCGTCAAGGTTTGTTGAACCAGGCATACCACCAGGAAGGAAAAGCATATCTGCATCAGAGTAGTCATTGTCGGCAAACTTTGTGTCGGCAATCATCTTCACTCCATGAGCGCCCTCTACTATCTCTGTATCGTAGATGCTTACTGTTACTACTTCAAGTCCTGCACGACGGCAGACATCAATTGGACCAAGGGCTTCAACTTCTTCGAAACCATTTGCAAGGAATGTGTAAATCTTCATATCTTTATGTTTTTAATTGTCAATTGTTAATTGATCACGAAATTGCTCCCCAATTAATATTGGTCTTTCGCAATTCTTTGAGACGTCGCCAGATGATAGCATTCACCGGGTTGTTCTCATTAGGGTCGCTATCCACCACCTCTTGGGCGGCGGCACGTGCTATAGTTAGGATTTGACCATCTTTGGCGAGGTTGGCAATCTTGAGGTCGAAAGCCATGCCCGATTGTTGGGTTCCTTCGAGGTCGCCTGGACCACGGAGTTTGAGGTCTTGTTCGGCAATTTCAAATCCATCGGTTGAGTCGACCATGATTTGGATACGCTTACGAGTGTCTTCCGAAATCTTATATTTGGTCACAAGCACACAATAGGACTGGTCGGCTCCTCGTCCCACTCGTCCACGCAACTGATGGAGTTGTGAAAGACCGAATCGTTCGGCATTTTCGATAATCATTACCGAGGCATTTGGCACGTTCACACCAACTTCGATTACTGTGGTACTCACAAGTATCTGTGTTTCATGACTCGCAAACCTCTGCATCTCAGCATCTTTCTCAGCTGGCTTCATCTTTCCGTGAACCTTACTAACCTTACATTGTGGGAAAGCGGAAGAAATCTCAACAAAACCCGCTTCGAGGTCTTTCATATCCATCTTCTCCGTTTCTTGGATAAGCGGATAGACGATGTAAATCTGACGACCGAGCGACAATTCATGTCTCATAAGGTTGTAAATCTTTTCGCGATGAGCATCAAACATATGGACTGTCTTGATTGGCTTTCGACCAGGAGGCAGTTCATCAATGATGCTTACGTCAAGATCACCATAAAGTGTCATGGCAAGTGTTCGCGGAATAGGAGTGGCAGTCATTACGAGCACATGGGGGGGCACTTCATTTTTCATCCAGAGTTTTGCTCTTTGTGCCACTCCAAAACGGTGTTGCTCATCAATAATTACGAGACCGAGATGCTGGAACATCACATTGTCTTCGATAACGGCATGTGTGCCTACGAGTATCTTTATCTCACCATTTATGAGGTCGGTCAGGAGTGCTTCGCGTTTCTTTCCTTTTACTGTTCCTGTGAGTAGTTCCACTCGTACAGGCATATCGCCTAAGAAATTGCGTATAGTTTCAACGTGCTGTTCTGCAAGTATTTCTGTTGGTGCCATAATGCATGCTTGGCAGCCATTATCTACAGCTATGAGAGCACACATTAGTGCCACGAGTGTCTTTCCACTACCTACATCTCCTTGAAGCAAGCGGTTCATCTGTCGGCCGCTTTTCATGTCAGCATGTATCTCTTTTATAACTCGCTTTTGAGCTCCTGTGAGTTGGAACGGAAGGTGGTTATGATAGAATCCGTTGAACATATCTCCGATGCGAGTGAATAACAAACCGCGATATTTGAGTTGGCGGCTGCGTGCATAGCGAAGAATGTTAAGTTGGATGTAGAAGAGTTCTTCGAATTTCAAACGGAGTTGTGCCTTGCGAAGAATATCTGCTGAAGTGGGATAATGTATGTTGCGTATCGCCTCGTCGAATGAGATGAGGTGATGACGTTCGGTCATGTAAGGCGGTAGTGTCTCGTCAAGTGGACGAGTGAGTATCTTGAACATGTTGGCAGTCAACTTTGCCATAGCGGCCGAGTTGATGGTGCCTTTCTTCATCTTTTCTGAGGTGTTGTAGAAAGGACGGAAGTTGGGAAGTGTTGTGGCAGAAGATGCAGTTCCTGTATTGTTTTCGGCAAAAGCATAGTCGCTATCGTCTTCAAACAAGTTGCCCGTTGTTCTTGCCATGTTCCTGACTTCTGCTGGAGCGTCTTCTATCTCTGGATGAGCTATGTTTATGCGGCCTCCGAATACGTTGGGTTTGCCGAATATGAGGTAGGGCTTATGGCATGAGTAGGCATTTGCGGCATACTTTATGCCTTGGAACCACACGAGGTCAACGATGCCTGTGCCATCGGAGAAGTGGGCAACCATACGCTTGCTTTTTCCCTCGCCGATGTTCTCGATGGAAAGTATTTGGCCACACAATTGGACATAAGGCATGTTGCCGTCAATCTCGCATATCTTGTACACGTGACTGCGGTCAACATATTTGTAGGGGTAGTAGGTTATGAGGTCGCCCACAGTTTTGATGCCGAGTTCCTTCTCAAGCAATTCGGCTCTGCGTGGTCCTACGCCCTGAAGATATTTTATGTCCTGTGTGAGGATGTTCATTATGATATATTGGTTGTTTCGGGTAGAACACTATTTGTGAAATGCCGAAATGGAATTATCTTATGAATACGCGTTCACCAAGTAGTTTTGCAATACGACGTTGTGTGTCACTTAGTTGCATATACTGTGTCAGTATTTCGTTGCTGCGTACAGGATCTCTCGTGATAGTTGGGTCGGCGAGTTGTGTTTGATATTGCCTAAGCAAATCTTCAATTATCGCAAACTTATAGTCGAACAACATGTGCGTGATATAATCGGGAGCAAGCTCTTCTTCGGGCTGCATCACCTGTCCCTTGCTGAGTTGGTAACGTTCGCTAAGGAGTTCGACTGCTTCGTTGCTATAATCCAGTTTTGGATTGTTGCGGAAGAAACGTGAGGCATTAAAATTGTCGTCGCCAAGATGATTGACACAATCGATGAGCATATCAGCATATAGTTCGGAACGGAATGTGATATTATCGGCCGAGAGGTCTTCGTAAACAAAGCGTGCAAGCGGAATAGAAAAATCGTTCCCTTCTTCATCCTGTTTGGTGACATTCTGCTCTCCATACCGCACGATGAGACGCATTATCATCTGCTCAATACCGATGAGGCGGGCATCCTCTTTCGACTTCTTTGTTTCGATGAGTATAGGTTGCTGCTCTTCGTGTGGTGGAGGCGGAAAGTCATCACCATGTAATGCATAAAATGCCTCTTCTTCTTCCGGTGATGAGAAACCTCCACTTGCAGGAGCTGATACTTCCGTTTGTGTGCCTCCGTTAGGTGTAACGCGAGGAGTTGTTTCACCATTATTGCTGGCTTCAGTTGCTGACGCACCTTGAGGTGTAGTTACTCCCTGTTGTTCCTTTTCTCTGCGATCTAAATACTGTGCGCGAAGCTTTTCTTGTTCTTGCTCTTTCTTGATACGTTCGAAGGCCGCCGCGCGGTCTTTCTGCGTTTGACGAAGGAGTACCGCTTCTTCAATACCAAGCAATTCGGAACATTCATGGATGTAGGAAGCTCTGATGATTTCTTCGGGAATGACCGAAATGCTATAGACGATGTCTTGTGTGAGCTTAGCCTTCTTCAATGGGTCGCGACCAGCATCTTGAAGCAAAAGGTTGGTCTTGAAGATGATGAAGTCTGTTTGGTGCTGCTCGACATATTCCTTGAATTCGGTTGCATTATGTTTGCGTGCAAAAGAATCAGGATCATCTCCATCAGGCAGAAGCAGAATCTTTACATTCATGCCTTCGGCAAGGAGCATGTCCGTTCCGCGAAGTGCGGCATGGATACCGGCTTCGTCACCATCATAGAGGAGGGTGATATTGTTTGTGAAGCGGTGAAGCAGACGGATCTGAGCCTCGGAAAGTGCTGTTCCTGAGTTGGCCACCACATTTTCAATGCCACATTGATGCATGGAAAGAACGTCGGTGTAACCTTCGACCATGAAAACGCGGTCTTCCTTGTTTATCTGCTTTTTGGCTTGATAGAGGCCATAAAGTTCGCGACCCTTAGAATAGATTATCGACTCGGATGAGTTGATGTATTTCTGTGACACACCCTTGGTGCGTGAATCAAGTACACGACCACCAAAGGCAACAATCTTACCGCTGACATTGAACCATGGAAACATGACTCTGCCGCGATACTTATCAGTCACTTGTCCGTTTTCTCTCTTAAAGCAAAGACCTGTCTTGACAAGGAATTCTTCTTTGTAACCTTTACTTATAGCTTCCTTGTAAAGGGCATCCCATTTGTCAAGCGAATAGCCAAGACGAAACTTGGCAATGATATCATCGCGGAATCCACGACTGCGAAAATAGTTCAAACCGAGCGTACGACCGTCGATGTCGTTTTGCATCAGTTCGTTGTAGTACTTACTTGCCCATTCGTTTACGGCAAACATCGCTTCGCGCTCATTCTGCGATTGGCGCTGTTCGGGAGTAAGTTCCTTTTCTTCTACCTCAATACCATATTTCTTTCCTAATAATTTCAATGCTTCAACATATCCTACCTGTTCAATCTTCATGATAAACTGAACAGCATTGCCGCCTTCGCCGCAAGCGAAACACTTGCAGATACCCTTAGCAGGAGACACCATGAAGGACGGAGTCTTGTCATCATGGAAAGGGCACAGACCTTTTAGGTTTGCACCAGCTCGGCGCAAAGTGACATATTCGGACACTACGCTTTCGATATTAGCGGTGTCGAGAATTCGGTCTATGATAGCTTGGGAAATCAAGGGCGATAGATAGTTGAAGGTTGGTGTTGAAAGATGATACTGATATATGTAATAAGAAAGTTGGAGGAGTGGTATATGTTACTTGAACATAAGAATCTCACTCTTCACAACGATAGGGTCTGTTGCAATCTTTGCTTTCTTAATCTTTTTGAGAACTTCTTCAGCTTCGCGTTGAGTTGCAAAATCTCCTACACGGCAACGCCAGTGTGGGGACTCAAAACTTACATAAGCCTCAAGTTCAGGGAAGAGTGTGGTAACTTTGTAACCAGCCATTTGGGCCTTGCCCTTTTCGCTTTGTTGGTTGCCACCCCAATAAACTTGAATTCTGTAACCTCTCACCTTCTGTTTGTGCACAACCTTGGTCACCTCGATAATCTCTTTCTCCGATGGGTCGTAGTAGTCACCATTGATAAAGGTCGTGAGTCTGCTGTCTTGACTTACAGTTACAGTTCCCTTTCCATTCTTAGCTGTGAGATGATCCATAAATCTCTCTTGAGCCGATGATGAAAGGGCTGTACAGAATAACAAGAGTATGATGAATATATGTTTCATAATTGGATTTTGGAGTGTAGATAAAAAGTGGAAAAAGAGGGGCACGCACTCTTATATGGCATGCCTCCTCTTATGAATTTGCTGTGGATTAGCCCCAAGCGTCGATGATACCCTTGAAGTCTGCAGCCTTGAGCGAAGCACCACCGATGAGACCACCGTCGATGTCTGGCTTAGCGAAGAGTTCAGGAGCGTTAGATGCCTTACAAGAACCACCGTAGAGGATTGAAGTCTCAGCAGCAGCTTCAGCACCGTAAACTTCAGCAACGCATGAACGGATGTAAGCGTGGATTTCCTCAGCCTGGTCAGCAGTAGCAGTCTTACCTGTACCGATAGCCCAGATTGGTTCGTAAGCGATGATGATGTTCTTCCAAGCCTCTGCGTCGAGGTGGAATACAGAACCTGCGAGTTCAGCCTTTACAACTTCGTTCTGCTTGTTAGCCTCACGCTCTTCGAGTGACTCACCGATACAGAAGATAACCTTAAGACCGTTAGCGAGAGCGAGTTCAACCTTCTCCTTGAGGATCTCTGGAGTTTCGTTGTAGTACTCACGACGCTCAGAGTGACCGAGGATAACGTACTCAGCACCTGTAGACTTAACCATCTCAGCAGAAACTTCACCAGTGTAAGCACCAGAAGCCTTGTTAGCGCAGTTCTCAGCAGAGAGCTGGATGCATGAGCCCTTGATTACTTCAGCAACTGAAGCGAGGTGGATGAATGGAGTGCCGATGATTACATCGCAGTTAGGGTTCTTAACAACTTCAGTAAGCTCCTTAGCAAGAGCAATACCTTCCTGGAGATTCTTGTTCATCTTCCAGTTACCAGCAACGATTTTCTTTGCCATAGTAGTAATGTTTTTAATGAGTAAAAAAAATGTTTATTAAATTGTTGTTTTTTGATTCTATGAGTTATTTGAAAGGATTCGTGAAATCCTCAAAACTTATATTTTGCCAATTCTTCGGAAGTGGGGATATTGTAGTTGCTCCACTTCTTCTTAATCACACCATCGTAAATCAATACAAGTCCTGGCTTTCCTCTCACGATGGTCTTTAGCAGACGGTCATCACCGATGGCGTATGAATATTCGGCTCCAGTATGGTCAGTCCAGTATTCGTGTGCCTTTGGATCTACCGAACCTGTGAGGCAATAGAATGGATATCCTTTGTCTATCGCATATTCGTAAATGTCGTTTATCTTATCGATACAACTCTCATCCGCGTGTCGCAAGTCGGGAATGACAAGGAGAAGTGTGCAATCCTCGTTGTAGATGATATCTTCTGTTATGTCATCTTCGGTGTCTGCATCGTAGAAGTAGAAGTTAGACGTTTCCAATTCCTTTTCGTTCTTAATAATCCTGCGTGTCTCAACGTAGTTCCAAGTGGAATCAGGATCATCATCTTCGGGTGCAAGTTCAAGGGTCTTTCCGTCTTTTTCGTAAACTATCTTTACTTCAAAATTGGTAGGATTGCTATATGACTCATAATTTGCCCGTAAATCTGTTCCTATCTTGAAAGGACGAAAGTCGATGAGCGGAAGTCGGTAAATGCAATATGCCATGAAGACAAGGATTGAAGCCATGCTCAAAACCGAAATCATCCACTTGAACTTGTCGCGGATAAATTCTGTCTGCAACTTCGAATATCGTTTCAATAACAATGCCGCTGCAAGCAGAACGATGTTCTTGGCGAGTGTCTGTCCGTTGGTGAGGATAATGGCGTCGCCAAAGCATCCACAGTCAGAAACCGGATTAAATATGAATATGTAGATGGTGACCAGTGTCATGAGTATCATGAACGCCAAAGTCAGTCTCGACACCTTCTTTCTGTTGATTCCGAAGAACAGGTAGATGCCCATAGTGAACTCAAGAAATGCCAATGCCATTGCCATGATAAGCATTATGAACGACGGAATCATATTCACTCCTACCGACGAAAAGTAATCGCCGAGTTTGTAAACTGTTCCGTACGGATCGTTTGCCTTGACAAATCCAGAGAAGATGAACGTCAGCGCAAGGATGAGCCTGCAAACGTTCGTCGTTACTTTAAGGGCCGACAACTTAGTCCTTTTTCGCATCTTCAGCAGCTTCAGTGAGTTTGATAAGTCCGAAAACGGAATAGTTTATCATGTCGAGATAGTTGGCATCGATACCTTCGGAGATGAGCGTCTTGCCATCGTGACCTTCTATCTGCTTTGTACGGTTGAGCTTCATAAGGATGAGGTCGGTGTACGAACTTACTCTCATCGAACGCCAAGCCTCGTCATAATCGTGATTCTTACGGAGCATAAGTTCAAGAGCCGAAGTGGCATACTTGTCATAATACTCCATTGCCTGATCAGCGGTGAGGTCCTCACGTTCTGCATAACCAAGTTCGAGTTGGATGAGGCCTACGATTCCGTAATTTACGATTGCTTGAAACTCAGGGAAGATGCCTTCACCAACAAGTGACACACCTTTCACCTCGAGACTGCGAATACGGTTTGCCTTGATGAAGATTTGGTCGGTTACGGATGATGGACGCATAATACGCCATGCTGCTCCGTAGTCGTGCAACTTCTTGCTGAAAATATCTCTACAGCCGGCCATGGCCTGCTTGAATTGTTCTGTAGTGTTCATATAAATGCAATATTAAGTGCAATAGTCATGCAATATATCGTGCAAAGATAGTTATTTTTGATGAGAAATAAGGGCTGTTGGACTGATTTCTTTAATATATAATATTAAAAATACTTTGTTTGTGGTGCAAAAAGAAAGAAATGCAACGTTGAAAAGTGGTAATGTGAAGTGAAAAAGAAAAAGCCAAGCAATGTGACTTGCTTGACTTTTCGTATGTTGTGAATGTCGTAAACTATGCTTTGTCGACTAAGAAGTCTTAATTTTCTGACCTTTGCGGATAGGAGCACTCTCCTTGATTCCGTTAAGTTTGCAGAGCTTATCAACTGTTGTGTTATACTTCTTGGCGATGTTGTAGAGATTATCACCATCTTTAACGCTGTAAGCAGTTTCTTGCTTTTTCTTAGTTGTTTGGCGTTTAGTCTGCTTCTTGCTTTGGCGGGCAGTAGCAACTGTTGTCTGAACTTCTTCAGCAGGAGTTTGGCTCTGAATATTTTCTTCTGATGTGTTTTCTGCAACTTCGGCATTACGCTTTGCGTTGTCTGCTTCGACTTTCTTTGCATTCTTGCTTGCAACACTTGAAGATCTTGTTATAGCACCACCGTGGTAAACAAATGAGTTGCTGACAACATCCTGATTTTCGAAGTCGAACATAAGAGCTGGGTTGATTGGGGTTCCGCAAAGACGAGTCTCGAAATGAAGGTGCGAACCTGTCGAACGACCTGTGTTACCACCGAGTCCAATAACTTCGCCTGCGCGAACAATCTGATTTTCTTTTGCAATGATCTTGCTGAGGTGGCCATATACGGTCTCAAGACCATTTGGGTGGCGGATTACTACGTAATAACCGTAACCGCTTGCTTGGTATTGTGTGATACGAACCTTTCCGTCAAATGCAGAACGAATTGTGTCACCGATATATACCTTGATATCAAGACCTGCGTGGAGACGACCCCAACGCTGTCCGAAATTTGATGTGACCTTACGACTTGGAGTTGGCATTGCAAATCCTGTGAGGTCTATGGTGTAGTTTGCTGGAACATGTCCGGCTGCGTTTGCTACGCCGCTATTTTTCCAATCTGAGTAGATGTCTGCTGCAGGGTTCATAAGGTCGCTTGAAGACGATGTCAACGTTCGACCATTGATTTTGATATTTCTTACATCTTTCAGATGCTTGTCTGATGGAGCCTGTCGTGCAATGAGGTCCTGAGCAGCGCTGCTGAGGCTAATCATTGAGAGCAAAGCGACTCCTAAAGTTTTTGTAATACGATTAAATTTCACGATCTTAGGGTTTTAGGTAAAAATGGTAAAGGATGATGAGGCTTAATACTCATCGTTGGCGTAAAGGTATTGGAATACGCCTGGAGTGTAATCGAAAATCTCTTCTGGCTTGAAAAAACGGTTGAGCTCAACGATTGCATTTTCTGGAGAGTCAGATGTGTGGATGATGTTCTCCTGGAAACTCATACCGAAGTCGCCACGGATAGTGCCTGGAGCAGCCTTGCGTGAGTTAGTTGATCCAGTCATGTTGCGAACAGTTTCGACAGCATCTACACCTTCATAGCAACAACAAATAACTGGAGATGCCATCATGGAATTCTTGATACGCTGGAAAAATGGTTTTCCTGCAAGGTGTGCATAGTGCTCATCGAGCAACTCGTCTGTTAGTTGCATCATCTTCATACCAGCAAGGCGTAAGCCTTTACGTTCGAAACGTGCTGTAACTTCACCTACGAGAGCGCGCTGTACTGCACCCGGCTTCAAAATAACTAATGTTTTCTCCATATTGTTGTTTGATAATCTCTTACTATATTCAATTAATACTTGAGATATGGTCCATTACGGAAAGGTGCATATCTCCAATCTTCGGTGCAAAGATACAAATAAAAAAATTACTAGGCAAAAATATGTACGTTTATTTATGATATTTTTGCATATACGTTAAAAAACACCCTAATCTTCAAGGGTTTTCTTAACCTCTGCTTCAACTTTTGTAAGTTTGACTTTACAAAATGAAATAAGCTCTTTTGCCTCCTTGAGGTTGGTCGCGAGGGAGTCGATGTCCATCTGTCCCGACTCTATTTTCTGTACGATAGCAGATAGTTTCTGCATTGCCTGTTCGTATGTGAGTTCTTCTTTTTTCATTGTATGGTTGATTTGATTGTTCCTGATTTGAGGGTTGTTTCGATGGCTTGTCCGGCATGCAAGGTTGAGGCATCTTGTACGGCTTTTCCGTCGATGCGTGTGATGCTAAAACCAAGATTGAGAATACGTTGTGGATCGGCTCCATCCATTTTTGTCTGCAGCATTTCGAGTTTGTGTTGCTGACTCGTAAGCAATGCTTCTGTGGCAGATACGAGACGTTGGAGTTTGTTTTCAATTAAACTCTTCTCGTTCGCTGTCTTCTGGATGATAAGACTCTGAAGTGTGATGAAGTTGCGGTCGAGACGAGCATTTTCACGTTGCTTAATCATTTCGAAAAGGGTGGGGAGTTTGTTGGATAGTATGCTCAATCTATGCTTTTCGTCTTGGATGATGGAGATAGTGGAGTTGAACATTCTAAGTGCTAAATCCTCCACTTTGCCTAATTCTTCCGCTTGATGATGTATAAGGAATTCGGCTGCTGCCGTTGGGGTCTTGACACGGGTATGGGAAACCATGTCGATAACCGTATCATCACGTTCATGACCAATACCTGTGATGACGGGAAGAGGGAATTGTGCCACGTTCTCTCCAAGGGCAAGAGTGTCAAAACCCGAAAGGTCGGTAACCGACCCTCCTCCTCTTATGATGACAACAATGTCCCAATCATCAAGATCTTCAGCAATGCGGTTAAGTGCGGCAATCACACTTTCCTCCACTCCGTTGCCCTGCATGATGGCGGGGAATAGTTGGGTGTGGAAAGCAAGTCCAAACTTGTTATTATTAAGTTGGTCGCAGAAGTCGCCATAACCAGCGGCAGTAGCTGAAGAGATAACCGCAATTCGTTGGAGAAGTCGAGGAAGCGGAAGTTCCTTGTTCATATCATACACACCCTCATTCTTCAACGACTGTATGATTTCCATTCTTTTGCGTGCAATATCGCCTAAGGTAAAAGTGGGATCGATGTCCGAAATGTTGAGCGAATAGCCATAGAGTTCATGGAATGTTACTTCAACCTGAATAAGCACTTCCATCCCGGCAGAGAGAACTTGTCCCGTAACTCGTTCAAAATGTCCCTTGATAGCATACCATTTATTGGCCCATATCTGAGCACGAGCCTTTGCCATGATGCCTTGTCCACGCTCATCTTTCTGTACGAGTTCGAGATAGCAGTGGCGGTTGAATTGCAAACTGCTTATCTCTGCACGAACCCAGTAGAAGGTACACATGGTGTTTTCGAGAGTGGAGCGAACAAGGTTGTTCAACTCGTAAAGTGAAAGGGATTTCATCGCAAAAATCTTAGGTTGTATGCTGGTTATATGTCGATTACTAATTTGAGTTTTTTCTAAATCTTAGGTCGTTTGCCATTTAGGATATGTTCGAAATTAGAATAGTTGCGTTCGATATGGTTCAACTCGTATTCCGGAATGTTGAGTGAGAAACGGGCGGGTAAATCGTCTAATGCCCAGAACGTCTTGATTAGGCTTACTGCATTAAAAGCCATGTCCGTGTTTCGCTTCATGATTGATAGGCAACATTTGCGTGCAACGAGCCGGTCATCAACCATCTTGAGAGTTTTGAAGATTAGGTAGTAGGACAAGGGCGAATCCACTTTGAGAAGGACTGCAAGGCGTGTGATGTCGTTGTCGATATGGAAAGCCTCGAACATTTCCGTTATCTGCTTCTCATCTTTCATGAGTGGCAGAAGCATGTTTGCCATCTTGGTCAGTGAATCGGGATTAGTGTTTTTGAGATGCTCGTAAAGTGCTTCGACACTATTATTATCGAATGCGAGAGTGCCATCATTTATAAGATGTCCACATGATGTGATACCCGAAATGAAGGCTGCACGTTTAAATATAATAAGGTGTAAAAGACTTTCCCAGTACAAATCATTGCTTAAAGAAGGCAAGACAGACACACGAACAGCCTGCTCCATTCGTCTGAACTCCATATTGCTCAAACCTCGGAGCATCCTGTCCATCCCGTCCCAATCATGGCTACGGATAAACTGAAGTATGATGTCCTTACTGTTCATATCTTATGTTTAACCTTCCGATTTCCCAACCTGGTAATTCCACTTCCCAATCTTGAACTTCAAAGCCTTCCAACTTTCTATCGCGTCAACGAGAACTTCATGCTAATACCGAAGTCAGCAGTAGTTGTTGGATATGATGAAGTTGAAACCAAAGGTACATTCTTCTGCCAATCGATATATCCGCTGAGAGTGAGCAAGCGAGAGAAAGTATAGTTTGCTGTTATGGCAAGCTTGTAGGCGGTTGCACCACTTGTAGCAGTTGTGACGGCAGTCTGGATATTGCGGTTGAGTGCATTTTGCATACGGTAAGAGAAGTCGGCACGAATATCAAGGTCGTGGCTGACAGCCTTAGAATTGTTACGAGATGATGAAGTTCGAGAATTATTCTTGCTTTCGTTTTCGTCCTTCTTAGAGTTCTTGCTGTTCTTCTTCTTCTTGCTTGGCGAGTCGCTCTGAATCTTCTTCGCACCGAAGAGATTGAGGTCCTTGAGTTTGTAACCAAAACCTACAACGATATCATCGCTATTGCTTTCGGTAAGGGCGACACTTGTCATCGAGAGGTTCAAAGTGCGAGTCTTGCGATATTCAGCCTTTGCAGTAAGTCCGCTCGTGAAAGTCATGTCAACACCCATAAGAGGAGAGAATGACTCGTTGATGCTGACAGTAGAGACATTGTACATCGAACTTGGAATTGGGTTGCCGGTTGTTACGTCAGTAATGAAGCCAATATCATTCATGTATGACATAAAGCTTGTGTACGAGTTGTAGGCACCAATAGCATAAACACTCTTATAAGCATGGTTTACGTTGAAACTCTTGAAACGATCAGCAAACCAACCGAGTTTACTAAGTCCAGAGTATCTGACGCTCCAGTTTGGCAATATGCTCGCAAGGCTAGGGAAGATGTCGAGTGGTGACTTCTTCGCATCCTTTCCGCAATAAGCAGCGAGGAAAGCAGGAATCATGACATCCGAAGAATACACGTCCACACCACCATTCGCCTTATTGTACTTCTGACCGGCAAAGTCGCCCGCAGACTTAGGGTAAGTATATCCCGAATACTTGTTCTCCAAGCGGTTCTGGATGGTTGTAAGGTTCTCGACAAACTTATTGAAAGGCTTTGAATAATAGTTGTTGCCAATATTTCCGCTTGCAGAGAATGCTGTTGCAGCAGAGATGATAGTCATATTGAACGAACCGCTCTGAGTCACAGGCGAACCTTCGTACATGAAGTGAGTAGAACGGGACTTGTTGACCGTGCGACTTGCATTAAGGTCAATCTTCAGGTCGCGGACAGGTTCGAGAGTAGCCTTGAGCTGTACATCCTCCATAGCATTTGTGGATGCAGGAGTAGTGATGTTCTCGTTATCCATGAGCCAACCTCTCTCCTTTGCCTTTTCGATATAACTATCACCTATGGCACCGAAAGCAAAATCAAGACCTGGAGACAGAATTCCGTTCACCTTCTTCTGACCAAATGCATCACCCACCTCAGTACTGAAACCTGGAAGAGTGAGAGCGTATGTGTTCTTATATGAAAGACTTGCGTTGCGCACGAGCATCAATCCACGGGCTACAATTTGTGCTGCCTTATACCACACTTCATCATCGAACGGCTTCTTTGCAATCACATTAACCTTAATGGTTGTAGTGTCAAGGTTCTTGATTTTGATGGTATTTGCATCCACCTTCTTATAGTCGAGATCGAAAGTTCTGCCTTCCTTCGTTGTTGCACGAACGATGAGGCGCTTAGAATTCTGACCATGCTTGAGTTCGGTGTAGAGTGTGTCGCAAAGCGTTACCTCCTGAGTGAAGCCCTTCGACTTCTTCTCTTCCTTTCCATCCTTTCCGTTCTTGCCATTTTTTGCATCCTCAGAACCAGGCTTGCCAGCGTTCTTAGTGTCCTTTGGGGTCTTCGCATTGTTCTTGGTGCGTGAGTCATTCTTCTTGGCACTTCCTGAGAAACGCTTCTCGGCATCGGCGAGGAACTTCGATTTCTTGTACAAAGTCTCGAAGTTTATCTTACCATTGGCATTAATAGTGCGCTGAGTAGTGGCTGTATGACCGAGGGTGCTTCCGTCTTCGAGTACATTTCCACGAGACCAACCATAAGTTGAATTGTACGAACCATCAGCACTCAACCAGTCGAGGGCAGGAATCTTATTGAGAGGTACAGAGTATGAACCATTGAAAGTGGTTGCATACTTGAGCGGACGACCGAAATGGGCAAGACTATGCTTGATACTGTCTTTCCAAGCACTATACTCATCAGGATAGAGGTCCTTGTTGATGACTGTGTATGGTTCTTCGATTTCTGCATGAGTCTGAGATGTGTAAGTGAGTTTCAGACTCTTGAATATATCCCAACGGATTGAGAGGTCACGATTCCAGAGGAAACGATCAGAGAATGTGATAGGCAACTGAGTGCCAGCATCAATATCACGCTCCTGGAACTCATAATACTCGCGAGAGATGTCCGTATTGAATGAAAAACTCTGGGGCAGATAGTTGAGGTTCTGTGCCTTGATGATGTCGAGCCACTTCGACTTGCCCTTGAGTTTCTTAAATGGCTCGAAAGTCTTGTATTTAGGCGAATAATTATACGAGAGGTTCATCTTCCAGTTCTCCTCGTTTTCATAAACCGTAGCCTCGCCAGTCTTATACTTCTGGCTATAAGAATAGCTAACGGCGAAGTTGCTTGGGTCGTAAGGCATTGGCACACGACTTGTGTAGCTCGACTTCCAGTTAGAAAGCGAGAAGTTCTTATTCTTTGTCACACTCTCTGTGATAGATGAGAGCGAGTCGCGTTCCCATTGAGTGGCACATTCGCTCAGGGCATCCTTGAGGAGCATATCCGTATCGAACGGATTATATTTTGGCGAAATCTTTCTCCAACTATATGAATAATAAAGAGGTAACTGCATCTTCCACTTGATAGGGAAGAGCTTGCCGAATTCAAACTGAGTGGTCACACTCCATTCGTAGAGGTTGTCATCACGTCGCTGGGTCACACCCTCTTCGAGTCCGCCGAATCCTGCTGTCTCGACATGACCGGTGAGGTTGACCGAACCAATATCGCTCAACTGAATATTCATGTTGCCTTGTGCAGCCCAACCGCCTTCGTTTGCATAGTCCTGCATACGGAGTTCGTTGACCCACACTTCCACATTGCCGGTACGTCGACCGTTATTGCGAACACCAATCATCATGGTCTTCACCTCGCCGAGCGAAGGATTACCCATCACGCTGATCTTGTTGTTAGGCTTGTCAGGATCGTAGTTGTAGAAGAGTTGTGTATAACTTGCATCACCCAAAGCTCTCGCCTTGTTACGCTCGTGCTTGAGGTTGGTGAACACTTCGAAATCAATGTCGAGCATATTCTCCTCTGGCCAAACGGCTCCGCAACCCGATGCCGAATACGTGTCGTAATGGCCCTCAGGAGTGAGTTTCAATGGAATTTCGTATTCGTAGTAGTTGTTCTTGTAGTCCGAACCGAGACGGATAAATACACTCATCTGATTGTCCTGCAATTCTTTGTCGCCCTCAAATGCGTTGGCGTGTACGAACATCTGGAGATGCTTGTAGTGGCGGAGGTCAAGGCGTGTAGTCTTGTAAACGGCACGAGCATCACCACTCGCAAGATTCTCAACTTCGATCTGGAGTGCAGACTCATTCTCCTGCTGGAGCTGAGGCTGTGAAGGGTCGAGAATACGAGTGACACCAGGAGGAAGAACATAGTTGACTGGAGTCTTATCGTTGTTCTCCTCGATATTTACGGAAGCCGTGCGGACAGTACCACTCACACTTGGCTTGTCGCCTGTGAAAAGAGGTTGCTGGTAGTTGCGCCATTCGCCGCTCACGAGGTCGAGACTCGCAAGGCGTACCACGATAGGTTTTTCAAAACCAGTCATATACATACGCATGAAGCGGATGCTCGAGAGGTCGTTGATTGAACCCACCTTATTGTCATAGTCGTCGATTGGAATGCGGAAGAGATACCACTTCACATTCTCCTTGTGGCTGTTGCGGAGAGTGACCGAAGCCTCGCGTTCGTCAACGATATGGTTGTAGCCCACCTTCATGTCCGAAGGTTTGAGGCTGATTTTGTATTCGAAGAAGTTCTCGTACTCGTTCATGGTGAAGTCGCCGTTCACATCTTCTGCATCAGGAGTTGACTTGTAGGCAGTGGAGTAGCTCTCGTCCACATCGCTGTTGTTTGGCGAGTTGCCCTGAGGTTGGTTGATAAGCTTGTATCGGTCGAGGATAGACACCTCTTGTGCGTCGTATTCTTTGCCACGGAAATAGTGGTAGTTGTCGCCGGCAGGGTCGTTCTGGATTTTTCCGAATGTATTATCATCAACCACATTCTTGATATTGTCGAGGTATTCCTTGTATGCAGGGAAGGTCAACTCCTCCGCATCGGTAAGTCCGTTGAAACCCACATCTTGCTTTTTGCGAGCACCACTCTCGTTGGAGAACGAATAGATAACCGACTTCTCCGTTGGAATGCGTCCCCAAACGGTTTCGGTGTAGTTCTTGCTATCGCCCACAGGCATACCACTCTCGTAGGCCTTTTTACCGTCCTTCAAGACATCCTCGCTGATGTCGCCAAGGTTGAAGTAGAGGTCACCGCCGATGTTCAGGGTGTCTTTTGTGTAGATGAATGGGTCAAGCATCCAGAACTCGATAAACTGGACGTTTGAAGTTTCGAAGTCGCTCGTATCAATCTTACGCATCATACCGCCCCAACGCTTCGAAGGCGAATTGAGCTTACCGTCGCGTTTGAGATCGGGGTCGAGATTGTAAGGACCACGTTCTTCAGGGTAGTAGGCAAGGTTGAGGATAGAGAGTGTGTTGCTCTCACCGGTATTTGTGTCTCGGTTTGGATAAACCTCGCGCACGTACACCTCACGTACATAATGATTACTTAGCTGCTCAGTATCGATCTTGATGTGTGCAGGAGTAAGCGAACTGCTTCGGCGTGTGAAGAGAGGGTCGATATTGTACCATGCGAGTCGTGCACGGTTATAGCCGTACTTGACATCGTTAGAGAGGTTGCCATACTGCAGATGTGAAGGTGTGGATGATAGCATCCATTCCTGAGGTGCGCTTACCGAAATCTTCGTGTTGGTACGTTCGAAGTCGTCGAGGTAAGATGCATTGCCTTGAGTTCCGCTTGCCTGTCCCGCAGAGAGTTGAGCAAATTCACCCGTGAGCGAAATGTTGGATGGCTGACTCACGTTGATGAGCGGAATCTTGTCGATCATATTTGTGAGCCATTGCGACTGCTGCTTCCAGTTGAGGTTCATGCCCCAGAGTGTGTTGTTGAGAGGTTCCGAACCCATATTCACCTTTGTGGTGAGAGGCTTTTCGCTGAGGTGGAGGAGTGTACCACCAATCTGGAAGTTCTTGGAGAAATCATATTTCCAATTGAAGCCCAACATTGTCTTTCTGAGCGAACCGTATTCCTCCTGAGTCTCGGTAGTGGCACGTATATCGGTATTCGCATCGAGGATGCTCTGGTTGATGATGGTGACACGTCCCATTGAGTAGTCGACGGTATAGTCAGAACCTTCAGTAAGGGTTACACCACCGGCAGTCACAACTACCGAACCTTGAGGTATGTTCATGCTTCCGAGGTCGATTTCCGCCCCGCTCGTACCTTTGAATTCGCCCGTGAGTGTGAACTTATTTTTCTCTGCTATCTGCTTTGCCGCAGTTTTTGTGTTGTCGTAGAGTTCGTCGTAACAATACTTGTCGGCAATGGCATCGTCGCCAATCTGCTGTCGGAGCCAGTCGCCGAACGGTTCTGCCACAGGGAAGATGATACGTCCCGACGACGACTGCACGGTGTAGCCCTCCAAGAAGTCGAAGCGGCCGTTAGGATTTGTCTTTTCGTTGTCGTCCAAGCGGTCGAGGTTCATCATCTTGAGGAGCGTGGTACTCTTAAATTTCTCTTCTGGAAGGAATGAGAGGGCAACGCCGGTGACGTCGTTCAAGTATTTGATGTCGAGCTTGAATTTCTCTTTCTGGAGCGAGTTGGTGTTGAGCGAGTACACGTTCTTCATCATCAAGTCCCAGTTGCCTATCTTAGGCGAGTTGCTGGTGTTCTTGAGAAGTTTTACGTAGAGCGCCTTGTCGGCGTCCTTTTGGTCGGCAGAGAATTCGCCCACCTGATATGTCTGTCCGCCATAAGTGTATTCGTAGGCGATGGCAAGAATCTGGTTGGAGTTGAGGTTCGACTTGAGCGAGATGTAGCCGAGGTACTTGTTTAGGGTGTAGTCGCTTGAAGAGAGAAGTCGTGCATTCTCAATCTTCTCGTAGTCGATACCACCGGTGAGGATCGGGTCGAGTGCCTTACTTGTCTGGTCCACGTTACGAGCCTCAGGGTAGGTATTTACCATAGTGCCATAGAGGTCGTTGGCGTTGTTTGATGGAAGCGAACTGCCTGTGCCTGTCCACATTTGGTTGCTTATCTTCTTGCCTTCTGCAAGATCGACAAAACCAATGATATTACGCGTGTTCTCGGTTGCACCACCTGTGTTGGTAACCCAGATTTCGACACGGTTGATTGTCACACCGCTCATGATATTTGGGAGTGTGGAACAAGCCTTGTCGTACGAGTCGTGGAAGTAGTGGGCAAGGAAGAAGTGACGGTTCTCGTCGTAGTTGTAGGCTTGGATTTCGAAGGTGGAGAGCTGGCTGCCACCCTGGCTGCCTACCGATTTTGACTGCGATTTCTTCTGACTGACAACAGTTTGGATATTGAGTTTGCCAAACTGAAGGTCGGTGCGCAGACCGAAGAGCGATGTGGAACCGCGGATAAGGCTCGAGTTGGTAGGGAACGTGATGTTACCCGCTTCGAGAAGTTTTACGATTTCATCCTCCTTGCCTTCGTAAGCAAGTTTGAGGTTCTTGGAGTCGAACTCGAAGGTGGCTTCAGTATTATAGTTGATATTGAAGTCCATCTTGTCGCCCACCTTAGCATTTACGGAGAGATTGATTTTCTCGTCGAAGTCGAAAGTTGTCTGCTTGCGGTTTGCCTCTGAGAGAGATGGGTTGTCGGTAAACTTGTATGTGAAGCCCATCTTGAGTTCTGCGCTACCTTGAGTCTTGATTTGAACGCCACCAGGACCGAATATCTTTTCTGCTGGTCCAAGATCGAACTTCATGTCGGTAAAGTCGAACTTACCCTTACCCTTCGACATGAAGAGGGAGTCGTTGCGCACCTTGAAGTAGTTGTCCATCTGCTTGCGCTCAGTCCACTTGAGATATTCGTGTGGGGTGAGGAGCGATGGGGCAGTTAAGAACTTGTCTCCCAATTTGGTACCTACTCGGAAGAGTCCCATCTTATCGTCGTATTCGCAAGTGTCTTGCTTGAGATTTTCAGGGTTCTCGAGGTCCATCGAATAATATTCTGGGTGTTCTCCGTGAGGGTAGTCAGTCTTGCGAACCTTGATGGAGTCGGAAGAGTTAGGAGTTAGGAGTGAGGAGTGAGGAGTTGGGGGAGTGGAGTTAGGAGCTTCACTTGCACTTGAAATGTTATACAACGCACCATCGGCCCTATTACTTATACCCAAAGCAATAGTGCTGATAGCGAACATTACGAATGCTGTGTATATATATTTTCGAAGTGACTGTCTCACAAATATAGTTCTATCTTACATATTCGCCTGCCCACCTTTTTGTGCACGCGTAATTATATAAACGCACGTAGT
>DCIW01000178.1:0-383 GCA_002317225.1 Prevotellaceae bacterium UBA1716 | reverse complement strand
ATTAGTAGTGGATAATCAAAGGTTTCGACCTATGGGCGAACTCTTCTAGGTTCTCAGCGCAGAAGGCGAACGTTAACAAAAAAGAATCATCTTACACAATATTTTTAAAAAAACTTGCATCTTCCATATTTTTCTTATATTTAATTGAATTATTGACTGTTACCTTATGGATGTTGTATACCAAACATCCATAAACCTCCATATTAGCAGTCATGAGGAGCGTTTCCACGCGTGGGAACGAGCGTTTCCAAAGGTGGAAACGACAGTTCCCAAAGGTTGGAATGATGGAAACGACCAGATGTATGACGTAAAACGACTAAAAGTATGACATAAAACGTTCAGTTAAGGGGCGAATAACGCACTTTTTGTGCAATTTACAGCGC